>JBKDOR010000074.1:0-78603 GCA_046342775.1 Synechococcaceae cyanobacterium
GGACAGGATCATCGCTGGCTGTCAGGAGATTGCGTGTGAGGCATTGCCAATCCAGTGGATTGACATTGACAAGCCAGGCTGGATCGAAATAAACAGATGTCATTGTAAGCGAGTTACGTGTAGTTCCACTCTTCCGTCGCAAGTTTAAGCATGACCACTCCAGCTGGAGCCAGATACCGACGGCTCTGGCATCTGTGCTGCAACCCATGCAGCACAGACTGACTGACTGGACTGGGTAAGCAGATCCCAAACCAGTCCGCTAGCAGGGTCCTGACTGAAGCACTGGAGTTCACCCGTGAAGGCCAGCGATTGGACTCACTCCACAGCAATCAAGGCTCGGTCGCGACTGGCATCAGCCATGACGCTGGCACTTCTGATCACTCCGTTGACCGACGATGAGGCAACCCTGTCTACACAGCATCGCCGGACCAAGCGGCAGCGAAAGCTGATCCAAGGATCAGCAGAGCGGGATGCTGTTGATGCGCCCTCAGGCTGAGTGGAGCAACTGGGCCATTGCACCAGCAGACTGATCAAGGCCATCAGTGATCGGGATTGGCGAGCCGATTGCGAAGCAAAGCACTGTGGACGTCAACCATGACGAGGTGACGATGCTCTAGGCCAGACTGGGCCGCCATCACGTGCCGTTTCATCATGCTTGATTCACCTCCTGAAGCCTCCCGTGATCCATCCATGCACGGGATCGAATCAAGGAATTCGGGACTCTAGAGTTTCAGACCAAGGCACCTCAGCTCCATTTGTTGAAGACTTCGTTCGAGAAATTAAACCGGTGTCTCCAGTCAATGCCGCCAACCCATCAGGATCCGGTGCTCGGCGGCATACCGCCAGAGTTGTCAACAACAGAGTGCGATTGATCGGGTCGACTATCTCTATAACAAGAAGATCCACGATCTAGCCTGAACGCCAGCAGTGCTGGCCAGCGATCTCCACGACTAGGCGCTGAAATCCCCAACAATACCCATGATCCAATCGCGAACCCCGAGGCAACTTTGTTAAACAAGCAATCACGATCAAGTTGAATCTGATTCCCTGCAGTTCGCTTAGTCAGCTTAAATCGCGCGGGCAACATGAAATACCCGCTCGTCGCTGACTGTTGTTCGCTCACAATGCGCTAAACTACACCAATGACGCAGCTCGTGGCTTCCATTCCCGAATGCCCCTGCCACCCCTATTCAAGGCCTGCCGCCCACGCCAGTGGACCAAGAACCTACTGGTGTTTGCTGCGCCACTGTTCGCCTTCCGCTTCGAGGCTCACGTCTGGCTGCCAGCCGTTGCAGCGCTGGTGACGTTCTGCCTGATCTCCAGCTCTATTTACCTTTTGAATGACTGCCTCGATCTGGCTGCCGATCGTGCCCATCCGAGCAAGCGCAATCGACCGATTGCCGCCGGGCTCGTCAGCGTGCCGCTGGCTTTGACCACAGCTACGGTGTTGGCGGCGGCAAGCCTCAGCCTGGCGATGTGGGTGGCGCCGGCACTGGCGGGAGTTGTGCTGATTTACGGGCTGATCCAGGTGGGCTACTGCCTGCAGCTTAAACGGTTGCCGCTACTGGATCTCTTTTGCATCGCCTCTGGGTTTCTGCTGCGGGCGATCGCCGGGGCGGTGGCGGCGATGCTGCCGCCCTCACCATGGTTCCTGTTGACGGTGGGGCTCTTGGCGCTGTTCCTGGCGATCGAAAAGCGCAAGGCGGAACTGCGGGTTGCCCAGGATCGGGGTGTAATCACCCGCAAAGTCCTGGAGCGCTACTCACTACCGCTGCTACTGCGGCTGGAGAGTACCGTCGCAACAAGCGCCTTCATGAGTTATAGTCTCTGGGCTGCTGGTCCAGTCCTGAGTGGAGCTCCCACCAGCTGGATGCTGTTGACAGTGCCATTTGTGCTTGTGGGCATATTTCGTTACCAGCTGCTCAGTGACCCTGAGGAAGCCGAACGAAGGTTGAGTTTGGATCCGAATCGCACCAGCGAGAAGCCGGAGGAGATGTTGTTGGGAGATCGGGGCATCCATTTCATCCTGGTAACCTGGTTGGTCACTGTGGCTGTGGTAGGCCTCAGTCATCGCGCCCATCTGCTACCTGAAGCGAGGCTCCACCTATGAGAGTTTTTCTACCTGGAGGAGCTGGCCTGGTGGGCTTGAATCTGATCGCTTTGCTGCAGAGCAACCATCCTGATTGGGAGTTGCTGGTGGTGGATAAAAAGCGGGAAGCCGTGGCGATTGCACAGAAGCTCTTCCCTGGGGTCACATTTCTGCTGGAAGACCTCACACAAACCGATGGCCAACACTGGCCGGAGGCGATCCGGGCTTGCGATGCCTGTGTGATGCTTCAAGCTGAGATCGGCAACATTGACCCCAGCCAATTTGAGCGAAACAATGTGCGCAGCACGGAAGTGGTGCTTGAGCAGCTGCGGCAGGCCAGCATCCGCCGACTCGTGCATGTGAGCAGTTCGGTGGTGAATTCCGTAGCGACAGACCTCTACACCGAAACCAAGCGGCGCCAGGAGCAACTGGTGCTGCAGCAGTGGCCCGATGCTGTGGTGCTCAGGCCCACCTTGATGTTCGGCTGGTTTGACCGCAAGCATCTCGGCTGGCTGGCACGATTCATGCAGAAGTTACCCCTATTCCCGATACCGGGATCTGGGCGCTTCATCCGGCAGCCGCTCTACGTGGGCGATTTCTGTACGCTGATCCAACGTTGCCTGGAGGATCACCGTCTCCAAGGCACCTTCGACATCACCGGCTTGGAAAAGATAAGCTATCTCAGCCTGATGCGGCAGTTACGCCAATCCGTGCGAGCTCGCACATTGATGATCCATTTACCAATCCCGCTCTTTGGTGTTCTTCTCCAGGCCTGGGCGCTGATCTCCCGCCAGCCAGCGTTTACCCGCTCGCAACTCAAAGCGCTTACCGCTGGTGATGAATTTGAGGTGATTGACTGGCCCGGGATCTTTTCGGTCACCCCAACGCCACTTCTGGATGCGCTGCGGATCACCTACCAGGATCGTCGTTTCAGCCAGGTGGAGATGCCGTTCTGATGCCACCCACCACCTCCCAACCCAGACGAATTGCAGTCATTGGTGGCGGCCCAATGGGCCTCGCCGTGGCCTACGAGCTCACTCAGTTGGGTCATCAGCCAGTCCTGATTGAGGCCGATGACCGCCTCGGCGGCATGGCGGCCTGCTTTGAGTTCGCCGGCATCCAACTGGAGCGCTACTACCACTTTCATTGCCTCAGCGACACGGCTTTCTTCCAGATGCTGCAGGAGCTGGGTCTGGACAACCAGCTGCACTGGCGCACCACACAGATGGGCTTCTTCCTGGATGGGCGTCTCTATCCCTGGGGCTCGGTTGGGGCCGTGCTGGGCTTTCGCCGGCTGCCCATGCTCACACGGCTTCGCTACCTGCTGCATGCCGCCCGCTGTCTGACCATCCGCAACTGGCGCTCCCTTGACGGCACCACCGCCACCCAGTGGTTGCGCAGTTGGTTGGGGGAGAAGGGCTATCAGGTGCTTTGGCACAAATTATTTGCCTATAAGTTCTTCCATTACAGCGACCAAATCTCGGCTGCCTGGATTTGGAGCCGCGTCCGCCGGCTGGGTCAGTCCCGCCGGCGCCTCAGGGAAACCCTCGGCTTTCTCAGTGGGGGCTCCCAGCAGCTGATTGATGCGTTGGCAGCCGCCATCCGAGCTCGCGGGGCCGAGATTCAGCTCAGCACCCCGGTGCAGGCTCTCAGGCCTCTGCCCTCCGGTGGTGCCATGCTCAGCACCCCTTCCGGGGAACACATGTTTGACTGCGTGATCAGCACGGTTCCCTTGCCCCTGATGGCGCCCGTTCTGCAGGCCGGTGGCGTGGATCAGGGCTTGGTGGATCGCTACAGCGCACTGCGCTCGGTGGCCTGTGCCTGTGTGGTGATCAAAACCCGCCAACCCATCACCGTCAACTTTTGGACGAACGTCAACGACGAGCGCTTCGCAATCCCAGGGGTGATTGAGATGAGCAACTTGAGGCCCCTTGGTGCTCCAGTGACCTATGTGCCCTTTTATATCCCTGCGGATCACCCCGATTACCAACGCCCCAATCAGGCGTTCATCGACGATGCCTGGGGATGCCTCAAGGCCATCAACCCACGGCTCACGGACGCGGACTTGCTGAGCAGCCACTGCAGCCGCTACCGCTTTGCCCAGCCCGTTTGTGGTGTGCATTTCCAGCAAAGCCTGCCGCCGTTGCAGCCATTCCCAGGCGTGTTCACAGCGGATACCACCGCGTATTACCCGGAGGACCGAGGCATCAGCGAAAGCATTGGCTTTGGACGGGCGCTGGCCCGCCAGGCGGTGGAGTCGGCGCAAAGCCAGATCTCCCTGCCCGCATGACGAGCAGTTCCGGTCGACAGTTTCTGTTGTTCGTGCTCACCGGCGGGGCTGCGGCTGCGGTCAACGTGCTCAGCCGGGTGGGATTTTCGCTGGTGCTGCGCTTTGAGCTGGCGGTGCTAGCGGCCTATGCGGTCGGGATGGTCACGGCTTACATTCTTGCCCGCCGCTTTGTTTTTACGGGCAGCGGCCAGAGCATCCGCCGATCTTTCGCGGCTTTTGCGCTCGTCAATCTGGTTGCTGTCCTCCAGACCTGGCTCGTCAGCATTGGCCTGCGTCATGTTCTGCTCCCGATCATCGGTGCCGCGACACTTGTCGACCTAATCGCCCACAGCGTGGGCGTTGCTATACCTGTTTTCACCAGTTATCTAGGCCACAAACATGTGAGCTTCCGCACGCCTGAACAATGACACGCATCGCCGCCTTCGACTGCGACGGCACACTCATCTGTGGCGATGCCACCCGTTGCTTTCTGTTGCTGTTGCGTGGGCCCGTGGGGCTGGCACTCGATCTCTGCACTCTCGCGCCTCAACTGCTGTCCTGGCGCCTGGGGCGCTGCAGCACGGCCCAGATCAAGGAGGCCGTCTTGAATCGTGCCCTCCAGGCAGCGCCCTTGCGGCGGCGAGAGGCCGCGTTGCGTGAGTTGCCCGCGATGCTGGTTGCGCAGCTGCGGCCTCAAGCGGTTGCCCGCCTGCGTTGGCATCAGCAGCACGGGCATCGCTGCCTGATCATCACGGCCTCTCCGGAGCCATTCATCGCAGCGCTGGCTAGCCACCTGGGCGTGGAGTTGATTGCCACCGGCTGTAGTGAACTCCACCTGGTGGGACCTACCAAACCGCTGCGACTGACCACGCCCAACTGCAAAGGTGCCGAGAAGCTGCATCGTCTTGCGCGGCATCTCGGTGTTTTGCCTCCACCCGACCAACTGGAGGCCTATGGCGATAGCTCCGGCGACCGGGAACTCCTGCAAGCCAGCGGCCATCCGCACTGGCGCAGCTTCAGCAGTATCGCGGTGGCCTATCCACAGCCAAATGTGAACCGCTGGTTGCCCCGCCAGGTTTAGGACCTGCTTCCCGGCGGTCTGAGAGGTCAGCACCTGATCTCAGCAGCTGAGCACCCGGGCTACATCGGGTGCCTCTGTGCACGCCGGAGCCCAGGCGCCGGGACGACCGGACCCGCATGAGGCCGACATCGACTGCCGCGAGGGGTGCGGTGCTGGCGCTCTCCAAGCCAAGCGAGACGGCGGCGGCTCTGGCGAGTGCTGTGTTCCCAGCAGATCACGCCCTGGGCGAAGGTTACGCCGAGCGACGCTGGGCGCTGGCCGCTGCAGGTGCTGTCCGTCCCCGTCGCGCTCGGGCCGAACTTTGGTGAAACTACCCGTCATGGCCGAAGCAGGATCAACTCCAATCCAGAGCGCTTTCGTGCTGGGCAGCACCAGCGAGGTGGCCAAGGCCCTCTGCCGGGAAATGGCGCGGCGGGGCTGCGCACGCTTTCACCTGGTTGCCCGCAATACCGAGACCAACGCCCGGTTTGCCGCTGAGCTGCAACAGCGCTTCGGCGCGGCCGTCAGCACCGAAACCACCGATTTACTCGCTGATGCCGGCCTCGAACCCAGCCGCCGGCCTGCGGTGGGAGAGTTCGACCTTTACCTGATCGCCGCCGGCTCGCTCGGCGATGCTGAGCTGGCGCGTGATGATGCCTCCGAGGCCTTGCGGATCCTGGCGGCCAACGTGGGCGGCTTGATCCCCTGGATCACCGCCATCGCCACCCCCGAGCGGTTGGCCCAACCAGGCCGGCTTTGGGTGTTCAGCTCGGTGGCCGCAGACCGCGGGCGCCCTTCGAACTACCACTACGGCGCTGCCAAGGCTGCGCTGACGGCACTGTGTGAGGGTTTGCTGCTGCGCTGCCACGGCAAGCCGTTTGCGGTGCGGATCATCAAAGCCGGTTTCATGGCCACGCCCATGACCGTGGGCAAGGCCCCGCCACTGCTTTGCGCCAGCCCTGCATCGGTGGCGCTGGATCTGCTGCGACGGCCCAACCGGCGCGGCATCGAATACCTGCCCTGGTGGTGGTCGCCGTTGATGCTGCTGATCCGCCTGCTGCCTGGTCCCATCGCCTCCAAGCTCTGAACCGCCGTGACGATCACCCTCCCCACGGGCCTGAAGGCCGAAACCAGAACGCTGAGCGGCTGGGGCCGCACCAACCCAGTCTCCGCCGAGGTGGTGCAGCCCAGCTCGGTGGATCAACTGCAGGAGCTGGTGCGCGGCGCCCCGCCCCGCTCGTTGATCGCCCGGGGCCTCGGTCGCTCCTACGGCGATGCGGCGCAATTGAAGGACGGCACGGTGATCGAGTTGCCAGCCTTCGATCGGATCGACCTCGATCCTGCCAGCGGCACCGTCACAGCTGGGGCTGGGGTGAGCCTGGATCAGATCCTGCGAGTGATCGTGCCGGCGGGCTTCTTTTTGCCGGTGACGCCTGGCACCCGCAACGTGACAGTGGGCGGCGCGATCGCCGCCGATGTGCATGGCAAGAACCACCATGTGGACGGCAGCTTTGGCAACCACGTGCAACGGCTGCTGCTGCTGGATGGCCAGGGCAGCTTGCGAGAGCTGTCCCCAGCTGGCGGCGATGCCCCCTGCTTCTGGGCCACCGTCGGGGGCATGGGGCTGACCGGCGTGATCGTGGAAGCCACCTTTTCACTGATCCCGATCACCAGTTCACTGATCAGCGTTGACACCACCCGCTACCGGGATCTGGAGTCGCTGATGACGGCGATGGTGGAGGCCGACGCGAAGTACCGCTACAGCGTCGCCTGGGTCGACAGCCTTGATCCAAAAGGCCGAGGCGTGCTCACCTGCGGTGACCATGCCCGCGCCGAAGCGCTGCCCAAAGCTCAGCAGGCTGATCCGCTCCACTACGACCCCAAGGCCCTGGCCTCCGCACCGCCGTTCCTGCCCGGGGGGTTGCTGAACAAGCTGACGGTGCGGGCCTTCAACGAGGCCTGGTATCGCAAGGCGCCCAAACACCGAGTCGGGGAGTTGCAGGCGATTGCACCCTTCTTCCATCCCCTCGATGGGGTGCAGGACTGGAACCGCATCTATGGCCCGGCGGGCTTTCTGCAGTACCAGTTCGCCGTGCCCAATGAAGCGGCCCACCTGGTGCCTCGAACCTTGGAGGCTCTGAGGCAGGTTGGAGCACCGAGCTTCCTCACGGTGCTCAAACGCTTTGGGCCCAGCAACCCGGCGCCGCTGTCCTTCCCGATCCCAGGCTGGACCCTGGCGGCCGATGTGCCGGCGGCCGTGCCGGGGCTCTTCGATACTTTGAATCAGCTGGATCAGGAGGTCGCAGCGGCGGGGGGCCGGTTGTACCTCGCGAAGGATTCAAGGCAGTCCGCGGAAATGTTCCACAAAAGTTATGCCCGAATAGCCAGCTGGAGAACCATTTGCACCCAACTGGACTCCGGACATCTTTACGCGTCTTGCCTGTTGGACCGATGCATCGAGAGGCGCTAGCCAACTCCTCCCGCTCATCATCGGCTGACACATGTCAAGTGGCCAAGTTGCGATCCAACCCCCTTAAGACAGAAAACAGTCGGTTGAACGACGCTCCATGCCCCAGGCGCAAGCGCGCGACCCGGCTTTGCCACTCCAGCCATGCCCAGCCCCACTGACGCGGCCCTGGCGGACTGGATCCGCGCGCGCACCGGCCACCAGTTGCGGCGTCGCGCCTCGGTGGGAGGGGGCAGCATCCACGCGACCTGGCGGCTGGAGCTGGAAGGGGGCGAGTCGCTGTTCGCCAAGAGTTGCGCCCGGGCTGATCAAGCCTTGCTGGAGGCCGAGGCCGATGGCCTGGCGGCCCTGGCCGCGGCCAGCTTCAGCCCTGAGGTGGCGAGCGGCACGCCGCTCCAGGTGCCCCAGCCCCTGGCCCTGGGCGCGGTGGACGACCAGGCCGTCTTGCTGTTGCCCTGGCTGGAACTCCGTTCCGACGGCGATCCAGCGGCCTGGCGCCGTTTCGGGGCCTCCCTGGCGGCCATGCACCGCGGCAGCCTCGGCAGGGAGCTGATGCCGGGAGATCGCCCCGCGGGGTTTCACGGCTGGTGGCGCGACAACGTGATCGGCTCCACCCCCCAGCCGAATGCCTGGGGCGAGGACTGGGGGCGCTTCTTCCGCGAGCGGCGCCTGGCACCCCAACTGGAGCGGCTGGCCCGCCGCGGCACCTCCCTGGCCGGCGCCGCGGAGTTGTTGGAGCGGCTGCCGCGCTGGTTCAGCGGCCATCACCCCGAACCGGTGCTGGTGCATGGTGATCTCTGGAGCGGCAATGGCGCCCTGTTGCGCGGCGGCGGGGCCACGGTGTTCGACCCGGCCGTGTATCGCGGCGACCGGGAGGTGGATCTGGCGATGGCGCGCCTGTTCGGCGGCTTCCCGGCGGCGTTCTTCGCCGGCTACGCAGAGGCCTGGCCGTTGCCCAGCGACCATCTCCACCGCGTGGACCTCTACAACCTGTACCACCTGCTCAATCACGCCAACCTGTTTGGCGGCGGCTACCGCCAACGCAGCCAGGATCTGATCAGGGAGCTGCTGGCCCAGCTGCCGACCTGATCAGCAACCTTGCCCCTCAATCCCAGCCCAGCGCTCCAACAACAGCGCGACCAGCGGGGCCTCACCGCCGGCAGGACGTTACCGCGACCACGGGGCTGCCTCCAGCGGCGCGTCAACAAAAAACCCCGGCCGCCCAAGCAGGGGCGAACCGGGGCAACGGCAAGGCGGGCCTTCGGCCCACCGGGACTGGAACTCAGCCGATGTATTCCTTGCGCAGGGTCTGCAGGCGATCGAACACCACCTGACGCTTCTCGCCCGTGGCGAGGTTGTCCCAGCTCCATTTGCCCACCACCACAAGGCCGAGCAGTTCCAGCAGGCCAGGCACGAGCGGCAGCAAGTTGATGGTATCGATCACGCCCTTGATCAGGATCTGGGCCACGATCACGGCCAGGATGATGCCCGTGGCCTTGGCGACGCGGCCGATCTGGCTCCAATCCACCTTGTCCAGGGTCTCATTGGCAACGCTCACGATCCCCTGGAAGCGTTCCATCAGATCGGCACCCGGGGTGGCCGGCTCGGTGCTGGCGCTGACGAAATCCTGCCGTTCCTCGGTGCTGGTCTCGGACATTGGTGAGGTCTCGATAAAGAGATGCGCCCTAAGGTACAGAGGTGTTCCCATCGGCGCCAGAGCAGATTCGCCTCAATGCCGGCGCCCTGACCGAGCTGGAAGCGGTGCTGCGGGCGGCGGCTCCCGAAGAGGGTTGCGCCTTGCTGCTGGGGCGGCGGGATCTCGAGATCTGGTGGCTTGAGCGGATCTGGCCCTGCCGCAACGCCTGGCAACCGGCCAGCGAACGTCGCCGCCGATTCGCCCTCGATCCCCGCGAACAGCTGCAGGCCCAGGTGTGGGCCCGCGGCCAGGGCCTTGAGGTGCTCGGCGCGGCCCACAGCCATCCCGACGGCCTGGCGATCCCCTCGGCCACCGATCGCCAGCTGACGCCGCTACCGTCGTTGATGCTGATCCTGGGGCTGGATGGCCTGGCCTGCTGGTGGTTGGACGATCCAGGACTGCCCCCGCAGCGGCTGCCCTGGGAACCGCTGCTGGCGGCCGAAACCCAAGCTTCAGGCTGATGCAACCGCAGCGACTCGATCGCCCCGGGGCGATGTGGAGAATGGAGGTTGGCGCCCGGGTCACCGATGGCCCCAGCGCCGTTCCCCCGTCTTCCCGATGCTTCCTCCCGACACCAGCGGCGTTCAGCTCAGCCCCGATGAGGTGGCCCGTTTCTCCCGTCACCTGATCCTGCCGGAGGTGGGAATGGAGGGGCAGAAGCGGCTCAAGGCGGCTTCGGTGCTGTGCGTCGGCACGGGCGGCCTCGGCTCGCCGTTGCTGCTCTATCTGGCAGCCGCGGGGGTGGGCCGGCTGGGCATCGTCGATTTCGACGTGGTGGACGCCAGCAATCTGCAGCGCCAGGTGATCCATGGCACCAGCTGGATCGGCAAGCCCAAGATCGAATCGGCCAAGGCCCGCATCCAGGAGATCAACCCCCACTGCCAGGTGGATCTCTACGAGACCGCCCTCACCAGCGCCAACGCCCTGGAGATCATCGCCCCGTACGACATCGTCTGCGACGGCACCGACAACTTCCCCACCCGCTACCTGGTCAACGACGCCTGCGTGCTGCTGGGCAAGCCGAACGTGTACGGCTCGATCTTCCGGTTCGAGGGCCAGGCCACGGTGTTCAACCTTGATGCCAGCAGCCCGAACTACCGCGATCTGTTCCCGGAGCCGCCGCCGCCCGGCATGGTGCCCTCCTGCGCTGAAGGCGGTGTTGTCGGCGTGCTGCCGGGCCTGATCGGCCTGATCCAGGCCACCGAGGCCGTGAAGATCCTCACCGGCATCGGCACCAGCCTCAGCGGCCGGCTGCTGTTGTTCGACGCGTTGAAGATGAGCTTCCGCGAACTCAAGCTGCGGCCGAACCCAGAACGCCCCGTGATCGAAGCTCTGATTGACTATCAGGAGTTCTGCGGGGTGGGTGGCACCGCCCCGGGCCAGGAGGAAAGCGGCAGCGTGGACAGCATCAGCGTGCGGGAACTCAAGGATCTGCTCGATCGCGGCAGCGGCGAGCTGGTGCTGCTTGATGTGCGCAATCCGCCCGAGGCGGAGATCGCCGCGATCCCAGGAGCCACCTTGATCCCGTTGGACCGCATTGAGAGCGGCGAAGCGGTGGAGGAGGTGCGGCGCCTCGCCGCGGGCAAAACCCTTTATGTGCACTGCAAGATGGGGGGGCGTTCGGCCAAAGCCTTGATCGCCCTGGCGCGCCACGGCATCAACGGCGTGAATGTGAGCGGCGGCATCAACGCCTGGAGCCAGGAGGTGGATCCCAGCGTCCCCCAGTACTGAGGCGGCGGCGAGCCCCCCCTCGCTCTTCGGCGTGAGCCACCCCCCGCCAAAGCCCGCCGATTCGCGTCAGGGCCAGCGCCACGATCGCGCCCGGCTGATCGCCTTGGAGCGGCAGTTTGTCCCCCTGTTGGTGGCCTGCCTGTTGCCCATCCTGCTGCTGCCGCTCACCGCCAAGGGTGACCTGGGCGGACGGGCGCTGCTGGCGACGATGATCACGCTGCTGAGCGTTCAGGTGCTGCGCACGCTTCCCCGCATCTCCCTGGACCGGCATGCGGGGCTGCGGCTGATGTTGTACCGCGGCATCGCGGCGCTGAGCAGCCTGGGTTGCTGGGTTCCGGTGCCGACCAATGCCTGGCCCAATCCGGCCCTGCGGCTGTTGGTGTTGTGCTCCATGGCGTTGTTCTTCCTGACCAGCTCCCTGCGCTTGGTGAACCTGCTGGCCCGGGTGCCGCGGGTGAATCTGGAGGTGCTGGCGGGAGCGGCGGCCGGCTATCTGCTGCTGGGCCTGACCGGCGGCGTTGTGGCGACGGCGACGCAGGTGCTGCAGCCCGGCAGTTTCTCCGTGGTCCATGGCAGCGGCCACGAGCTGGTGATGGACCGGCTCACCTACTTCAGCTTCATCACGATCGGGGGCCTGGGCTATGGCGACATCCTGCCCACCAATGCCCTGGGGGAACGGTTCGCGATTTTGCTGAGCGTGTCCAGCACCCTTTATCTCACGGTGCTGATGGGGCTGTTGCTGGGCCGCTTCCTGGCCTCAGGAGCGGCGGACAGCCCCAACTCCTAGGCGCTGCCACCATCGTGGCCAGCAACCGCTCGGCAGCGGAGCCGCAGCCGTAGGGCAAGCCTGGAGGGCAGGGTCGACGTCGGTCAGGCCATGGCGCTGCCGAGGCCGCCTGGATTGCAGGTTTGCGAAGCCTGAAACATCGCCCCAATCCAATCGCTTTTGCCCTAACGAACCGCACAGACTTACCAGAACCGCTCCGGATGGGCAGGGAAGCTGTCCCCGTTTGGGGGCAATCAGTTCGGCTGATCAAGGCCATTGGCAGCTCTGCTGATTGCGGCCGCCAGCGCTAGCCCCGCTCCTGAAGAAATTCATTAACGTTGCGCGCTCAATCGACCCCTCACCGAGCCGATGCCTGCGCCAACCAAGCTTTTCTCCGGAAGCTCTGACGCACTGAGCCTGCACCTGCGCGCCATTGGCCGCATTCCCCTGCTGCGGCCCGAGGAGGAGATCACCCTGGGCCGTGCCGTTCAGGATTTGCGCCGCCTGGAGGAGGCCGCCGAGGAACTCACCCTGCGCAGCGGCGGCGCTCCGCCAAGCCTCGAAGCCTGGGCCGCGGCGGTCAAGCTCACGCCGGCGGCCCTGCGCCGCCGCTTGCGCCAGGGCCAGCGCTCACGGGAGCGCATGGTGGCCGCCAACCTGCGGTTGGTGGTCACGATTGCTCGCAAATACATCCACAGCCAACTGGAGCTGGAGGACCTGATCCAGGAGGGCAATCTCGGCCTGATCCGCGCGGTGGATCGCTTCGACCCCAGCCGCGGCTACCGCTTCTCCACCTCTGCCTCCTGGTGGATCCGCGAGGGCATCAGCCGCGCCATCACCGATCGCAGCCGCACGATCCGGCTGCCGGCCCAGGTGAATGAAAACCTCGGCAAACTGCGCCGCGCCCAGCAGGAGCTGCAGCAGCGCCTGGGGCGCCCCCCCAGCCTGGAGGATCTGGCGGAGGCCACCGGCCTCAAGCCGCTGGACATCCGGGAGCTGCTGTTCCGGGCCCAGCAACCGCTCAGCCTCGACGCCACGCCGCTTGGCGAAAGCGACGGCAACCTGATGGACAAGGTGCGCTGCGAAAGCCTCTCGCCCGATGATCGGCTCGCTGTGCGGTCGCTGCGGGAGGACCTGGAGGCGCTGCTGGGCGCGCTGCCCGACCCGGAATCCGAGCTGCTGCGCCTGCGCTACGGCATCCAGCGCCCCGAACCGATGAGCCTCAGCGCCGTGGCACGCCAGATGGGGGTGACCCGCGACACCGCCCGCGGCATCGAACGCCGGGCCGTGGCGGCGGTGCGCGACCAGTCGTTCGGGGTGGAGGCCTACCTGGCGGCCTGAACGCTCAGGGATTGCAGCGGGGGCACTGGCCGGGGTCGGCCTGCCGCAGGCCATCGGACCGCGGCAGCCGCTGGCGCTCTCCGCAACGCATGCAACCGAAGAGCTCCCATTGCGTGCGTTCGGTCGGGGTGCCACACCAACCGCAGGGCAGGCCAGGCTCGCTGCCCACCAGCCCCCAGCCCGGCGCCGCGCAGGCCGGACACAACCGTCCCAGACGCCGCACCAGGCGGAAGCTGAGTTGGCGGATGCTGGCCATGCGGGTGGGATTGCGATGGGCGCGCATGTCGGTTTCGAGCAGCACCCGGCCATCCCCGGCGACGACAGCGGTACGCATCGCTTGTCGCAGGTCCGGCAACGTCTGGATGCCCTTGGCCACGGCCGGCAAGCGCTCCTGGGTTCCTCCGGGGCGCACCAGCAGGCCATGGCCGGGGAAGCCCACGGCAGCCAACCAGGCCAGCAGGTCGTCGGGCCAGGCGCTGGCCAAGGCGTCGGCCTCCGTGAGCCAGCGGTGGGAAAAGTTGGTGCGGCGGGCCAGCAGTTCCTCGCTGATGGTGAGACCCCGCTCGGCGTCGAGAAACACCATGCACTCGAGACCTGCGGGCAGAAATGGCACAGCGGGATGGGGACCGAAGCTGCCCTCGCTGGCGATCGCCAGCGACAGGCCGGAGTGCGTCAGGGCCAGCGCGGCCTTGGCGCGGCAAGCATCCAAGGGAGTGAGCGTTCGCGACACGCGACCGCAGAAGCTGCCCAGCTGGTCCGTGTCAATCTCGCGGAGGTGGCGCAACTGGGCTCCCAGGCCATGGCGCAAGGCGCGCCCGATCACCCGTTCCTTGCCGTGACGGGTGGCCAGGGCCACCCAGCGTCCCGCATAGGGGGAGGCATCGTTCGCCACCGTCCGGCCAGAGGCAACAACCCTCACAATTTGATGGCGGGAGATCGTCGCTGCGGTCGGCTGCCGTAGCAGAGCGGCTTCGGCGAGCACTCGGGCTGGGGCGCGAGCAACTGCAAGCCCTGCTGGGACGCCAGCCTGGGACGGTGACACTGATGGCCGCCAGGCGACTCTTCTAGAAACAAGCGGATCAGATTGGGTGCAAAGGACAATCAGGACTGCTGATCGGCGCGATTGCAAAGGCCAAGCATGGAGCCACCCATGGCCCAGTCATGACTCCTAGCATTAAAAGCCTTGATTCCTTACCAGCGGCCGCAGTCCTCGCCCTTCCTCAAATCGAAGTGATACCTAGACACTGGCTAGCCAGTGCTGAGCCATCTCCGTCTCTGCTCCAACAACGTAGGCACCCTTAGGCGCCCAAGAGATGATAGTTGCCGTGCAACGGAATTCTTTGCCCTAATCGGGGAAGACAATGATCCACCAGCTTTCCGCGTCTCCATGTACAGCCTGCCAGCTTTGAACAGCCCGTCACAGAGTCGCTGGCTCGCGGTAGCGACTAAGCCACAATCTCCACTCGGGAGCCCTGCCGTGCTGCCTGGAGCCAGCACGGCAACCAACCTTATGGATCGATCAACAGTTGTTGGAGGCATGGCTGGCTGATCTGGTTGGCCGGGGTTGGCAAGAGAGAAAAGGTCTGCGGAGTGGAAGCGCCGCAGACCCAGGTCTCCAGGAATCCTTACTAAAGCAAGCGCAGGCGAGGGTTGTTGGACATTGGCCCACCCCAGGCGGTTGTAGAGACAACAACGATGCGACCAATCCGCAGACATCCACCACAGTGATCAGAGCAACAGATCGCCACCATCAGCGACCCTTCTCTCCGCAGCTGATTGACCGACGCCGCATCGAACTGGCTCAACATTGTGCTGGTCAGCCGCTGCATGGCCTCGGCCGACGCGGCTGACCAAAGTCGCTCTGGACGTCCCTATCTTTTCAGCCATGCCAACGATCATGACAGCGCGCCAACTCCACCTCAGCCTGCAACCAGGCGCCTCGATGCCCTGCAATTTGAGCTGGCGCGTGGAAGATGGCTACTTGCGCATGGTCACCGTGAATGAGCAGGCTGAATCCTGCACGTTGGCCTTGTGGGGCCCGGGCGATTTGGTGATTCCAAGTTTGATCACCCTGTCGCCTCTGCAGCTGCTCAGTCTGTCGGACGCCACGGTGCAGGAGGAGGAACCGAACGATGCGGAGCGCGAAAGTTTCCTGCTCAATCAATGTCTGCAAACGGCAACCATGCTCGGCCTCACCCGCAGCCGCCCTGCGGAGCTAAGGCTCTACCAGTTACTGCTGTGGTTTGGCGAACGCTTCGGTCGTGTCAGCAGCCGTGGCGTCAGCCTATCCCTGCAGGACATGAATCTGACCCACCGCAACCTCGCCGAGATTTCCGGACTCACGCGGGTCACGGTCACCAAGGCCCTGTCGCTTTACAGACAGCAGGGTTATCTGATCAAGGAGGGCAGCGATGAGCTGATGATCCGGGAAGCGCTGCCCTTGCTGCAGCGCAGCCCAACCAGATCCTGAGCAGTGGATATGGCGCAAAACCACCAAGTTGATGAAAGCCAACCGTGTGAGGCCGCAGCAGTCCGGATTCGATCACCAGCGCTTATCGAGGTGATGTCATCTCCCTTCCGTTCTCCGACCCAGCCAACAATCCTCGTTCCTAACTTTGTCGGCAGCGGTCCGGGTTACCCAGACAGCTGAGCGGCTTGCCGCTTCGATCCGAAGTCCAGAGCCTGCAGCCGCAAGCCATAACAGGTTCAGGCTCAACATCAGGTCTCCAGGGTGCGGCCATGGTTGTTCCCTTTTGCCGCTGGCGCTGATTGTCCTTTCAGCCCAGTACTGCGATCTGAGTGCACCGCTCAATCTGCCTTCCCACTTCCCAACACCCCTCCCATGGCCAAGCGTCGTCGTTTCCTTGCTCTCCTCAGCGGCACCGTGATCAGCACCGTGATGCTGACCGGTTGCCTGGGGAATCCGCCGGGCAGTAGCTATACCCCTATACCCGTCGCCAAAAACACCAACCTCGAAACCCAAGTCATCAGCCTGGGCTTTATCCCCATTCTGGAGGCTGCACCGCTGGTGATTGGCGTTGAGAAGGGTTTCTTCGCCAAGCATGGCCTGGAGGTGAATCTCTCCAAGCAGGCCAACTGGGGCTCCGCCCGGGACAACGTGGTGCTGGGTTCAGCCGGGGGCGGCATCGATGGTGGTCAGTGGCAGCTGCCGATGCCTCAGATGATCAGCGAAGGCGCCATCACCAACGGCAAGAAGGTGCCGATGTACATCTTGGCCATGCTGATGAGCCAGGGGAATGGCTTCGCCGCCTCGAATTCGGTGAAGGATGGCAACCTGAGCCTCAATCTGGCCAAGAGCTCGCCTGGGTTCTTTGAGAAGTTCAACCAGAAGGAAGGCCGCAAGTTCCGCGCCGCCTACACCTTCCCCAAGGCCAACCAGGAGATCTGGATTCGCTACTGGCTGGCGGGCAATGGCATCGATCCCGACAAAGCCGTGGAGCTGCTCAAGGTTCCCGCTCCGGAAACCCTGCAGGGCATGAAGAACGGCACGATGGAGGCCTTCTCCACCGGTGATCCCTGGCCGTCACGCATCAGCAGGGACAACATCGGTTACCTCGCCGCCACCACCGCCCAGGTTTGGAAATCCCACCCGGAAGAGTATTTGGCTGTGCGGGCCGATTGGGTGGACAACAATCCCAAAGCTGCCGTGGCCCTGCTTAAAGGGCTGATCGAAGCCCAGATGTGGCTCGACAAACCCGAGAACAAGGATGAGGCCGCCAAGATCCTCAGCTCGCGCAAGTGGTTCAACGTTCCTGTGAGCGTGTTGCAGGAAGCGCTCAAGGGCCAGTACAAAATCGGCGCCGATGCTGTGCCCCAAACGAAGCCTGACATGGGGCCGCTGTACTGGAACAGCGATCGCGGCAACATCTCCTACCCCTACAAGAGCCTCACCCAATGGTTCTTGGTGGAGTCGATCCGCTGGAAGTTCTTCCCGGGCACTGTTGACACCGTGGCCCAGGCCAAGGCGATCAACGACAAGGTGACCCGCGAAGATCTCTGGAAGCAGGCCGCCACCGAGCTGGGCGTACCGGCCAAGGATATTCCCAGCAGCTCCAGCCGCGGCAAGGAAACCTTCTTCGATGGCATCACCTATGACCCGGCGAATCCCCAGGCCTACCTCGATTCGCTGAAGATCAAGAAGTGATCGCCCGGGCCCGCCACCCTCCAGGCCGGCGGCGGGCCCTTCACGGATGGCTTCATCGCCTGGTCTTTTCCCTCCCTTCTGACTCGCCTCCTTCTCTTCCCCCTCCAGGAACAGTTTCATGACGACCAGCAGCACCTCCACCGCCAGCCGGGACCGAAAGCCTCCCACCGGCTTGGCGTTATGGTGGAAAAACAACAGCAAGTTGATCTTTCCGCCCATCTTCGGGATCGGCGGCTTCCTGTTGTTCTGGCAGCTCAGCGCCAGCCTCGGCTTCACCAAGTTGGCAGGGCCCCTCAGCCTGTTCACCGAGGAGCGCACCCGCGAACTGCTGATCTATCCCTTCTTCGATCGCGGCGGCCTTGATGTAGGGCTGGCCCGACACGCGTGGAGCAGTTTGAGCCGGGTGGCGCTGGGCTATTCCATCGCTGCTGTCGTTGGCATCAGCGTGGGCATCGCCGTGGGGCTCAACAAAGCCCTTGACCGTGCCTTCGATCCCCTGTTCCAGTTCCTGCGCATGGTGGCGCCACTGGCCTGGGTGCCGATCGCCCTGGTGCTGTTCCAGAACAACCAGCCAGCCGCCATCTTCGTGATCTTCATCACCTCGATCTGGCCGATCCTGATCAACACCGCCGAGGGGGTGCGCCAGATCCCTCAGGACTACCGCAACGTGGCCTTGGTGCTGCAGATGTCCAGCGGCCGCTTTTTCACCAAGATCCTGTTCCCCTCCACCCTGCCGTATATCTTTACCGGCCTGCGCATCTCGATCGGTCTGGCCTGGCTGGCGATCATCGCCGCCGAGATCGTGATGCCCGGCACCCCTGGCATCGGCTTCTTCATCTGGGATGCCTATCAGAACAGCTACGTTTCCGACATCGTTTTGGGTGTGATCTGGATCGGCGCCATCGGCCTGATTCTCGATCGCTTCATGGTCTGGCTGCAAAAGCGTCTTTCGGCAAGCCAGTGACTTCGTCGGCTCGAGTTTGATCTGTTCTATCGCCAGCTCTCCATGCAGACTTCCCCCCTCCCTTCCTTACTGAGCTCCCTGAAGGCCCGCTTCGATTCTTTCGATCGCACGCTGACGCGACGCCAGAATCTTGTCTCCTTCCTCGTCGTTCGTTTCGTATTGATGAGCGGCCTGGTGGTGGGGTTCAGCTGGTGGGCCCTCAACCTCAGTCCTTGAATCCATTGCCTTGAAGTAAAATGACATCCACGACACTTGTCGACGTTCAGGATCTCGAGAAGAACTTTCCGCTCAGCGGCGGTGGCAACTACCTGGCGCTGAAAGGGATCGAACTGGAGATCCACAAAGGAGAGTTCATCTCCTTGATCGGCCACTCCGGCTGCGGCAAGAGCACCTTGCTGAACATGATCGCCGGGCTCGATCTGCCCACCGGCGGCACCGTGCTCATCGATGGCGAAACGGTGAAGCGGCCTGGTCCGGACAAAATGGTGGTTTTCCAGAACTACTCTTTGTTGCCCTGGCTCACCGTTGAGCAGAACATCGCCCTCGCCATCGATGAGGTCTTGCCAGGCCTCCCCAAAGCTGAACGCACGGCGCTGATTCAAGAGCACATCGATATGGTTGGCCTCGGCCATGCCGGCCACAAGCGGCCCCATGAACTCTCCGGCGGCATGCGCCAGCGGGTGGCGATCGCCCGTGCCCTGGCGATCAAGCCGAAGCTGCTTTTACTCGATGAACCGTTCGGGGCCCTCGACGCCCTGAGCCGCGGCAATCTGCAGGAAAAGCTCATGCAGATCTGCAATGAGCACCAGCTCACCGCCGTCATGGTCACCCATGATGTGGATGAGGCCGTGCTGCTTTCCGATCGCATCGTCTGCCTCACCAACGGTCCCGGCTCCAAGATCGGCAACATCCTCGAGGTGGATATTCCCCGGCCGCGCCAGCGCATGACCGTGGTACACCACCCCAGTTACTACAGCCTGCGCTCCGAGATCATCTACTTCCTCAACCGCCAGAAGCGGGTGAAGCAATGGCAGGCCAAGCCCCACAAGGTGCTCGCCAAGCATGGGCTGGAGAAGGTGAATCTCGACCTGGGCTTCATCCCTCTCACCGCCTGTGCGCCCCTGGCGATCGCCGAGGCCAAGGGCTTCTTCAGCAAGCACGGCCTCGATGAGATCACCCTCGTACGGGAAACCAGCTGGCGTGGTGTCACCGATGGTTTCATGGACCGCACGCTCGATGCGGCGCTGATGCCCTCCGGCATGCCCGTCTGGATGACCGCCGGCGGCCACGGCGATGCACCCACCCCGATCGTCACGGCGCTCACAATCAGCCGCAACGGCAATGAGGTCACCCTGGCCAAACGCTTGTCTGAGCAGGGTGTTCACAGCATTGAGGACTATCGCAACTGGCTGCACAGCCACGACCGCGAGCCCCACACCCTCGGCATCGTGCATCCAGCCTCGATGCACAATTTGCTGTTGCGCTACTGGCTGGCCGCCAGCGGGATCGACCCTGAAAAGGATGTGCATCTTCAGTCGATACCTCCCGCCCAGATGCTGGCCGACCTCAAGGACGGCTCGATCGATGGCTACTGCTGCGGCGAACCGTGGAACCTGCGCGCCTCCCGGGACGGCCATGGCGTGCCGATCGCCGGCGACCTTGAGATCTGGAATGGCCATCCCGGCAAGGTGCTGGGTGTCCGCGAGGACTGGGCCATGACCTATCCCAACTCCCACATTGCCCTCACCAAGGCATTGCTGGAGGCCTGCCGTTTCTGCTCAGACTCCAACAACTGGCCCGAGATGGCCGAACTGCTCAGCGATCGCCGCTACCTCGGCATCAAGCCGGAGCTGATCCACTTCAGCACCGGCTCCAAGGTGGACCAAGGCTCCCACGGTCCGATGACCAGCAGCGAGCAGGGCGAACCCCATCACCTGTTTTTCGGCCCTGGAGTCAACCGCCCCAGCCGCACGGAACATCTGTGGATTCTCACCCAGCTGGCCCGCTGGGCAGAGATTCCCTTCCCGCGCAACTACGTGGAGATCCTGGAGCGGATCTGCAACATCAGCGTGTTCAGCACGGCGGCGCGGGAGCTGGGCTTTGAGGATGTGAGCTATCAACGCGGCGCCATCGAATTGTTCGACGGCCGCCCCTTCGATGGCAACGACCCGATCGGCTATCTCAACAACGTCAGCGTGCACCGCGACTTCAGCGTCGCCGAAATCCCCCTCGGTGTTCCCCGCCCCCTGGCGGCTTGAACTCACAAACCCACCAGTGAGGCCCTTTCATGACTGCATCCGTCCTGCAACAACCCAGTGCGTCCCCCGCCGCGGCGGGGGCCACCCCGCTGCTGCGCTTTGACCAGCTGGGTAAGGTCTACCCAACTCCCACCGGCCCCTATCCGGTGCTGGAGAACATCGATTTCACGGTCAACCAGAGTGAATTCGTCTGCGTGATCGGCCACTCCGGCTGTGGCAAGAGCACCCTGCTGAACATGGTGTCCGGCTTCGCCAAACCCAGCTCCGGCCAGGTGCTGCTCAACGGCAAGCCGATCGCAAAGCCTGGCCCCGATCGCATGGTGGTGTTCCAGGGCTATGCCCTGCTGCCCTGGATGACGGCCTATGAGAACGTCTACCTGGGCATTGATTCGGTGAAGCCGAATCTCCCCGAACACGAAAAACGGGAGATTACCCAGGAGCACCTCGAGATGGTGGGCTTGACCGCCGCCGCCGACAAAAAAATCACCCAGATCTCCGGCGGGATGAAGCAGCGGGTGGCGATCGCCCGCGCCCTGGCCATCCGACCAGAGGTGCTGATCCTCGATGAACCCTTCGGAGCGCTTGACGCGATCACCAAGGAGGAGCTTCAGGAGGAGTTGCTCAAGATCTGGAACACCCAGAGGTGCACGGTGCTGATGATCACCCACGACATCGATGAGGCCCTGTTCCTCGCCGATCGGCTGGTGATGATGACCAACGGCCCTGCCGCCGGCATCGGTGAGATCCTCGACATCGATTTCCCCCGGCCCCGCAGCCGCGAGGACATCATGGAGGATCCCCGCTACTACGAGCTGCGCAATCAGGCGCTCGACTTCCTCTATAACCGTTTCGCCCACGACGAAGACGAAAAGTGAGCTCACCTGCCCGCGCGATGGGTCCTGGACTCTGGCTTGCTGGCGTGCTGCTGCTCGGGCCCGGCGCACCCTCGGGTGCCCGGGCCCTGCCCTTTGAGCCATTGCCCGGAGCCTTTCAGCAATGGCTCAATCAGCGCCAGGGCTGGCCCGCCGGTGCCCGGCCCCAGTTCAGCCAACTGGCCCGCTGCTCGGACCACACCGTCGCCCATTCGCCGTACGGCCAACCGGTCTTCACCTGTCTGGCCGGCCGCGTCAGCCTCTCATCAGCCCCCGGCGGCCAAGCCCAGGGCCGCGAGACCAACTGTCGCCTCACCCGGGTGAGCTATTTCCCGACCAATGGCGCCGTGCGCTTCTGGAAAGCGGACTGTCGTTAACGCTGGCCACCGCCGCGCCGCTCCCACCAGAGGGGGGACCAACCGCGGCGCCGGCGTTGGCGTAGGGCCTGCAGACGCCGAGGATCCACCGGGATGGCACCCGGGCGATAGTCAAGCTGCTGCAGCAGGGCGATCGCCTCACTGATCGGCATCGGCCTGTGGAACAGGTAACCCTGAGCCCGCTGCACGCCTCGGGCCAGCAACCAGTTGCGTTGATCGACGCTTTCCACCCCTTCGGCCGTCACCTCGAGACGGAGATCCCGCATCATCGTCATCACGGTCAGGAGCAGGGTGCGGTGCGAATCGCCTCCCGCGTCGATCGCATGCACAAAGCTCCGATCCAGCTTTGCCCCCTGGATCGGCATGGAGACCAAGCGGGCGAGCGACGAATAGCCGGTGCCGAAATCGTCGATGGTGATCGCGATGCCGCGCTCGACAAGGGCGTGGAGAAAATGTTCAAAATCTCGGCCACCGTCTCGGAAAACATCCTCCACCAGTTCCATCTGCACGCTCCAACCCGGCGGCCGGGGATTGTCATCGAGCAGGGTCAGCAGCCGACGCCGCAGGTCATCATCCTCGAGCAACAAGCCGGAAAGGTTCAGGCTCAGCGTCATCGGCCGCTGCGGGATGGGGCGGGCCAACAGCGGCAAGGCAGCCAGGCTCTTCTCAATGATCAGCAGGTCCAACTCGCCGGTGAGCCCCGCCTCGGCAAGCAGGCTGAGGATCTGGCTGGGTTCCAGCACCTCCTCGCCGCGAGGCCAACGGGCCAGGGCCTCGAAGCCGATCGCTGCACCTGAAGTGAGATCGACGATCGGTTGCAGATAGGGTTCCAGTTGTTTCGCAACGAGCGCCTCGCGCAGTTCCGATTCCAGCCGATAGCTCTCGCGGGCCATCACCCGCGACTCGACATCGATAAAGCGGTAACGGCTGGAGCTGCTGCGGCGGGCTAAGCGAACAGCCATGCTGGTGTCGGCCAGCAGTGCTTCCGGATTGGCATAGCTTTGATCGCAGATGGCGATGCCAATCGCCAAGGCCATGGGCAGGGCCTGAGCGCCATGGCGAAATGACTGATTGCAGAAGCCAAGAATGCGTTCCGCCAGCTGGGTCACCTGCTCGGCTTCGGCATCGTGGGGCAGGAGCAACACCAGTTCGGCATCGCCAAACCGCGCGGCCGTGGCGGAGCGGGGCGATGCCGCCAGCAGCCGCCGGGCGCCCTCATTGATGTACTCCTCCGCCACCAGCCCGCCGAGGGTGGCGTTGACGCGTTCGTAATCGCGAAAACAACAGCGCAACAGTGAAAAACGGCAGCCATCCTCGATCGCGAACAACAACTCCAGGGTCTGCATCATCTGATCGCGACCAATCAGCTGCTCCAGGGACGCAAGACCCTGACGAGTCGCTGGCGGCAACCGCTCACTGGCCGAGCCACTGGGCTGGGGCTGACCAGTGCGCTGGCGCAGAAGCTGAAGGTGCTGCATTGTGAGTGAGGCAAGACGCTGCAGACAACCAATCTGCTGCGGCGACAACTGGCGGGGCTCTCGGCTGCAGACACAGAGACTGCCGAGGGCATAGCCCTTGGTGCTGATCAATGGAAAACCAGCATAGAAGCGCAAGCACAGATCGCCACTCACAAGAGGATTATCGGCAAAGCGTGGATCCTCCAAGGTATCTGAAACAATCAGGGGATCACGCTGCAAGATGGTATGGCCGCAAAAAGAAATCTGGCGCGGTGTTTCACGCACTCCCGGCGCCAGCCCCACACAACTCTTGAACCACTGCCGATCAGCATCCACCAGGGTGATGATGGCAATCTCAGTTCCCGCCAAGCTACGGGCCAGTTCGCTGATCTCATCGAATCCAGGCTCGCTGGGGCTATCGAGAATACCGAATCCATACAGTTCCGCCAGGCGAGCGGGTTCATCGGCGGGCAACTCAGGGGGCTGCATGGGATCAGCGGGGCAGGCGGCTCGCTGGCTCGCCATGATTCCACCCCACCCTGTTGCGGCCAGACTGCTTGGCGGCATAGAGGGCTTGGTCGGCACAGGTATAGAGATAGTCGAGGTTGTAACCACAGTCCCGACTCGCGGCGGCACCGAAGCTGGCCCGCAGGGGGATGCGGTAGCCGGCATGGTTAAGATTCGTCATCTCCAGTTGCAGCCTCAGCCGCTCCAAATCTTTGGCACCAGCCTCCCTTGAGCCATTCAGCAGCAGGGCGAACTCCTCGCCACCAAAGCGACAGAGCAGATCCTCTGGACGACTGACGATGGCCAGCAGCTCGCCAACCTCGGCCAGGGCAGCATCGCCGCAGACGTGGCCGTAGGTGTCGTTGATGCGTTTGAAATGGTCGAGATCCAAGATCGCAAACACCATATCCGCACCAGCTTGCTCGGCCTCCGCCAGCAGATCCTTAGCCAGCTCCATGAACAATGTCCGGTTCATCAGCCGGGTCAGCCCATCCGTCTGAGCTTCATCCCGCAGGCGCGGCATCAGCTGCTTTTGCAGGGTCGAACCGCAAACCAGGCAGAGCAAGCCGGCCAGCAGACTGGCCAGCAGCAGGGTGAGCGGCAGGTCCCCGACCAGGCTCACAAGCGCCACCCCCGGGTCGACGTTCACGACCACCAGCAGCTGTTGCCGATCCAGGTTCAGCTGCGGCTGGGCATGGAGTTCCACTGGACGGATGACGCTGAAACGCGCGGCGTGGAAGCCGTTGTCCTGGCTGCGGATGGCGAGGCAATCACGACGATCCGCCCGAAAGCAGCGCACCAGCCGCTGGAAGTCATGATCACGGGTGTCCGAGAAGTTGATCCAGGGATCATCAATACGCAACTGCCTCCACGCGGGCGTACTGCTATAGCTAATCACGCCATGACGATCAAGCATTAACACTCCATTCAGGCCATTGAATCTTTCCCGCCGCAGAGAATAAAGGCTGTTATCCAGCAGGTGGTCGAGCTGGGAACGGGGCAAGGCTGCTTGCCAACTGGCGCGCACCAAGCTGACAAAACGCTCCGCTTCCCGGATCAGGTCCTGTTGGCGCTGAGCCAGGTTGAACAACAACAGGACACTCGCAATCAACAGGCTGCTGCCAAGCCAGAATCGCAGCAGCATCTCGATGAGGTAGCGCCTGGAATGAGCCTGGATGCCCTGTTGCTCGTTCATGGCCGGCTGAGATGCTGTTGCAGGGCGTCGGCAATACGGCAGAGCAAACCATCTAATTCGGCTCGGGACTGCTGCTCCGTGCGCAACAGCGCCTCTGCCGCCACGCTCTGACCCAGGCCATCGAGGCGATGGGCGTTCAGAGCCGCGCCAAAACGGTTGGCCTCCTCCAGCGCCCGCTGGGCCGCGGTGATGTCCGCCTCAAGGGCGCGCAGCTGATCCAACGGCACACCGGCCTGCTGCCTGAGGCTGGTGACATCGACCTGGTTGGCGACGAAATAATCGGGAGCACCTGGCCCTCCCCCCACGGGATAGAGGCTGAGGCGATTCCAGAAGCGACTGCCATCTTGGCGATAGTTGAGCAGTTCGCCCGTGTAGCCGCTGCCACTGCGCAGCGCCGCACGGATGCGCTCGAGTTCACGCCGATCCGTTTCCGGCCCCTGGAGAAAGCGGCAGTTATAACCAATCGCAAGCTCTTTACCATAACCAGTAAGCTCAGTAAAGGCCCGATTCACATAGATCAAGGGCAGATCAAACTGATGCATGTCAGCGATGGCGATGCTGATGATCGAATGATCGACCACGCTGCCAAAAATCTTTAGTTCTTGCAGTTGCTGCGACAGCTGCACACACAGCCCCGCCTCCCGCTGATTGGCCTCCTGCAGCTGGTGATTGACACGCCGCAGCTGACGGCTCTGCCGCTGAAATGCGCCGGTGGCCGCCACGGAAATCACCCCCACCACCCCCACATAGCCCAGCAGCGAGCTCAAGCGGCCGAGACTATCCAACTGCATGCCGCTAACGGACACTTCCTGAATACCACGCATATCGCCGACTTTCCAATCGCGCTTGGGCGAGTCGGGATGGGTGTTATGGCAGCTGATGCAGGACTGGCGCATCAACACGGGCGTGGCCAGGCGGTAGGTCATCGGCCCCAGACCACCGCCCACCACCGTGGTGTACCTGCTGCGCTGGGGATCGCGGCGCAAGGCAGCCAATGCCGCCTGCTCAAAATCATCGAGGGGCCGACTGTTGCGGTTGGAAAATGGGTAATCGGAGAGGAATGCATAGGTCAGCCGCCCCTCGCCCTGAGAGTTCTCGAACAGGGCTCCCGATTCGATGGAAAGGGAGGCCGGAATCGGGATGCCTCCATGCGCGAGGTGGTAGTTCTCCGTGATGACAACCTTCCCTTGGCCCGCCTGCAGGAGGGCGACCACATTGTCGGCGTAGTAGGCGCGGATGTCGCTGACCAGGCTGGAGATCTCGCCAGCCCGCAGTGCCATCTGGGCCTCCGTGGCTCCAGAGATCGCCGCAACCATCAGCAGCGGCAGCGACGCAAGGGCCACGATGAGGAAGGCAAGCATCGTGTCGGGCCGCCAGCACCAGCTCGCCACAGCGGCAAGCCATCGCCGCAGGTCTTCCACCCAGCGCCGCAGCGGATGGAACGGAGCATCGGCCAAGGACTGCTGATGGTTCAAGCTCCGGGCAACCGTAGCCGGGGCCAGTGGTCGCGGACACGCTTCAGCAGTGGCAGGGTCCGCGCGGGTGTACGGTCGTCGATTGTTCCCCTGGGATTCCCATCCGGACTCCCTCGCTCCAGGCCCCTCGCCGAGGTGACCTGCGCCTGCGGGAGCCCTTCCCTCCGCCCTGACGATGGCCAAGAAAGTCGTAGCCGTGATCAAGCTGGCCCTGAACGCCGGCAAAGCCAATCCCGCTCCCCCCGTAGGCCCCGCCCTCGGACAGCATGGCGTCAACATCATGGCGTTCTGCAAGGAGTACAACGCCCGCACCCAGGACAAGGCTGGCTATGTCATCCCGGTGGAGATCTCGGTCTTTGAAGACCGCAGCTTCACCTTCATCACCAAGACCCCGCCGGCCTCGGTGCTGATCTCCAAAGCCGCCGGCATCGAGAAAGGCGCCGCCACCTCCTCCAAGGGCTCGATCGGCGCCATCAGCCGCGCCCAGCTCGAGGAGATCGCCAAAACCAAGCTGCCCGATCTCAACTGCAGCAGCGTCGAATCCGCGATGCGGATCATCGAAGGCACCGCCCGCAACATGGGCGTCGCCGTGCGCGACTGAGGCCGTTCCATCGCGCCCCGTGGTGCTGACGGCCCCGCCTCCCCATTCACGTTCACCATCCACCTCCCGGGGGAGACCGTCGCGGTCGCCTGCACCCCACTCCCACCATGCCCAAACTTTCCAAGCGTTTCACCGCCCTCGCCGCCAAGGTTGAGGATCGCGCCTATCTGCCCATAGAGGCCCTGGAGCTGGTCCGGGCCAACGCCAACGCCAAGTTCGATGAAACGATCGAGGCCCACGCCCGTCTCGGCATCGATCCCAAATACACCGACCAGCAGCTGCGCACGACCGTGGCCCTGCCCAATGGCACCGGCCAAACCATTCGCATCGCCGTGATCGCCCGGGGGGAGAAGGTGGCCGAGGCCAAGGCGGCCGGTGCCGACCTCTCCGGCGATGAGGATCTGGTGGAGAAGATCGCCGCTGGCGCGATGGATTTCGACCTGCTCATCGCCACCCCGGACATGATGCCCAAGGTGGCGAAGCTAGGCCGGGTGTTGGGTCCCCGCGGCCTGATGCCCAACCCCAAGGCGGGCACCGTCACCACCGATCTGGCCGGCGCGATCAACGAGTTCAAGGCCGGCAAGCTCGAATTCCGCGCCGACCGCACCGGCATCGTGCATGTGCGCTTCGGCAAGGCCAGCTTCGCCGCCGACAAGCTGCTGGAGAACCTCAAGGCCCTGCAGGAAACCATCGACCGCAACAAGCCCAGCGGCGCCAAGGGCCGCTACTGGCGTTCCCTCTACATCACCTCCACCATGGGGCCCTCGGTTCAGGTCGACGTGACCGCCCTGCAGGAGCTCAAGCAGGAGGCCTGATCCAGCACATGGGGCCCTGGGAGGCCGCCGCGTCAGCCGGGTTCGTCGGCCGCTGGTCGCACCGGGCGGCGGCGTCCATTCCAGGCGTCGCCCGGCTGTTGGTCGCCGCGGCCACCGCGGGCACCACCGTGGGCACCGTCGCAGCCGTCGCGGGCACCACCTTGGGCACCGTCGCAGCCGTCGCCACTGTTGCGCTGACGTCCATCGGCGTCGCCGCACCAGAGATGGCCTTGGCCGGCGCCCCCGCAGGCCAACAACCCCCATTGGCCCCCCGTCAACCGCATGCGGCCCCGGCGCGGGAGCGTCGGCCGCTGCGGGTCACCTTCCTGGGCGACTCGATCACCGCCGCCGGCGACTGGCAACGCCGCTTTCCCGACGCCCTGCTCACCAATGCCGGCCGCTCCGGTGACACCACGCTCGACCTGCTGGCTCGACTCGGCCCGGTGCGCGCTGGCCGGCCCCAGCTGGTGTTGCTGATGGTGGGAATCAACGACCTGCTGCGTGGTGGTCGCGAGCAGGCGGTGGCGGAGCGCATCGCCCTGATTCGCCAACTTCTGGCGGATCAGGGCCGGGTGCGGGTGATTCAGCAATCCACCTTGAGCTGCGAGGCCAGCCGCTGCGGCGCCGCGATGGTGGCGCGGGTGCGCCGGCTCAACCGGGTCCTGCGCGCCGGTGTGGCCGCGGGCGACTTCCTGGATGTGGATGCCGTGCTCTCCGATGCCACGGGACTCAAGCCGATGTACAGCCTCGATGGCCTGCATCTCACCCCGGCCGCCTACAGCCGCTGGCAGGAGTTGCTGCGGGCACGCCTGGGTCGTCATCTGGGCCGCTCCAGCGCCTTGCCCTGAGCGGCTCGGTCGTGCGGGCGCAGGTGTAAGGTCAACAATCTGGCTTCAGCCAGAAACGGGCACGCGCCCGACCCGAGACAGCAGGTGTTCCCCGATCCGGCTTTCCGCCAGGGTTGAGATCTTAAATCCTGCCGAGGTGCACGCGATTGTTTCCGCCTCCAAGCTCCCCAACGGGTGCCGATCGGCGTGGAACGAGCAGCGGCCTCCACCCCTTCCCCTCCATCGGTCTTCACCGACGGCGGCGACAGGGATGTTCTCCGGCCGCGGTCCCGGCTTGTTCCCCCGATCCGTTCCACAAACCCATGGGCCGCACCCTGGAGAGCAAGCAACAGATCGTCGACGAGCTGCGTCAGCTCCTCGACAGCGCCGAAATGGCCGTGGTTCTCGACTACCAAGGCCTGAGCATCAAAGAGATGTCGGATCTGCGCGGCCGCCTGCGGGCTGCGAACGGCATCTGCAAGGTGACCAAAAACACCCTGATGCGAAGGGCCATCGAGGGCAAACCGGCCTGGACGGAACTCGAATCCCTGCTCAGCGGCACCAACGCCTTCGTCCTCGTTCAGGGCGATGTGGGCGGTGCCGTCAAGGCCATCCAGTCCTTCCAGAAGGACACCAAGAAGTCGGAAACGAAAGGAGGCCTCTTCGAAGGCAAGCTCCTCTCGCAGAACGACATCAAGGCCATCGGGGATCTGCCCTCCAAGGAGGTGCTCATGGCCCAGATCGCCGGTGCGATCAATGGCGTGGCCACCAAGCTGGCCATCGGCATCAACGAAGTTCCCTCAGGCCTGGCCCGGGCCCTGCGCCAGCACGCCGAATCCGGCGAGAGCTGAACCGGCGCCACGTGGTTTTCCCACAACGCTCTGCCTGGCCATTCCAACTGGCCACGGTCGCGAGCGACCTCCCATCCCTGATCTGTTGCTGTATTCCCAACCATGTCCGCTACCACCGACAAAATCCTCGAACAGCTGAAGACCCTTTCGCTGCTGGAAGCCTCTGAGCTCGTCAAGCAGATCGAAGAGGCCTTCGGCGTCTCTGCCGCCGCCTCCGCCGGCGTGGTGATGGCCGCGGCCCCCGCCGCCGCCGCAGAGCCTGTTGAGGAGCAGACCGAATTCGACGTCATCCTCGACAGCTTCGATGCCGCCGCCAAGATCAAGGTGCTCAAGGCCGTCCGCGAGGCCACCGGCCTTGGACTGGGCGAAGCCAAGGCCCTCGTGGAGGCCGCACCCAAGGCGGTCAAGGAAGGCGTGAACAAGGCCGACGCCGAAGCCCTCAAGAAGGTGATCGAAGAGGCCGGCGGCAAAGTCACCATCAAGTGAGCCGGCCGGGCTGGCGCTGGCAGGGGGCAGCTCGCCTCAGGCCTGTTCCCCCGCCGCCTCGCCAGCCGCTCAACAAGCCGATCCCCGGGGGTCGGCTTTTTTGTGGCACGGGGCCGCCCGGATTCATGCCGCTGGGGTCAGCCAGGGGCTCCCTCTGGCGGCTCCCAGAGCGCTGCTGAGATCACAAAAAAAAGCCCCGCCGAAGGCAGGGCTGAAGGTGAGAACGGCTGCGGGCGTCTTGCCTCGTTTCGACTCCGAAGTGACGTTCTCCACTCCTCACGCCGCTAATGCTAAGCAGGCAGCCGCGGGGTTGCCAGGCCTTGGGACCGGACGTTGAACCGTCAGTGGGCTCCAGCCGCCGGGCCAGCTGCGACGCCTGGGATGCAGCAGGGATAGACATAAAAAAACCCCGCCGAAGGCAGGGCTTGAAGTGGAACGATTCTGGACGTCTTTCCTCGTTTCGACTCCAGAAGAGCATTCCGCACTCCTCACACATACGCATCTTAAGGGCTGGAGAAAGTTTGGAGAAGACTCGGTGGGTCGGCCGTGGAACTGACCGCTGGCACTGGCCAGGGCGGCCTCATTCCCGGAAGGGAATCACCTGCAAGGCAATGGTGCGGCCGGGCTGCGCCAGCGGCGGCTCCGAGCTGGGGCCACTCGCTGGGGCTTGTCCCTCCATCGTCAACGGTGAGAGGGCCCGGGAGAGCCGGCTGCCGATCGCCGAGGAAGGTGCCCCGCCATTGCCACGACCGCTGCTGTTGACGTTGCTGCCATGGGCCGTTGCCAGGCCCTCGGCGGCAGCGCTGCCTCGGGCAATCAGCTGCTCCAGGCTGGCACCACTGGAGAAGTACACGTGGTTGAGGCTTTGCCCGCCGAAACTGCGGCGGCGTAACTCCCAGCCAGGCTCAAGGCTGATGGCCACGAAGCCCTCGCGATCGCGCAGCGGCACCTGGCCGCGTCCTAGCACCAGCACGGCGGGATGGTCCGGGGAGAAGGCCTGCAGCAGCAGCTCGGAGCCGTTCTGTTGCAACCGCAGCCGATAACGGCTGGCCAGGTCCTCCTCGCCAACCCGCAGGGAGTAGCCGTTGCTGTCGAGATAGCGGTTGCAGATGCCGGTGTAATCGAAGCGATTCAAGGCGGGATCGATCAGACCATCGCCGCGGGTCTGCCAGCACAACGGCCGCGCCTGGAGCTGCTCCAGCAGCAGCAAGTTCCAATCCGTGGTGCCCACCGGCCGGGCCAGCACCGCAAACCGGGAGGCATCCAGGGGACGGCTCTCAAACAAGGCCGACGCTTGAACCAATGGAGGCCTGACTGCCGCCAATCCGGCCCCAGTGAGAGCCAGAGCGGCCAGCGCCAGGTAAGTTCTCGTGACGTTCACGCTGCCGCGGCCCCAGCGGGAGCCGGTCATGGGGTCTTATTCAAGCGAGGGGCGCAAGCACCAGGCGATGGATGATCAGCCAGTGCGGGTGGTGGCTGCGGCCTGCGACGGAGCTTGCCGGGGCAACCCGGGCCCCGGCGGCTGGGGCGCGCTGCTGCGCTTTGAGAACGGCCAGTCGCGAGAACTCGGCGGGTTCGATCCGGCCACCACCAACAACCGCATGGAGTTGACTGCGGCCCTGGCCCTGTTCGCGGAGCTGCGCAACCTGCCGCGCCACCCCGACCTCGTGATCCGCACCGACAGCCGGTATCTGATCGACGGATTGCAGACCTGGCTGGCCGGCTGGAAGCGGCGGGGCTGGCGCACAGCCTCCGGTGGGCCAGTGCTCAACCAGGATCTTTGGCAGCGGCTGGAGGCGGCGCGGTTGCCGGGTTTGCGGCTGGTGCATGTGCGCGGCCACAGCGGCGACCCCGACAATGACCGCTGTGACGCCATCGCCGTGGCCTTCTCCCAGGGGCAGACACCACGGCTGGCCTCGGGCGGTTCCGGCCCCGTCACCGAGCCGGCCCCCGCCCACGCTGGCGCCGCCGGTCGCGAGGGGGGCACCGACAAGCCCCCGGGGAAATCGGAGCAAAATGCCGCCACGGCCTTGGCAAGCGCTGACCAGGGCGCTGCGGAGACGCCCCCTGGGCTCAACCGCCTGCTCAACCGGCTGGAGCTGGCGGATCGGCTGGCGGCCGGCGGCTACGGCCTCTCGCTGGTGGAACTCGCCCAGTTGGTGGAACTGCCGCTGCGGCGCCTGGAGGAACGCCAGGCCGCCTGGACCTGGCGCGACTGGCGGGTGCAACCTCTGGCCGACGGACGTTGGCGGCTGGAGCGTGGCGCGGGAGGATTGGAGGAACGGATGCCAGGTGAGCATGGTTGATGAGCCTGCGTCGCCCGGATCCGGGCTCTCCAGCGGTAGCGGCGCCCTGTACCGGCGCTTCATTCGGCCGCTGCTCGACCAAGACGAGGGAACCGATGCCGAGCAGCTCACCCAGGTGAGCCTGGCGGCCCTCGGCCAGGCGGCCCTGCGGCGCCGTTGGCCGCTGCTCAGCGGAGTGCTGCAGGGCCTGGGAGCCGAACTGATGCTGCAGGACTCACGCCTGGAACAGTCGTTGTTCGGCTGCCGCTTCGCCAATCCCCTGGGCCTGGCCGCCGGCTTCGACAAAAACGGCGTGGCCGCGGCCCTCTGGCACCTGTTCGGTTTCGGCTTCGCGGAGATGGGAACAGTGACCTGGCATGCCCAGCCGGGCAATCCACGGCCGCGGCTGTTCCGGTTGGCGGCGGAGCGGGCGGCGCTGAACCGCATGGGCTTCAACAACGCCGGCGCCGCCGCCCTGCGGCGCGCGCTGGAACGGCAACAGTTGCCCCCGGCGGGTCAACGCCCGGCGGTGCTGGGGATCAACATCGGCAAGTCGCGCCTCACGGCGCTGGAGCAGGCCGCGGATGATTACGCCGCCTCGCTGGAGCTGCTGGCGCCGCTGGCGGACTATGCGGTGATCAACGTCAGCTCGCCCAATACCCCTGGACTGCGGGAATTGCAGGAGGAACCGCAGCTGCGGCGCCTGGTGGAGCGGCTGCGGCGGCTGCCGGCCTGCCCGCCGTTGCTGGTGAAGATCGCCCCGGATCTCGAGGACGACGCCATCGACGCGATCGCCCGCCTGGCCTATGAGGAGGGTTTGGCCGGGGTGATCGCCGTGAACACCAGTCTGGATCGTCTGGGGTTGGAGCAGCGACGCCTTGCGGGCACGGGCACAACCCTGGCCCAGGAGGCCGGCGGCCTCAGCGGCCGGCCGCTGCGGCGCCGAGCCCTGGAGGTGCTGCGCCGGCTGCGCGCCACGGCCGGTCCGGCCCTGCCGTTGATCGGCGTGGGAGGCATCGACGATCCCGTCAGCGCCTGGGAGCGGCTGGCGGCGGGTGCGTCGCTGATCCAGGTGTACACCGGCTGGATTTACGAGGGTCCGGATCTGGTGCCGCGCATCTTGAGCGGGCTGATCGACCAACTGAACCGGCACGGCCTGCGCAGCCTGGCGGATGCCGTGGGCTCAGGCCTTCCCTGGCTTGACTGACCTCGTTACCCTATCCAGGACCGATTAGACCCGTGACATTCTCAGGTATTGCCCAAAATCCGCTGGAGCGCCTTGGTCCCCTCAAGGCTCAGCTGTTTCCACGCGTCGTCCTGGTTGAGCTCAACGATGCTGGCCTGCGAGGCCAGGTGCTGCGCGGCGACCGCCCAGAGCCCCTCAGCCTTGAGGCGCCCCTGCCACCACTCACCTGCCGTGGGGGCATGCCCCTTGAGCCCGAGCCGTTGGGCGACATGCTCGGAGATCTGCTCGTGCGTGACAAACTGCTGGACGCCTACGTGATGGCCTCCCTACCCCCTGAGGCGACGGAGGTCCGGGTCATCGCCTGGCCGGGCGGCATCGATCCCGACGACCCCGAGCGGGAGCTGCGTCGCCTCAACCCTGATCTGGGCCTGAGCTTCGATCTCACCGAGGCCTGCCTGGATCTGTGCGATCTGCCCGGCACCGAGGCCCGCAGCCTGGTGGCCCTCACCCCCCGTCGGTTGGTGGAGGCCTGGATCGAGGTGTTCAACTTCGCAGGCGCCCAGCTGGAGCGTTTGGCTTCGGCCCAGAGCTGCCAGCTGGCGGCCCTGCAGGGGGTGCTGGCTGACGGCGGCGGCGACCAGCTGGTGGTGCTGGTCAACTCCAATCCGGAACAGGTGCGGCTGATGTTCCTGCGAGAAGGGCTGCCGGTGTTCGAGCGCCGCATTCCCCGCGAGAGCCGGGCTGTGGTGGCGGAGATCGAGCGCTCGGTGCTCTTCTACCGCCGCCAGGATCCCTCCTTGAACAGCCTGCGCCTGCTGCTCTGTGAGCCCCTGCCGGAGGAGGAGCAGATTGATCTGGAGAGCCGGCTGGCGGTTGGGGCTGAGTTGCTCGACCATGGCGACTTCGGCTCGCTTGTGCTCCAGGGCCTTGCCGTTGCAGACCTCACACCATGACAAGCACGATTCTTGACCTCCTGCGCGAGCGGCGCCGGGAGATCGGCCAACCCTCGCTCTCCTGGCTGCTCAAGCAGCGGCCTGTTCTGGTGCGCCGCGGGTTGATTCTGGGCAGCGCCATGGTGGGGGTTGTGTTGGGGGGCATTGGCCTGATTGGGCTGATCAGCCTCCAGGTGCGGGAACGGATCGCCGGCCTGGAGCCGATTGAGGTGCAAGCCAATGCGCTCAAAGCCCAGGTCAGCGGCCGAAGGCAGGAGCTTGATCGGCTGAAAAGCACCAATACAGCGGTGGCGAATCGCATCACCAACACGGCCACCTCCTCCGGCTTGCTGACCTCCTTGCAGCTGTTGGCCCCCGCTGGAGTTCAGCTGGAGACCGTGGACGTGCAACAACCGGGGCAGTTGGTGGTGAAGGGCAAGGCTGAGGATCCCAACGCCTTTTCCCGCATCAACGCGCTGCAGCTGTCCCTGGCCAGTTCGCCGCTGCTGACGGCGGACAGCCTGCAGATCAAACGGGTGGACCGCCCCAACAGCAGCACCAGCCAAAATGCCAACGACAACAAACCCGCCCCGTTCGTGAAGTTTGAGATCAGCGGCGGGATCGCGCAGCTGCCCGCGCAGCGTCAACTCTTGCTCCTGCAGCAGCTCGGCGCCGATGGCATGGCACGACGGCTGCAGCGGTTGCAGGCGGAGGGGCTGCTGTGACCAATTTGCAGGACGGCAACCAACGGGTTTCCGCCGCTGTGTTGCAGCGGATCTGGTTCTTCGCGCCGATCGTGGCTGGCGGGGCTCTCGCGGCGCTGCTGACGGGCACGGTGCTGGTGCCGATGGGGATTCAGCTCAACAAGGACCGGGAGCGGGTGGCGGTGCTGGAGGCCTTGCAGAGCGAGGTGGTGCTGCTGCGCCGGGAACTGAGCACGCTGGATGAGAACCGCGACCAGGCCCAGCGTCAGCGTGGGGTGTTGATCAACCTGCTGGCCGGCAATCGCGACGTCGGCACCTTCCTGGCCCAGTTGGAGAGCGAAGCCAGGGCCACAGGTATCACGCTGCGATTGTTTGAACCGCAGGCTGTTGCCCCGCCGCCAAGCCAGCCGGGACAGCCGGGACAACCGCCCGCGCCGGGCCAGCCCGGCCAACCCGCACCTGGGCAGCCGGCACCAGGCCAACCGGGGCAGGCCGCGCCGCCGAGCGACCCCCTCGCCCTGGAGGGTCTGGAGCGACGCCAGTTGCTGCTCCAGGCCCAAGGCCCTTACCCGAATCTGGTGGCCTTCCTGCGCCGCATCGAGAAGCTCGATGTGCTGGTGGGGCAAGACAGCCTCAACCTGCAGGTTGACCCCTTGCCCGTTGAAGCCCTCAAAGCGGGGAGACGGGTGCTGCAGCCGCAGGTGAACCTGCGCCAGTCACTGTTGCTCTACAACAAGAAGCCAACGCCTCCGCCCCAGTCCGGAGCGCCTGCCGCCGCCAGCCCGCCGGGCACGGCGCCAGCCCCCGCCCAGGCCGCTCCGCCCCCACCGGGCAGCCCGGCCCCGCGGGGCTGAGCTCAGGGTTCCCCTGGCGGGAACCCATCCCTTGGGTTCGGGCGGCTGAGGTAGAGAAGTACGGCCCGCGCGGCGACCAGCATGGCAAGGCCAGGCAAAGCCCCGGCCCGGTTGCGAGAAGCGCCACAGCGCAAGTGCACGATCTCGCGCGCCGCTCTGCAGACTGGATTCAGCTAATCTTAGGAAGCGGAGGCGACGCAAATTGCGGCTTCACCTGCAATCGCGGCCCGGGTGAGCATCAACGCTCAGCAGCGCCGGCCAAGTGATGAGTTACCTCCCAATCCGCTGTTCGGCCGTGATGACGGCCCAGCAGCTGCGGGGCAGGCGTAGCCGTTTCGCAGACAGTCCCGACACCCTGGCAGCCGAGGGTGCTCCCCGATACCCTCGGTCCAACTATCGGCAAAGCGGATTCGCGTGGGTTTCCTCCGTTCCTCCTTACCCCTACTGCTGATCCCCCTGGCGCTGGCGGAGCTGCCAGCCCCGCTGCTGGCCAGCGGCCTGGCTGGGACAAGCCAGATGAACGCCGCCGCCGAGCCAAGGGGGCAAGCGGGCTGGCTGGCCCAGGCTGGAGGTCCCTTGGAGCTGAAGCTGCGGCGATTGCCCGATGCGGTGGAGGTGGTGATCCACAACACCGGCGCCGCTCCCCAGGTTCTGCAAACCACCCGCGGCGCCACCTGGCTGGGACAACTGCAACTGGCCGCGCCCACCAGCCTGCGCCTGGGTCCCCAGCAGGTGGCCTTGCCGGAGGCGGGGCTCAGGAGCGTGAGCATCCAGGGCAGCGGCAGCGGCTATCGGCTTGAGGTCGCGCCGATGCCAGGCCTGGCCCTGGGACGACCCGTGGTGAGCGCTGATGGCCGCGATCTGATCCTCACCTTCAACGCCCCGGCCCAGGCCAGCCTGCAGACGGGCCTGGTGGATCGCAACCAACCTGGGCGCTTGCCTCAGCCGACCTTCGTGCCTCCGCTGCGCCCCCGGGCTGTGGCACCGCCGGTGGGTGACATCGCCGTGGGCACGATGTTGCTGCGCAATCCCACCCAGCTGGACTTGAGCGGCCCGCCGGTGACGATGACCCTGCGCAATGCGCCAGCCCGGGATGTGCTGATGAGCCTGGCGGGGATAGGCAACTATGGCTTCGTCTACGTCGATGATTTCGGCAGCGGCGCTGGCGCGGCGCCAGCAGCTGGCGGCACGACCGGCGCCTCGCCGCAACGGCCGGTGTCGATCGCCTTCCGCCAGGAGCCCTACGGCCAGGCCGTGAATTCCGTGCTGATCGCGGCGGGGCTGCAAGGCAAGCGCGATGGCCGCACGATCTATGCCGGCCCGAAGGTGCACAACAAAGCCTTCGGCTCCAGGCTCTCCAAGATCTACCGGCTCAACCAGGTGACGGCCAACGCCGCCGCCGATTACCTGGCCAACCTCGGTGCCCAGGTGACCAAGACGAACACGATCACCACCGCCGTTACCGAGGGCACTTCGGCAAACAACGCCATCGTTGGCGCCCCCAACAGCAGCACCACCCAGTCAAGCACCACCACCACGGTGGAATCGTTCGGCGCCACCAGCGGCCCGCTGCTGGGCCTGCAGGCCACCACAGATCCTCGATTGCAGGCGATCACCCTGGTGGGCGATCCCACCATCGTGGCGGTGGCGGAGCAATACCTCAAGCAACTGGATTTGCGCCGCCGACAGGTTGCCCTTACCGTGCGAATTCTGGATGTCACCCTGGACAACAACTCACAAATCGACAACAGCTTTGCCTGGCGTGTCGGCAACAATTTCATTGTGAACGACAGCGGCAAGTTGCTCGGTGCCTTCGGAAGTCTGCTGCCACCGAGGGGCGATCAATTCGACACGCTGTCCGGAGGAGCGAGCAATGCCAAGAACATTTATCTTAATCCAGACGATAGTCAGGAATCGAGGGCACCGCTCGACCCCGCCCCGATCAATCCCGGCCAAGCCTACGGACCGAACAACCAGTTCTTTGATTTGATCCGTGCTCAGATCGAATCGAGCAGCACCAAGGTTCTAGCAAGCCCGACCCTCATTCTCAGCGACAATCCGGAGCAGCTGCGAGAAGGTGAAGACATATCCATCTTTTCCCAAGGGCTTGCCACCGGGACTGCTGGCTCATCAACGAGCAGCAGTACCAGCAACACCAAAACAACCATAGGCCGCAGAAGAGCCAATGAAGCCTATGTCACAGTTGGTGAGCAGATCATTACTAATTACACCGTAACAGCTGGGACCCTAGGGGCCCCCAGCACTTGCCAACCATCTTTCGGAATCGCTGGCCTTACCTTCGGAGCAAGGATCTCGAAGATCGACGACAACGGCTTTGTGACCTTCTCGATCTCTCCGACGATAACGGCCAAGGTGGATAGCCAGCCGATCAACAACTGTGGGAACATCGATATCCTGGCCATCCGCAGCCTCGATTCTGGCGGTGCCCGGGTGCGCGACGGTCAGACGTTGATCATGACCGGCGTGATCTCCGATCTCGACACTCAGTCGATTACAAAATGGCCAATTTTGGGCGACATTCCCCTGATCGGCCAATTCTTCCGCGCCAGCGATGGGACACGCCGCAAGCGTGAGCTGGTGATTCTGGTGACGCCTCGCATCATCAATGACGTTGAAGGTGGCAGTTATGGCTATGGTTTCCAACCCGATTCCAGGCCGATGAAGGATTTCCTGCGGCCTCCAGGCTGAACAAGCTCCAGCGCGGCTGGTCGGCTGGTCGTCATCGGCTTCACGTCAGCCAAAGAGAAAAACTTCTCCAACAATTCAGAACGCCAACGGCAAAAACTTGGCCGCCAGAGGCAGCAAGCTCATCACGCCTCCGAGCAGCTGGCTGCCCACGCCATTGCCCCCTTGTGCCTGCTTCACCGGCTTGGTCACGTCCTTGGCAGCCTCGCGCAGCTGGCGGGCATTGGCCTGGTCGCCGTCCTCGGCATAGAGCGCGGCGGCGTAGTCGAAGTCGCTGGCGGCCTGCTCCAGCTTGTTCTGCTGGCCGCGGCTGATCGCCCGCGCCACCCAGGTGATCTTGGCCTGGGGCTGGAGCCGCAGCGCTTCGCCGAAGTAACGCTCCGCCTCCGGCCAGTTGCCGGCCTGAAACGCATCAACGCCGGCATTGTGCAGCTGGCTGTAGGTCAGCGCCTGCGGGGCCAGACCCTGGGCCTGGCTCCAGTGGGCGCGGCCGATCGCGCCCGGATCCAGCAGGGCGCCGCTGAGATCGCTCTGGCGCAGATCGGTGCCATCCAGCAACGCCCCGCGCAGGTCGGCACCACGCAACGAGGCCCCCTGCAGGCTGGTATCGCGCAGATCGGCTCCATTGAGGCGGGCGCCATCCAGGCGCGCCTGACTGAGGTTGGCGCGCTGGAGCTGGGCGCGGCGCAGATCGGCATCACGCAGATCCGCCAGCATCAGATCGGCGTCCTGCAGGCGGCAGCCCGCGCAGGAGCGCTTGTCCAGCAGCCGCACCAGCGTGGCCTCATCCGCCGCCCGGGCCGGCAGGGCCAGCGGCCCGACCACGGCCAGAGCAGTGGCCCCGGCCAGAGGCGCGGCAAGGGCGGTGGCCCCGGCCAGCCAGGGCAGCAGCAGAGCGCCAGCCCCGGCGGCCGAGCGGCGGGCCGAGCCACGCCGGCGGGACACGAGACGACGAGCGCCAGCGGCGATCAGGTTGGCCCGGCCGCGGCGCGGGCGTGGCTCAGCGGTCATGGCCCGGCGGCGGGGATGGTCTGTTGTAACCCCTGCCGACGGGCATCGCCCAGGGCCGCCGGGCGCTTCAGCTGCCGGTTGAGGCGTCGCCGCAACCGGCGCAACGCCCGCCCGTCCGGGGGCTGGGGGCTGGGGGGCGCATAGCGGATCCGCTGCACCATCGCCACCAGATCGCCGAGATCCACCGCCAGCTCAGGCCGGGCCCGCGCCAGCCGACGCCCGAAGGCCGCCAGCGTCTCGCCGGGGCGGGGCCCCAGGCCACGGCCTTCCAGCGCCGTCAGCAGCGGCAGCAGCTCGCGGGTCAGCCGGTCGCCCGCCGCGCGCCGCTGCAGCCAGCCCAGCCAACTCAAACCGCCAACCAGGCAGGCACCCACCCCCAACAGCAGCAGCAGCCCCAGCCATTGGCGGTGTTGGCCCAGCAGCAGCCCCAGCAACAGCTCCTGCGCCTGGCTGTCGTAGCCGAGCCACCAGCGGGCCCAGGCGATGTCCAGCCCCCACCAGAGGCGTTGCAACGACAGCAGCGGCCCTGGCCTCAGACCCTCCTGGCCGCTCCGCCGCGCCGCGCCCTGGCCGATCCAGTCGGTGGGATCGAGCCGCCGCCAGCCCTCCTCCGCCAGCCACACCTCGATCCAGGCATGGGCATCGGCCTGGCGGATGTCGAGATAACCACCGCCGTTGAACGGCACCACCCAGCTGCCGCCGCGATAGCCACTCACAACCCGGCTGGGCAGCTGCGCGGCCCGCATCAGGGCTGCCGTGGCGCTGGCGTAATGACCGCAGAACCCCGCCCGCCGTTCGAACAGGAAGGCATCCAGCGGGGCCTGCTCAGGGAGCGAGCCCGGCTGCAACGTGTAGCGAAAGCCCCCCCGCTGGAAGAAGCGCCGCGCCTCAACCAACCGTTGGCGCGGCGGCAGCGACGCCCAGCCGCGTCCCAGGGCCTCCAGGCGCGGATTGACTCCCTCCGGATAAGTCCGCTCCGCGGGGCTGGGCGGCAGCAGGCTCCAACGCTCCGGATCGCCTTGCAGCGTCAGGGCATAGACGCGGCGCTGGGTCGACGGACCGCGATGCCAAAGCTCACCGCTGGGCTGGGGTCGCAGCTCCCGCCCCAGGGGCTGGCCCACGCCACTCCAGGGCACGAAGGCCAGACCGCTCGGTTCGCTCAGCCACAGCTGGGTCGGCGTCGACCCCAAGCTCGCCGCGCCGGAGTCGCTGGCGCTGCCGGCCGGCAGGCCCCGCAGCAGCTCCAGATCGCGCAACAGCTCCACTGCGCTCTGGCTGCGGCTGCTCCAGCGCCGCCCATCGAACTCGCTGTGCACGAGCACCCGCCAGTAGCGCTGCTCCTCGGGAGGCGGTCCGCCTCCGTTGGGGAAGGCCAGCCGCGCCGCCGGGGCGCGATCGCTGGCCAGGCGTTCGATCGCGCCTGGCTCCAGGTTCTCGCTCAGGCCCGTCACGGCCGCCGCGCCCCGCTGCCAAGGCAGCACGCCGAAGGGCTCCAGGCGTGGCGCCAGCAACACCAGCAGCAGCGCCATCGGCAACGCGGCCGCCAGCACCTGCAGGCTGCGACGCAGCAGCACCATCGCGTCCAGCCCGGCTCCCAGCTCCAGGGCCAGCAGCCCCGCCAGCGCCAGCACGGTGGCCAGCAGTTGCAGCAGCGTCGGCCCCAGCTCCGGCTGCAGGGCCGCCAGCAAGCCGACGCAAACCAACTGCAGCAGCGCCACCAACCGCCGTTCGCGCCGGCTGCGGGCCTCATGCAGCTTCAACAGGGTGAGCAGCACGAGGGCGATGGCCAGGCCGCTGATCAGCTCCCCCAGGGGCAGCCGGGCAATGCCCAGCCCCAACACCCCCATCGCCAGCCATTGCGGCAGGGCGCCGGGTGCGTCGAGGCGCAGGCGCAAGGGCAGCGCCATCAGCCTTGGGCCTCCGGCCAGAGGGCCAAGGCCCGCAAGCAGCGGTCGCGATGGGCCGCCCCCTGATCCGGGCCGATCAGCCCCTGGGGCGTCTCCAGGCCGAAGACCGCCGCGGCGCCATGCAGACGGCAGACGCGATCACAGAGGTGTTCGAGGGCCTCCTCCAACGGCAACGCCGGATCCGGGGCCAGCAGCAGGGCCTGGGGCTTGGGGTCGCGGAAGCGCTTGGCAAAGCTGCCGCGGCCCTGGGCCAGCAGCTTCCAGGCCAGGCGGCTGGGGGAATCCTGCGGCCGGTGCGGGCGCAGATCGGCCCAGGCCTCGCTGCCGTCTCGCCCCGACGGCGAGCGGACAGCGAGAGGCTCATCCGTGCCGCCGCAGGGGCGCTCGCGCAGCGGGCCGGGCCTCCGGGCCGGATAGATGAGCTGGGGTTTGGGCAGCCGCCAGCGGCTCCAGCAGACGAACAGGCCCAGGGGAGCGGTGGTCTGCAGCCGCAGCACACCGGGAAGCTGGGCGCCTCGCTGGGCCGGTCGCCACTGCAGCAGCAGCCGGTGCTGGCCGGGACCCAGGTTGGCGGGGTCCAGAGCCGCCTGCCGCTCCAGGCACAGCTGCAACCCTTCGCAGCGGCCCTTGGCGCGCACCAGCAGCGGGTAGGCCAAGCCCTCGCCGGCGAAGCCCGGAGGCGGATCGCCGCCCGCCAGCTCCAACCCCTGCAGATTGAAATGGGTGAGGTACAGGCTGAGCAGGAACAGGCCGAGCATCAGGAAGCTCAGCAGGATCGCGCCATTGCCGCGCATCTGAATGCCAACCAGCTGCAGCAGCGCCGCCCCGCCCAGCCACAGCCAACCGAAGCGGGTCGGCAGGATGTAGAGGTTGCGCAGGCCCAGCCGCAGCTGGGCACCTCCCTGGGCCCGGCCCAGCTCCCAGCCAGGCCCGCTGGCAGCTTTGGCGGGCTGCGGCGCCATCAGCGCACCCCCGCCACGTCCGTCAGCAGACGGCGGCTGAGCAGCCCGGGTTCGCCGCCGCTCTGGCCGGCATCGAGCCGGTGTTCGCAGACCGGTGCCAGCACCACCTGGAGATCATCGGGGATCACATGATCGCGGCCCTCCAGCAGCGACCAGCCGCGGGCCGCCGCCAGCAGCCCCAGCCCGGCTCGGGGTGACAGCGGCAGGCCGAGGCGGCTGCCATCGCGACTGCGCTCCAGCAGATCGAGCAGATAATCGAGCAGATCCGGGCTGACGTGCTGGCGGCTGGCGCGCTGCTGCAGCTCCAGCAGGTCGCTGGGCTGCAGCAGGCCGGGCAGGCTGTCGGGCGGCACGGCCTGCCCCCGCAGCAACTGCCGCTCGGCCGCCCGGGCCGGGAAGCCGAGGCTGAGACGCATCAGGAAGCGATCCAGCTGCGATTCCGGCAGGGGTGAGGTGCCCTCCTGGTCGAGACCGTTCTGGGTGGCGATCACCAGAAACGGTTGCGGCAATGGATGGCTGACGCCTTCAACGCTGACGCGCCCGGCCGCCATCGCCTCCAGCAAGGCGCTCTGGGTGCGGGGGCTGGCGCGGTTGATCTCATCGGCCAGCAGCACCTGGCTGAACACGGGCCCCGGCTGAAACTGAAAGCGGCCGGCGGTTGGATCAAAGATGTTGACGCCGCTGAGGTCCGCCGGCAGCAGATCGCTGGTGAAGCTCACCCGCTTGAACGCCAGCGAGAAGCTGCGGGCCAGGGCCTCAGCCAGGGTGGTCTTGCCCACCCCGGGGAGATCCTCGATCAACAGGTGACCGCGGGCCAGCAGACAGGCCAAGGCAAGGCGCACCTGGAGCTCCTTGCCGAGCAGCACGCTGCCGATCGACGCCACCACCCGTTGCAAGTCATCGGTGGTATGGGAATGGGGGCCAGCCATGGGCCAGGTGCGGCGCGGCCTGCCCAGGATCGCGCCTCGGCGCAGCGGTTGCACGATCACAACGGCGAGCAGCCAATCAAGGCCGGCCAGAAACCTTGGTCGGATGCGGATCGAAGACGGATCCAGCCAACCCGGGCCTGGACGCATCTCCCAATCATTCGCCCGAGTTGCAGCTAATTCTGGAAAACTTGCAGAATCATCAAGGCGGGACAGGCCCCAGCACGACGACCTCGCCCCTTGCCGGGACCCAAGGAGGGACCGCACGACGCCCCCAGCCGTCGGCCGGCTCCCGCTGCCAGCGCGGGCGCCATGATCGGCGGGCTCGCACCAGCGCCATGAGCCTCACCCCCTCGACGATGCTGCCCCTCGGCACCCCCTTGCCCCTGGGCCTGATGGAAGCGGCGCTGGAGCCGGTGCTGGGCGGCCCGCTGCGGGGCGAGGCGCTGGGGCGGCGGCCGGTGCTGGTGCTGTTCATCTGCCCCCACTGCCCCTTCGTAAAGCACATCGAACCGGAGCTGGGCCGGATGGAACGCGACTTCGCCGACCAGCTGGCGCTGCTGGCGATCTGCAGCAACAGTCCGCAGACCCACCCCCACGACGGCCCGGCCGGCATGGAGGCCCAAGCCGAGCGCCAGGGCTGGCGCTTTGCCTACCTGGCCGATCCCTCCCAGGAGGTGGCGAAAGCCTTCCGAGCGGCCTGCACCCCGGATCTCGTCCTGTTCGACGCCGACCACAGGTTGGTGTACCGCGGTCAACTCGATGGCAGCCGCCCCGGCAATGCCGTACCGCTCGACGGCCGCGATCTGCGCGCCGCGATCGTCTCCCTGCTGGCGGGCCAACCGCTGCCGGCGGAGCAGGCCGCCTCGATCGGTTGCAACATCAAATGGCATCCGGGGCAGGAGCCGGCCTGGGCCCGCTGATGGCCAGGACCACGGCCGAGCTGGTGGGGTACGGCCGCTGAACCGTTGCGGTGACTGCCGCGGCCGCGACAAGGCCGCTTAAAGTCGCCGCCATGCAGATTCCCCCCTTCAGCCTCAACGAGCAGCTCGAACAGCTCGGCGAGGATCTCGATCAGGCCGTGGTCAGCGTTTTGCGCAGCGGTCAGTACATCGGGGGGACCACGATCGCCGGGTTCGAGCAAGCGTTCGCCCAGTCCCACGGCGTGCCCCACACCGTGGGCTGCAACAGCGGCACCGATGCCCTGATCCTCGCCCTGCGCGGCCTCGACATCGGCCCCGGCGATGAGGTGATCACCTCCTCGTTCAGCTTCTTCGCCACCGCCGAGGCGATCAGCGCCGTGGGCGCCACCCCCGTGTTTGTTGATGTGGAGGAGGACAGCTATCTGATCGATCCGGAGCGGATTGAATCGGCGCTCACCCCCGCCAGCCGCGCCCTGCTGCCGGTGCATCTGTTCGGCCGCCCGGCGGCGATGGAGCGGATCTGCGCCATTGCCCGCGCCCACAACCTGCTCGTCATCGAAGACTGCGCCCAGGCGGCCGGAGCCCGCTGCGGCGGCCGACCGGTGGGCAGCTGGGGTGATGCCGGTTGCTTCAGCTTCTTCCCCACCAAAAACCTCGGCGCCGCCGGCGAGGGTGGCGCGGTGACCTGCCGCGACTCAGGCCTGGCCCAGCGTCTGCGCCAACTGGCGGCCCACGGCATGCCGCGGCGCTATCTGCACACCGAGCTGGGATACAACAGCCGCCTTGATGCCATCCAGGCGGCCGTGCTGACGGTGAAGCTGCCCCATCTGGAGCGCTGGGTGGAGCGGCGCCGCGCCATCGCCGCCCGCTACCGCGCCGCCCTGGCCGACCTGCCCGGCCTGCGCCTGCCCAGCGACAGCGACAGCGATGACCATCACAGCTGGAATCAATTCGTGGTGCGCGTGGCCGCTTGCCCCGCCGCCACCGGATCCCAGGCCTGCGCCGGCCGCTGCACCCCGTCCAGCGACAGCGCCGACCATGGTCTGCCGGAGGCCTGTTGCCGCGACTGGTTCAAGCAACAGCTCCAGGATGCGGGCGTCACCACGATCATTTACTACCCGATCCCGATCCATCGCCAACCGGCCTACGCCGCCCTGGGCTACGGCCCAGGCAGCTTGCCTGTCACGGAACAGCTTTGCGCCGAGGTGCTGAGCCTGCCGATCTTCCCCGAACTCAGCACCGCCCAGCAGGACGCCGTGATCGAAGCGGTGACCGGGCTGGTGGCGGCCAGCCGGGCGCCGGTCGCCGCGGTGGCGTGAAGCGCAGGGCGTACCTGCATCGGGAGCCTGAGGCCTTGGGTCTGGGCCGGTGAGGCAGGCGCTGGATCGTTTGGGTTGGAAGCGGCCGCTCAATCCCGCGGCAGCTGGGCGTAGAGCGCCTTGAAGCGCGCCTGCTGCAGCTTGTGGTCCACGATCGGCTCGGGATAGTCGCCCCGTTGCAGAGGCCCAAGCTGCCCGCTCACCAGCGATGCGTCGTCGAGATGGGCCAGCTCCGGCAGCCAATGGCGGATGTAAGTGGCCTGGGGGTCGAACTTCTGGGTCTGGGTGGCGGGGTTGAAGATGCGCAACGGCTTGGGATCCATGCCGCTGCTGGCGCTCCACTGCCAACCGCCGTTGTTGGCCGCCAGGTCGCCATCCACCAGATGTCGCATGAAGAAGCGCTCCCCCTCGCGCCAGTCGACGATCAGATCCTTGACGAGATAGGAGGCCACGATCATGCGGCAGCGATTGTGCATCCAGCCGCTCTCCAGCAACTGGCGCATCGCCGCGTCGACGATCGGCACGCCGGTGCGCCCCTGCTGCCAGGCCTCCAGTCGCCCCGGATCGTTCTCCCAGGGGAAGTGGCGCCACTGCGGGCGATAGGGGCCTTCAGCCAGCTCCGGGAAGTTGTAGAGGGCCTGCTGGTAAAACTCTCGCCAGGCCAGCTCCTGCTCCCACACGGCGATGCCGGCCTCATCCTCGGAGCTGCGGGCCTGGGGCCGGGCCGCCTGGGCCGCCGCCCAGCACTGGCGCGGGCTGAGCGTGCCGAACTTGAGCGCCGCCGACAGCCCCGAGGTGCCGGCTGACGCCGGCAGGTTGCGAGCACTGTCGTAGGCCAGCAGGGGAATCCCGGCAGCCGGCGCCAGCGGGCCGGAGCCATCGCTGAAGGCTTGCAGTTGCCGCTGCGCCGCCGCCTCGCCGGGGCGGCAGGGGCAGAGCTCGGCGCCGGCAAACGCAACAACGCCGAGCTCGGCGGCCGTGGGCACCGCCTCCAGCCGGGGCAGGGCCCGCCAGGCAGCAAGGCGCGGTTCCGGCAGGGCGTCGGGGTCGGCAGCGAGCAAACCGCTCGGAGCCGCCACGGGAGCGAGGCCCCCGGCGCTCGCCAACCCCAAGGGCTGGCGCCGCTGCAGCTGGCCGCGCCAGTTGCGCAGGAACGGCCCGTACACGCGGTAGGGCTCACCGGCGCCGGTGCGAGCCACTTCCGGATCCACCAGCAGCTGATCCCAGCCCGTCACCACCCGCCGCCCTTCGGCCTTCAGGGCCGCCTCCACGCGGCGATCGCGCTCGCGGCCGTAGGGCTCCACATCGCGGTTCCAGGCCACGCCAACAGCACCGAGGACCAGGGCCAAGCGGGGCAACAGGCGGGTCGGATCGCCGCGCAGCAGCAGCAGCCGGCTGCCGGCCTGGCGCCAGCTCTCTTGCAACTCCCGCAGGCTCTCCAGCAGAAACCAGACCCGGGCCGGGGCCAGGTCGGAGGCGCTGAGAATCGCCGGATCCAGCACGAACACGCCGGTGAGCGCCGGCGTGGCCGCCGCCGCCGCGGCCAGGCCCAGGTTGTCCGCGAGGCGCAGGTCGCGGCGATGCCAGAACAGCCAGCGATCAGGGCTCATGGGCAGGGCCGATGGGGTGAGGCGGGGGTTCGGGCCAGCATGGCGGAAGGGTGCCTGGCCGGCCCCGGCAGGGGGCGAACGGAACGGCGACGGCATGGCCAGGACAAGGCTCTGCCCCCGGCCTCCGGCGCATGGATCAGCCTGTCGCGGCCTGGGCGGCAGCCTGGGGCGAGCCCTCAGCTGAGCGCCAGCAGCTGGCGGGCCCGATACCAGGCGGAGAGGCTCTTGCCGTCGAGGTATTCGTCACCGCTGGCCAGCAGCGTGTCGAGACGTTCGGGCTCCAGCAGCAGCACCTCCAGGTCCTCGTCGTCGTCACCGGCGGGGGGAGCCTCCAGGCGGGTGAGGCCGCGGGCCAGGAACAGGTGGATCACCTCATCGGAGTAGCCCGGACAGGGGAGCATCGCCCCGAGGGAATCCCAGCGGGAGGCGCGGTAGCCCGCCTCCTCCTGCAGCTCCCGCTCCATGGTGGTCAGCGGATCCTCGCCAGCGTCAAGGGTGCCGGCGGGGAACTCCAGCAGGCGGGTGGCCACGGCGAAGCGGTATTGGCGCAGGATCACGACGCGGCCGTCATCGAGCACGGGAACCGCGAGCGAGGCGCCGGGATGGCGAATGATCCCGAAGCTGGCCTCCAGCCCCATGGGCAGCCGCAGCCGGTTGATCTCGAAGCGCAGCTTGCGGGCGTCGAGGCTGGCCTCGGTGCGCAGCACGTGGGAGGGTTCGGGCGGCGGCAACGGCGCCATGGGGCGGGGCAGGCGGATGGCACCAGCTTGGCGCGGCCCAGGTCGCCAGGCCGACACTGCCATTCAGCCCTGACCCCATCCCCAAGCACGAAAGCCCCCGCCACTGCGACGCAGCGGCGGGGGCAGCCGAGGAGCTTAAGGCTGGATTCAGTAGCTGGCCACTTCGAGGTTGATCTCAGCCACCACCTCGGGATGGAGCTTCACCTGCACCTTGTAGGAGCCGGTGCGATGGATCTCCGGCACCACGATGGTGCGGCGGTCGACTTCGCGCTTGGTGGCGGCCTCGATGGCCTCAGCTACATCCCCATTGGTGACGGTGCCGAACAGCACGTCGTCGCCACCGGTTTGTTTTTTCACCGTGAAGCGACCGATGGTGTCGAGGGCGGTGCGGAAGGCCACCGCCTCGGCCCGCAGGGCGGCCTGGCGCTCGGCCTCCTTGGCGCGGCGGTGCTCCACCTGGCGCAGCACGGCGGCGGTGACCGGCACGGCCTTGCCGCTGGGCACCAGGAAGTTGCGGGCGTAGCCGGGAGCCACCTCCACCAGATCGCCATCCTTGCCCAGGCTGAGGACATCTTCGTTGAGGACGACTTGTACGCGTTTGGCCATGGCTGACGAGACTCTGAAACCGGCGGTGGAGCGACCCTTGAGACTACGTCACTGACCGGTGGCACAGCGCTCGGCGCGACGCACGGCGGGATCTGCGAGCCGAGGCAGGCGCACGTTGGTCGCGAGGCCCAGAGCCCGCAACAGGCGGATGTGCTGCCAGGTGAGATCGATCTGGCCGCTGCCGAAGCCTTGGCGGGCCGAATGGGGGAAGGCGTGGTGGTTGTTGTGCCAGCCCTCGCCAAAGGTGAGGGCGGCCACCCAGGGGTTGTTGCGGGAGTTGTCGCCGCTGTCGTGGACAGCATCACCCCAGGCGTGGGTGGCGGAGTTCACCAACCAGGTGCAGTGGTAGACGAGCACGAGGCGCAGCGGGATGCCCCAGAGCACCAGAGCCCAGCCGCCGGCGCCGGTGACGGAGCCGATCCAGAACAGGAACAAACCGAGCACCGCCTGCAAGGCCAGGAACCACTTGTTCAGCCAGCGGTAGTACGGATCGGCAGCCAGGTCGCCGGTGAGGCGGGGCACGGCGGCCATGGCGGGGATGGGCTCAAACATCCAGCCCATGTGCGACCACCAGAAGCCCTTGTTGCTGTCGTGGTGATCAACAGCCGTATCGGAGAACTTGTGGTGATGACGATGCAGACCCACCCAGTCGATCGGACCGTGCTGGCAGCTGAGGGCGCCGCAGGTGGCGAAGAAGTGCTCCAGCCACAGGGGCAGCCGCAGGGCGCGGTGGCTGAGCAGCCGGTGGTAGCCGAGGGTGACGCCGAGACAGGCGGTGATCCAGTAGAGCACCAGCAGGGTAGCCACGGCTTCCAGGCTCCAGAAGCGGGGCAGTAAAGCCACGACGGCCAACACGTGGATGGCGACCATGAAGGCGACGGTGCCCCAGCGGCGCCCGCCGGTGACGCCCGGGTCGGGCTCGCCGCGGCGGGGGCGGAACAAGGCTTCGGAGCGGCGCTTGGCCCGTTCGGCTGGCGCGATGGTGGCGGCGCGGCGGGTGTGCTGGGCGGCGGGGCCGCCGGAGCCGGCGCTGGATGGGCGGGAGAGGGTGCTGGCGGCCATTCGGGACCGACCTCGGATCAGAGCGCTACGATGATAGCAATACGAATCCCGATCACGGGCGATTTCGATCCGGAGGACAATTGTGATGGCGGGCGGGGAGCGGCGGGGCTACCGGGACCGGCTGGCGGCCGGGCGGGTGGCGTTCGCGCACCTGATCCGGGTGTGGCATGAGCGCAATGGCTGGTCCCACCGGGTGCTGCCGGCGTTGGCGGAAGCCCTCGACGCCGGCCGCGTGCACAACTCCCAGCTGTCGATGCTGCGCAACGGCAAGCTGGTGTCGCCGGGGCCGGAGGTGTTTCTGGCCTTGGGCAGCATCAATCTCTGGCTGGCGGAGCATGCCCCGAGCGGTCGTCTGGAGGCCGGCTCCCAAGCCGCGGCCGAACTGGATGCGGCGGCGGTTCCGGAGTTGGTGGAGGCCTTGCGCCAATCGGCCCTGCCGATCGGCGACGCCACGGGCACGGTGCTCGGGCCTGGAGCCCTGCTGGAGGTGTTTGTGGGGATGACCCTGCCCCCACCGGCGTTTGACCTGCGCATTGAGGAGGCAGAGGCGGCGGACCTGAGCGCGGCCCTGGCGTTGTTGCTCACCGCGGGCCGTCCTTGGAGGCTGTGCCGCGAGCACCTGATGCGGGCCTATCCGGTCAGCCGACCGCAGCGGCGGGAGCGCTTCGCGGAGGTCATGGCTGGCCAGCGCGACTACGGGGCGGCGGAGCTGGAGGCGGAACTGCAGGATCTGCGCCTGACCCTGGCGTCGCTGAGCGGTAGCGGCGAGGACGCCTTGCCGCCGGAGCGGTTTCTGAAGCTGTTGCGCCAACGGGCCCAGGAGCTAACGGCTCTAGCCCATGGCAACCAGCTCAGCCCGGAGCCTGCGGCGGATCTGGCGGAGGCGATCCGCGCCCAGCTGCTGACCTTGCCACAAGGTTGAGCGTCGGCGGCAAGGTCGCAAGGTCGGGCCAGCCGATCGGCGACAACACCACGCAGCAGCACCTGGCCAGCGGTTCCGGCGTGGTCATCAGGCTGGACGACACGTTCTGCCTCCCCATGCCGCCAGGCTGCTCGGCGCAGCCAGATCGTGAGGGGGATGGCAAAACTGAATCCATCCAAGGATGGCGGTCAACCCAGAACGGTGGATCAGCCCGCGAGGTCGAAAGGCAAGGCCACGGAATCTGAACCCAAAGGGTTCAGGCTTCATCCTCAGGATCGGCCAGATCGCCGGCGCGGCGGAGCGGGGTGGCAGCAGCCGGGGAGGTCACGGAGTTCTCCACCGAGGGAATCGATTGGGACAGCTGTTCCTTCAGGGCCGGGGCCAGACGTTGGCCGGGGTGGCGGGAATCGAGGCCGAGGTGCACCTCGATGGCCCGGACCCTCAGCGCTAAGCCGTAAATGTTGTTGCGGGCATAGGGCTCGCTTTGGAGATCGGCTTCGATCAGCGAAAGGAGATAGGCCGTCAGGCTCACCCCAGCCTCATCGGCCTTCTGTTTCACCTGGCGGTGCAGGTCATCCGGCATCAACAGGTGGACCTGTTTGCGGCTCAACGCGTCAACTCCTGAATGAGAGCATGCTACTCGGCAGGGTGAAGCGCGCCACCGGGAAGCGTGGCGCGGTTCAGCTGAATCGGGCTTTGGATGGCCGCAAGCCCAGCCGTCGTCCTGGACAGGATGCGGGTGGGCAGTGCAGCAGGGATCAGATGGAGTTGGCTATGTGTGGGATTGGGAGTAGTTGGTCGAAGGCATCATGCTCATCAGGGTGCGCATGTTGATGGACTTGAGGTCCAGGGTGGAGAGATTGGAGCCTGGGAACGCTTGAGGCGAGAGAAAGGGCTTTGCATTTTTCTTCCACGCCGGGATCCAAAAGCCTGGAGCGATCAGGGGCAAGGGGGACGGGCTGGGAGCTGGGGCCGGCACAGGAGGGGCCGCCAGGGGATTGGATGCAGCGCCGGTAGAGACAATTGCTGCTGGCCTGAGCAAAGGCGCTGGCGCGATGATCGGGTCGATCGCCACCGCCGGTGCCGCACCGGTGTCCTTCGCATCGGGCACGAAGGGATCGGCGATGCCCTGGGGTTGACGATTGCCCGGCGCCAGGGCGCCCACTAGGGTTGGCGCCAAGGTGGTGTTGGCAATGAGCGACCGGGCACCGTTGAGGGCGTAGATCCCGCCGTTGTTGCCTTTGCTGCCCTCTCCGGCGGAAACGATCCAGAGGGCACCATTCGCCCCTTGGGTGGGATCGGAGGGTGACGCCGGTCACGGAACCCAACTTGGTCCCCAGGCTCAGGGTGTTGACCAGGGTGAGGCCGGTGGGAGTGTTGGCGACGCCATTGACCGTTCCGCGGGCGATCGTGTAGCGCTGAATGGTGTCGTTCTTACCATCTTTGTTATCAAACAGCACCCAGAGCGTGTTGTTGCCATCAGTGACGATGCCCTTGAGGCTGGCATCTTTCTCCGTCGGCTTGACCGCGAAGCGGATATCGGTCTTGAGCTTCGTGTTATCGGCTGCGCTGCCGCCACCGTTGTACCACTGCACAGCACCGTCGCGATTGGCGGCCCAGATGGCATTGGTGTTGCTGAAATTGTCGTACCTAAGACCCTCAGGCTCCTTGGATAGGCTGTAAGACTTTCAAGCTGATTGCCACACATAGTTGCCGCTGGCATCTTTGCTGTAAAGGTTCACAGCCTTACTCTTATCCAGCACCCAAAGCTTGGAACCATCGGCGTTGGATGCAATGTCGCGGGAGTATTTGTTGTATTTCTCCTTCAGCAACCAGCTACCGATGGCGGCACCCGAGGCGGCATAAGTATAGGTGGAATCAGGAGATTTGTCATCCACCACAAAGAACTTGGGCATCTGGCCGGGCGGCGGCGGCGGCGGGTTTTTGCCGATGGTCACGGTGGCCTGATCGGTGTCGGTATAGATCTTCTGATCGATCAGGCTCTTGATTGAAGCTGTGGCGGTGTTGGTCGAATCACCCTCCCTGATGGTGGGTATGTAGGTGTTGCTGCCACCGATTTTGGCTGGCGAGTTATGCTGATCGAAGATGAAGGCGCCGCCAAATCCTTTCGCCGCCAAGGCTGATTGCTTGATCGTGAAGTAGTAGCCGTTGATCTGATCCCAATTTGGATCGACCGCACCCCCGGGCGGCAGGGCCGCTGCCGCAGTGGGGGTGTTGACGATCATCTTGGTGTAGGGCGTATTGCCACCCGAGGCCGCATTGAGAGTGAAGCCACCGGGTCTGTTGAGGTTGAGCTCGAGGGTGCTATCGAAATCGGTGAAGGCGGCCTGGGTGGTGCCGGACACCCAGGCGCCATCGCCGCCGCTGAAGCCGAGGGATTGATAGCCTGAATACGTCGTGGTTGCCGTCCCTGAGGCAGTGATGTAGTCCTGATAAAAGCGGGCCATTTCGCTGCCATCGGCGTAATACACCACGAAGCCCGCCTTGTCGCTGCCGACGAGGTTGTTGAACATATGCGTCTTGCCCTGCTTGGTCCAGCCCGCATCGGAGCCGGTGCCATAGGTGTTGTCGTTGAAGGCCTGATTCTGCCGATAGAACACTCGGATGTCTCCATTGGCCAGGGTGGTCCAGGAGACAGTGCCGGAATCCTGCTTGGGGGCCGTCGATGTGATCTGCACCTGCATGGGCGCGGGAGGGATCACCGTGGCGCGGAATTTCCAGGCCTCACCTGCATCAACATTGCCATTGTTATTGCTATCACCGATGTTGTACAGGCTGGAGCTTTGCAGAACCGGCTTGATCACCTGGTTCATGGACGTGCTGGACGCATTAAAGCCAAAGTCATCAAGCTTGAATGTCGGCGTCGCGTTGTCGTCAGAGATGATGATCGAGGACCCGGCGAAGGAGCCACTCACGAAGGTAAGGGTGTACTCATAGGTCACCGGCAGGCGCACGCCAACCTGCGATGAGCCGACGACGGTCTTGGCGAAGGTAATCTCGGGGTTGGGGTTCAAGAAACCCTTGGTAAAGTCAAGCGAGAAAAACGCTTGATACGGAGAATTACGATCTCAACCTGAGTCACCGAGCGTCGCGGTGAACGCAGACAGGGGCTTCAATCCTACAGAGACGGCTTGGCGCAGGAAGTCGGTCGTTCCGGGAGGATCTGTGACATCAAAACCGATGGTGGAAGTGGCGCGAAAGGTGGACGGCGTTGGGAATGTAACAGCAAGGCGGGACTGATCCGCTGGGTTGGTTGGATCGGCGGGATTGTAAGGAGAAAGGAAGGTTTTGATTGACCCGCGAACGAAATGCGTACTGCCCACGAATTGCCGAGCAGAAGTTGGCATACCCATAACAGTACGACCATCGATGTCATGGGAATTCCAGATAATATTGGACAGGTTGACAGTTGAATACCAATTGCTTGAACCATTCAGTAACAGCTGATTTGGATCACTGGTGGAGACCGACAGGTCGGAGTTATCAATTCGCGGGGAGGCAGAAACACTGCCAGGCTCAATGAATGTAAATAGAAACTTAGCCTCGGTACTGGTTGCTGCAGGATCAAATGTTTTGCCAAAGATACTCACAACGGGCTGAAACCAGTCTGGCTCATTGTATTGCATAGTCGGGCCATCAAACTCAGCGATCCCACCATTAGTAATGCCGGTGAGCGTCACCAAGGCGTCCAGCTTTTGGCTTCCATCTGGCGACACGTAAGCGTTTTGATAGAGATACGTAGTAAAAGCTGGATTGAAGTCACTGTTCGTGAGTTTAATACCATTGGCAAAGTTGAGATCCCCATCGAGGTTGATATCCGCCAAGCGACCATTCCAGCTCCGCAACACCTCAGGTGCATAGAGGTCAGCGAGGCTGAGACCGAACTCAGTGGGCTGCTGGCTGGTGGCGGCAGCGATCACCTGGTGACTGGCCAGCACGCGCGCACCACTGATTTCGGCGAGAAGATCCACGAACAGGGGATCCGCCCCCACCTCGCAACCCCAGAGCACCAAGGTTTCAAGGTTCCATTGGCTGATCTCGGCAGAAGCGGCGGCGAGGGCGGCCCGATCAAACCAACGCTGATTCAGACGGATGGCCCCAGCTCGGCCATGGGCAACCAGATGCAGGCTGGTGACCGGCTGATGCTGGCGAGCCTGGGCCAGGACGAGAGAGATTTGGCGCAGAGGATCCTGGCCAGGCTCCAAGACCCGCAGCGGCAACAGGGCACCGTGTTGCAGGGGCTCCAGATCGGCGCTTCCGCCATCGACCAGAAGCAGCGTCGACTGCAGCAGCGAACTGGACAGGCGGGTCGGGGCTGGTAGAGAGAGAGTTGTCAGGGCTTGCAGTGGATTTACGGGGCGATGCAGTGCTGTACATGGCCCCTACACAACACCTACCTTAGCTTCCCCTTGCCTGTCCGTACCACGCCATCCACCGAGCTAGTCAGTCAGTTCAGTGCTGCCGTGTATACGCACCTGGGTTGCCTCTACACAGGCCTAAAGCTCGAAATATTCAGTGCAGCTCAGCGCAGCATCCGAGAAGCATTATTCCGCAAAACAGGCGTTTAGCTGTTGCCAGCGCTTGAGCCCATGCCCGAAGAGGGATACTGATGTTGCTGACGAGCTTGACGCTCCAGACATGCCTGATTGATCAATTCCAGATCAATCTAGAACCAGAAACCTTGAGAAACTGTGGGGATTATGATCAACGATTTCAGCAACGCAAGAATGGCAACTCAAACCAGGATAGTGTCCACAATCGTCGGAACAAGAACTGCCAATTTACTGATAATCAGCCAGAAGAAATTAAGGCTGTGACTTTGGCTGGTCGACGGCTGTGGGAGTTTCATCTGAGTCTTGATGGTCTTCCGCTAACTGCTCAAAATAGTCAAGATCGGATATCTTTTGGCGACGAGTGGGAATCACTGCCGCTCGGTTTTGCCGAGGCAGCCCTGAATCTCCTGCGGACAATCGGCTGGGCAACACCTCCGTGTTTTCAGAAGCATGGTGATCATTGGGCTGAAGTGAGTCGGATTCCTGCTGTTCGGCAAGTGAGGAGAAGAAAGAATCCTGTTCGTCCTGACGTCGACGAGCGGCCGAACGAAACCAAGGGAAGAACCTCGTAGCGCGCGGGGGAGCCGTGCTTAAACCTGCGGAATGATCAAATTGAAGATCAGTTGACCCTGGAGCCATCTGGCCAGAATCGGCGATGAGATCATTGTGACCTTCAGACCCATCACGATAGTTTGTTTCTTGCCGGTTTGAGCCGGAAAAACTTTGAGAAACGATGCTGGACTCAACAAGAAGTTGGGAACCCGATTGTTCGCCTGCGGAAGCCAACTTTTGCTCTCGACTCTGAAGACTGGAATAAAGAAAATTAAGAAAGGTGGTCATAATATCTTGCAACAACGATTGCTCAGAATTTCGACGCTGCGCCAAGGCTGCAAACGCTAAAGCGTAGGCCAAAGACAGCAGTGAATTTCGGACGGCGATTTGATATTGCTGCCAAGTTTTCTGAATCAATAAATCAAATTTACGACTTTTTTTGAGTTCAGCAATAGCCTCCTTGATTTTCCCCAACAAGAAAGTTTTTGTGAGACCGAGCGGCTTGGCACGTTCAGCTTCGGGCAACTGAGTTGCCTGATACACCTTCATGACCTCTTGCAAGTTATCGAACGTAGAAGCTTCAGATACTTTTTGAGCAAAAAAGTTTGCTCTCGTGATCATAGTATTATACTGATTAACTTCCTGATCCCTAAAGATTGAAACGAAGCGATAAGCCAAATAAAAATGAAGTGGTATTAGAAGAAGAAAAGAAAGAGACGCAATACAAGCTAATCTCAATATCTTTCTGACCTGCTTAACTAGCGCCTGATTATCGGGATCAAAATAAGGTGAAATCGAAATAAATATAAGTGCAACAAGTGAAAATCCTGCGGTAGACAATATTGTATCTGCAAAACCAAATAACCATTCTGGCTGAGTAACTCTTAGAGGAAATACTGAAAAAAGAACTAGGGTGACAAAAACTGCAAGAAGAGTATTTCCACCAAAAACTAACCGAAAAGCAATAATTTTCACTTATTCGAAGCTAGAGATAACAAGAACAATCAAGCAATACTAGAGTTGCTGCGAATGCGCTTGCGAAGTTTACGTGAGTAGCCAAAAGCAATCAGCGAACCAGCGACGGGCAGAGGACCAGGAACCCTTTCGAAACGAATAGAATTGACGTTGAAGGAAATAGTCGTCGGATCGCCGTCGAACGACATGAGCATATGGTTCCCAGCAGTATTAGGAGTAATGGTAAGATTAGAGCCATAATTAGCCAAGTTAAGATTTTGAATAATGTTTAAAGCAGTGGTCGCTGGGGGGGCAGCATTCCAAGTAATTGAGCTGTCTGAAGGAATGACGGGAGTAAGGCCAAAAAGATTTCCAAATTGTAAATTAGACATTGGAGCTGTAACGCCAGACATGACCATAGCGGTTATACCGGTGGACCCCATTGAAGCACCAAAACTCCCTGAGAAACTAGGGTTTGCTGAAAAGCTACCACCAGAAGGCTCAACAGCGAATTTCTGAAGATCAGTTATGGTTGTAGAACTATTCCAAGTTCCAGTGACAGGAACAAAACCGCTAGTGCATGCAGGATTCATGCAACCTCTTATTGAGAGGAAGTCAAAAAGCTTCGATGAACCAGACGTAACTCCCCAGCTCGTTCCAGAGGCTCCCGATGGTGAACCCGAGGATGCAATATTGTCGGTGATTCTGGTCGAAAATGAGTAGACTATACTGTTATCGAAAGAGCTATCGTTAAGAGCATTAGTTGGGGTCGCGAGGATTCTCATATTAACTTTCAAAACTGCATGACCAGGAGCAGAGTCAAAAATGATGCCAGTTGCGACAGCTCCGGCAATCATGGCAAGGCCACGATACTTATGATTAAACAAATTTTTTGCAGAAACCTGCTTACTGGCAGACATTTGTCGAACGAAATCGGCCCACCAACCCTAGATCACCCGTGCCCAGCCGTCAACCCCCCCAACCATCAGCCCCGAGAAAAGCCGTGGCAGCGGCCCTGGCGGCCCTCCAGCCCCTGGCCTCCCGGCACACCGCCGCCGTGCGGCCGCGGCTGGAGCGCGTGCTGGCGGCATTGGCGGCGGAGCGGGTCGGCCCGCAGCATTTCGCCTCCGTGAGCGGCTACGGCCACGGCGACCTCGGCCGCGAGGCGCTCGATCGCGTGCTGGCGCGGCTGCTGCAGGCCGAATCCGCCGCCTTGCGGCTGCAGTTCGTCTCCGGCACCCATGCCATCGCCGCCGCCTTGTTCGGCATCCTGCGGCCCGGCGACCGGTTGCTGTCCCTCACCGGCCGGCCCTACGACACGCTTGAAGAGGTGATCGGCCTGCGCGGCAACGGTCAGGGTTCGCTGATCGAGTTCGGCATCAGTTACGAGGAGTTGCCCCTCAGCGCCGCGGGCCTGGTGGATGAAGACGGCCTGGCCGAGGCACTGGCGCCCCCCACCCGGCTGGTGCTGATCCAGCGCAGCCGGGGCTACAGCTGGCGCCCGGCCCTTCCGATCGCCCAGATCGGCCGGCTGGTGGAGCGGGTTCGGGCCCTGCGTCCCGGCTGCCTGGTGTTCGTGGACAACTGTTATGGCGAGCTGGTGGAGGACCAGGAACCCACCGCCGTCGGCGCCGACCTGATCGCCGGCTCGCTGATCAAAAACCTCGGTGGCACCATCGCCCCCACGGGCGGCTATGTGGCCGGACGGCGGGAGCTGGTGGAGCGGGCCTGCTGCCGCCTCACCGCCCCGGGCATCGGCAGCGAGGGCGGCACCAGCTTCGATCTCAACCGCCTGCTGTTTCAAGGCCTGTTCCTGGCGCCCCAGATGGTGGCCGAGGCGTTGATCGGCGCCGAACTGGTGGCCCAGCTGTTCAGCCAGCTCGGCTTCGCCGTCTCGCCCCGGGCCGGCGAGCCCCGCGCTGATCTGATCCAGGCGGTGCGGCTGGGCACGCCGGAACGGCTGATCACGGTGTGCCGCGCCTTCCAGGCCGCCTCGCCGGTGGGCTCCTACCTCGACCCCGTGCCCGCCGGCATGCCCGGCTACGCCAGCGAGCTGGTGATGGCCGGTGGCACCTTCATCGATGGCAGCACCAGCGAGTTCTCCGCCGACGCGCCCCTGCGCGAACCCTTTGACCTTTATGTGCAGGGCGGCAGCCACCACCAGCATGTGGCGATCGCCCTGGAGCGGGCCGTGGCCGCCCTCGCCGCGGCCGACCAGCTGCCAGGCCAGGCTTTCTGAACCGTGCGGGGCGGCGTGGGGTCGCGTTCGTGCCGCCGTCCGACAAACTGGTTGGGCTTTGTCCAGCGACGCCCCGAATCCATGGCGCTGAGTTTCCCCGACGACTGCCGCTACGCCGACAGCCACGAATACGCCAGGCCCGAGGGGGATCTGGTGCGCATCGGCCTCAGCGCCTTCGCCATCGACCAGCTCGGCGACATCGTGTTTGTGGACCTGCCTGAAGTCGGCGCCAGCCTCGACGGCGGCCGCAGCTTCGGCACCGTTGAGTCGGTGAAGGCGGTGGAGGAGCTGGTGGCGCCGATCAGCGGCGTGGTCACGGCGCGCAACGAGGCCTTGCTGAACAGCCCCGAGGAATTGCAGAACGACCCCTACGGTGAGGGCTGGCTGCTGATCGTGCAGCCCAGCGCAGCCTCCGAACTGGACCAGTTGCTCGATGCCGCCAGCTACAGCCAGAAGCTCGACGCGCACTGAGCTGATTCGCCGGGAACGAAGACCGCTCCGGGCGCTCCAGGCTGGGGGTCCAGCACGGCCCCTGGTCTCGGTGGCGTTATTCACCGGATCCACCTCGTTCCCACCTTCATCGCGCCCCAACCTTCATCGGGCTCCGCGGTGGGGTGGCGAGGACGGCGACACGAGCGGCTGCGCAGCGAACGGCAGATCAGAGAAGGCAGGTCAGAGAAAGCAGATCAGTGATGGCGGCACAGCGCCGGCTGCTCAGCAATGGCAGCTCATCACAATCCGAGCAGCGATGGCAGCTCATTCATGGCAGATCTGCAAAAGCGGCTCTGCCCTGGCAGTCCAGTGATGGCAGCTCCCCGACGGCAGCTCAGCGACGGTGGCCTCAAGCGACGGTGGCCCAACAAGGCGCCCCCAAGCGGTAGCCGCCAGCGGCGGCTCCAGGAAGCTGCGCAACCAGCGGCTCCCATCCAGCGCAAAGAGAGAACCCTCGGCGCGGGAAACCATCCAAAAGTCTTTAGGATCCGCCGATTCGCCAGTTGCCTGTGACCGCCGCGCCGTTCCTGCTCCGCCATATCGGGGCTGGAGAGTCTGACCAGCGGCGGATGCTCGCCGAAATCGGCTTCGATTCCCTGGATGAGCTCACCGCCGCGGTGGTTCCATCCGACATTTTGCTGTCGGAGGAAGCAGCTGAAGCGGGCCTGCCCCAACCTTGCGGGGAAGCCGAAGCGTTGGCCGAGCTGGCCGGGATCGCCAGCGCCAACCAACCCCTGCGCAGCCTGATCGGCCTCGGCTACCACGGCACCCACACACCGGCGGTGATCCAGCGCCATGTGCTGGAAAACCCCTGCTGGTACACCGCCTACACTCCCTATCAGGCCGAAATCGCCCAGGGCCGGCTCGAAGCGCTGCTCAACTACCAGACCCTGGTGAGCGAACTCACCGGCCTGCCGATCGCCAACGCCTCCCTGCTCGATGAGGGCACCGCCGCCGCCGAAGCCATGGCCCTGGCCCGGGCCGTGAGCCGCCGCAGCAGCGCCCGCCGCTTCCTTGTGGATGCCGCCGTGTTGCCCCAAACCCTGGCGGTGCTGCAAACCCGCGCCGAACCCCTCGGCATCGTCATCGAAACCTTCCCCGCCGCGTCCTTGGCCGCCGCCGCCAATGGCGCCCTCAGCAGCCTGCTGGCCGACGACGTCTTCGGCCTGCTGCTGCAACTGCCGGGCGTGGATGGAAGCCTGTGGGATCCCACCGCCCTGCTGGAGACCTGCCGCGTGGCCGGGGTGGTGAGCACCGTGGCGATCGACCCGCTCGCCCAGGTGCTGCTCGCCCCCGTGGGCCAGCTCGGCGCTGAGATCGCCATCGGCAGCCTGCAGCGTTTTGGTGTGCCCCTGTTCTGCGGCGGCCCCCACGCCGCCTTCCTCGCCACGGTCGATGCCCACCGCCGCCTGATCCCCGGCCGCCTGGTGGGCCAATCCCGCGACGCCGACGGCAACCCCGCCCTGCGCTTGGCCCTGCAAACCCGCGAGCAGCACATCCGCCGCGACAAAGCCACCAGCAACATCTGCACCGCCCAGGTTCTCTTGGCCGTGATGGCCAGCTTCTACGCCATCCACCACGGCCCCGAGGGGCTGGAGGCGATCGCTCGCCGCATCCTCGCCCTGCGCGCAGCCCTGGCGGCGGCCCTCTCCAGCCTCAACCTGGCGCCGCAGGCTGGCCCCGGCTTCGACACCCTGGTGATGACCAGCCCCCAGGCCGCCGAGTTGCTGCGGCGGGCCGAAGCCACCGGCTTCAACCTGCGCCCGGGCGTCGCTGGCGACCAGGGAGGCGATCGGCTGGCGATCAGCCTCGATGAATGCAGCACCCCGGCCGAACTGGAGCGGCTGCTGCAGGCCCTGGCCAGCGATGCCGCCGCCGCCTCTCAGGCCTGCCAGGTGTTGGGCGAACGGCTGGCCCTGGCCCCCGCGGCCGACCTCGACCTGGCGTTGCCCCAGCGGCACGGCCCCTGGCTGCGCCAGGAGGTGTTCCATCGCTACCGCAGCGAAACCGAGCTGCTGCGCTACATCCAGCGGCTGGTCTCCCGAGACCTCTCCTTGGTGCACGGCATGATCCCCCTGGGCAGCTGCACGATGAAGCTCAACGCCGCCGCCGAGCTGGCGCCGGTGAGCTGGCCCGCCTTCGCCCAAATCCATCCCTTCGCCCCCGCCGCCCAGCGCGCCGGCTACCAGCGCCTGGTGAACGATCTCGAGGACTGGCTGGCGGCGATCACCGGATTCGCCGGCGTGTCGCTGCAACCCAATGCCGGCTCCCAGGGGGAATACGCCGGCCTGCTGGTGATCCGTGCCTGGCACCACAGCCGCGGCGACGCCCATCGCGATGTGTGCCTGATCCCCACCAGTGCCCACGGCACCAACCCCGCCAGCGCCGTGATGGCCGGCCTGCAGGTGGTGCCCGTGGCCTGCGACAGCCAGGGCAACATCGATGTGGCTGACCTGGAGGCCAAGGCCAGCGCCCATGCCGATCGCCTGGCGGCGCTGATGGTCACCTATCCCTCCACCCACGGCGTGTTCGAAGCCGGCATTCGCGGCATCTGCGAGGTGGTGCACGCCCACGGCGGCCAGGTGTACCTCGATGGCGCCAACCTCAACGCCCAGGTGGGGCTCTGCAAGCCGGGCCTCTACGGCGCTGATGTGTGCCATCTCAACCTGCACAAAACCTTCTGCATCCCCCACGGCGGCGGTGGACCGGGCGTGGGCCCGATCGCCGTGGCGGCCCACCTGGTGCCGTTCCTGCCAGGCCATCCGCTGGCAGATCAGCCCTGCGGCACCGCCATCGGCCCGGTGTCGGCGGCGCCCTGGGGCAGCGCCGGCATCCTGCCGATCAGCTGGATGTACATCCGCCTGATGGGCGGCAGCGGCCTGCGCCTGGCCAGCCAGGTGGCGCTGCTCTCCGCCAACCTGATCGCCGAGCGGCTTGAGTCCCACTTCCCGGTGCTCTATCGCGGCGCCCAGGGGCGCGTCGCCCACGAATGCATCCTCGATCTGCGCCCGCTCAAGCGCAGCTGTGGCCTGGAGGTGGATGACCTGGCCAAACGGCTGATGGACTACGGCTTCCACGCCCCCACCGTGAGCTGGCCCGTGGCCGGCACGGTGATGGTGGAGCCCACCGAAAGCGAATCCCTGGCGGAACTCAACCGCTTCTGCAACGCCATGGTGGCGATCCGCCAGGAGGCCGCCGCCATCGAGGCAGGCAGCGCCGACCCGCTCAACAACCCCCTCAAGCGCGCTCCCCACACCCTGGCGACGCTGACGGCGGATCACTGGGACCGGCCCTATTCCCGCCACCAGGCCGCCTTCCCCGCCGGCGAGCAGCAGCAGGCCAGCAAGTTCTGGCCGGCCGTGGCCCGCATCGACAACGCCTACGGCGATCGCAATCTGGTCTGCACCTGCCCCTCGGTGGAGGAGCTGGCCAGCACCTCCGCCACGGCCCAGCCCCTGGCCAGCCCGGGGACAGTTGCGGTTGTGACCCAGGTGGCGGCTTGAAGACAGCCAACCCCTACCGCTTCGGCCTGAGATGCCGCATCATTGCGCTGCCTTTTGTTCGATGGGGACAATGAGCAGCAACGGCATCGGCGGCAACAGCCCAAACGCAGAGAACACCAACGTGGTGCGGGTGGCCTTCGGCGTACGGCGCGCCCAGCGCACCCGGCCCCAGCGCCCGGAGCACTGGGCCACGCTGGTGCTGCCCCTGCAGGTCGGTGGCGGCTCCCATCCCACACCGCCCCACGCCGCCTGAGGGGTCCCTCAAGCGGAGGTCGGTGGCTGGGAGATGACGCCGCAGGCCTGTTCACATCCACCACGCTTCAGATCCATCACGGTTCCGATCCATCAGGAGGCTGTTGTTCCAACTGGGCGGTTTTGCGACGGCACCCACCTTCTGGACGACTGCAAGGCTTTGAAGGCGAAGGTGGGCTGAATCGACGGCACCTGCCTCTCGCTTGGAGCTGAGGTTGTTGTGCTGGTCGTGATCTCCGCTCGACAGCTTGTTGTTCAAGACATTGAGATCCCAGCTGGTGAGCTCCGCCAGTGCAGCGGCCATCCCACCGCGTCAGGGGAGCGGATCAGGCCAGCAAGCCGCGGGCACCACCGCCCGCAAGGCGCCAATCCACCAAGGCCTTGACATCAGCGACGGAGCTGGCCGGGGCCCGAAACGGCAGCATCTCCATCGGACTGCGCTCCGGGCGCACGATCCAGCTGAAATCCGGCTGAGGAATCAGCACAAATCCCCGGTAGCGCACCACCGGCTGGGAGAGATCGATCGCGTAGGGGCTGACGGCCATGGAGAGATCAGCTGGGCTCGTTTCGGCATTCAAGCCCTTGGGCCAAGAGAAAGGCTCGATCTCCGATTCTCTTCCAAATCGCATGAAGGATCTTGGCTGTCTCGCGACTCAAGCAAGAATCCTTGCTGTAACTGCATCAAGGCTGTTTCAGGGCGATGCTGTGGCGACCGCGACCGTGATCCTGGATACATCTCTTTGGTCAGGATCAGCTGAAAAAAGCTGAGCCCAGCCGGCCCGACTGAGGGCAAGACTGGGCCGCGTGGCGGGGGCGGAGCGAAGCCAATCGGATCAGGGATGCCGATCAGATCAGCAGGAATGCCCAAAGCAGGCCCCGCCGAAGCCCACGCAGTCGTGGGTGGGTTCAGGCTGGGATCAAGGCGACTTCGCGGTAGGGCACGAAGTTGGCCTTGCGGGTGCCGCAGATCGGACAAGTCCAGCTGTCGGGGATTGCCTCGAACGGCGTGCCGGCAACGATGCCGGAATCCGGATCGCCGACGGCCGGGTCATAGATCACCGAGCACACCTTGCAGATCCACTTGCCTGGCACCGGCTGGCTGGCCTCGCCCGCCTTGCCCTCGCCGCGCAGGGCCCCCAGGGCCACCCCGTAGCGGTCGGCGTGATGGTGCTCCACCGGCTCCAGCAGGCCGAAGTTGCGCCCCGCTGTGTGGAAGATGGCGGCGTGCTGCTTGGATTCGGCGGTCTGCTCCTGGAACTCCTCCGCGGCGCCGGCATCGGCATCGCTGCGGGCCTGGGCGGCGAACTCCGGGTACATGGTGGTGTACTCATAGGTTTCGCCCTCGATCGCCAGCTCCAGGCAGCGGCTGAGGATCGCCTGCTTCTGCTCGGGGCTGAGACTGGCGGGATCGCTCACCACCAGCTCCGGGTGCAGCAGGCGGAAGTGGGCGAAGGCATGCTCGGTCTCCTGGGCGGCGGTGTCGCGGAAGAGCTTGGCCAGGGCGGTGTTGCCGAGCTTGGCGGCCACATCGGCGAAGAAGAGGTACTTGCGGTTGGCCATGCTCTCGCCGCCAAAGGCGGCTTCGAGGTTGGCGCTGGTGCGGGCATTCGAGAGATCCATGGGCCAGGAGGCGTGGGAGGGGATGGTGGCGGGAGCGCCGGGGGACGCGGTGCGCTCAGCCTAGCCTAAGCCGGAATGACTATGAGTTAGCCGGGGTGGCTGGCGCCGTCGGCCATGGCCGTCAACAGATCCGCCAGGTTGACCAGGGCGATGCGGCTGGCCCGATCCGACACCGCATAGGGCAGCACCAACTGGTCGCCATGCACCAGGCCGCCGCAGCTGTACACCACATTCGGAACGTAGCCATTGCGCTCCTCCTCCAACGGCGTGAGCAGGGGCTGGCGCAGCCGGCCGATCACCCGCGACGGATCGTGGCGATCCAGCAGGGCGGCGCCGATGCCGTACTCCCGCATCGGCCCCACCCCATGGGTGAGCACCAACCAGCCCGCCTCCGTCTCGATCGGTGAGCCGCAGTTGCCCAGCTGCACGAACTCCCACGGTTCGCGGGGTCTCAACAACGGTTCAGAGCGATCCCAACGGTGCGGATCGTCGCTCTCCATCAGGTGCACGTTCACCCCATCCTGGCGGCCGAGCATCAGCCAGCGCCCCCCCACCCGGCGCGGGAACAGGGCCAGCCCCTTGTTGCGAATCGCCCGCCCCTCCAGGGGCCAGAGCCGGAAATGACGAAAGTCGAGCGTTTCGATCGCCTGGATCCGCACCTCCCGGCCGTCATAGGCCGTGCAGGTGGCGAACCAGCGGCGGCTGTCTCCCTCCTCGAACGCCACGAAGCGAGCATCCTCCAGCCCATTGCTCTCCTCCGCCGTGGCCGGGAACAGCACCCGTTGGGAGAGATCTCCGCCGGGGCCATACCGCACCTCGTAGTGGCGCCCCGTGGGACCCGGCCGGCGGATCTCGCCCTGCTGCACAAACGGCGACGGCTCCTCCAGCTCCAGCTCGCCATTCGCCGCCAGCACGCCGGTGCGGAACACGATCGAGGAGATGTGCCCCTCGCCGGTGGCCCGCAGGCTCAGCACCACGCGCCGTTCGCCCGCCGCCAGAGCCCCCTGATCGGGATGGGGCACCAGGCTGGGATTGAACAGCGCCGCCGATTCCAGGGCGTATTCGTGGGTGAGATAGCAGCCCAGCAACAGCAACCGATCGCTCTCCCAGCCCTCCAGCCCCGGCAGCTGGGCCACCACGGCCCGCTGATGGCGATCGGCCAGCTCCTCCAGATCGAGGTGGCGCCCCAGGAAGCGGCGCCGCAATCGCCCCAGCTGGGCCTCCACTTCGGCTGTGCTCAGGCCAGCGAGCTGCCGCTCGAGCTGATGCAGGCGATCCGGCCCCGCCGGAGACTCAGCGGCCGAGCCCTCCGGCTCGGCATCCTCGGGGGCCGGGCCATCGCCCTCCGCCAGGGCCGGCTTCACCACCAGGCTGGGCAGAAACGGCCGCAGCAGCACACGCCGCTGGCTCGGCTCCAGCCGCACCGGCAGGCGCCGGATCCGGATCGTCGCGTCGCTCATCGTCCTGGCGGGGCGTCGAAAGGGAGTGGGATCAGAGAAGGGGATCGCTCAGGGAGCGCTGGCGGCTTCGTCGTCCAGCTGGCGGCGCATATCCGCCAGGGCCAGCAGAAACGACAAGGTGGACTCGGCCCCTTGGTTGCGGTTGAGGCCTGTGGGCTGCAGACCATCGAAGCAGCCCCCATTGGTGGCGTCATAGAGCGGACGCTGCAGATCGTTGTCGCCCAGGAACCAGGCAAAAGCGCGGTTGGCCTGCTGGCGCCAGCGACGATCGCCGCTGGCGTGCAGGGCCTCCAAGCAGGCCGCCACCGCCGCGGTGGCCTCCAGCGGCTGCTGGTCATGGCTGGCCGGTGCCTGGCCCCGCTGCCAGAAGCCCTCCGATCCGATCGGCCGAAAGTGGCCGCCGGGGGCGGTCTGAGCGGCCATCAGCCATTGCAGGGATCTCAATCCCATCTCCAACATGTCGGGCCGCTCCAACCAACGTCCACTGATGATCAGCGCCTGGCAGAGCCTCGCGTTGTCGTAGGTGACGCAATCTTCGAGCCAGGGCCAGTCGTCGCTGGCATGGTTCTGGAAACCCCGCAACAGGCGCTCGCACAACTCCAACCGCCAGCGCAACGCCAGCCGGTCGCCATCGAGCACCCGCAGATACTCGTTCAAGCCGAGAACGGCAAAGGCCCAGGCCCGCGGCGACGTGAACCCCTCCATGGTCGGCAGGGCCCGCTCGAACAGCCGCGCCGCCCAGTTGCGCAAGTTGGGCTGGTGGGTCAATCCCACCACGGTGCCCAACGCCCAGAGGGCACGACCATGGCTGTCCTCCGAGCCGGTGGGCTCCAGCCACTGGCGATCGAAGCCCATGAAATTACGGAAGCGGCCCGTGGTGGGCTCAAAGGCATAGTTGACGAAGGCCGCACCGCGGCTCTGGATGCGGCGCAGCTCCTCCATGGGTTCCCCCATGGATTCCAGCTGGGTGGTCAGCAGCAGCGCCCGGGCGTTGTCATCCGTGCAGTAGCCATGGTGATAGTCAGGGATCGAATGCACGGCGTGCTGCTGCATGCCGGTGGCATCGTTGAGGGCCAGCAGGTGCTCAATACGCCAGATCGGCAGCTGGGCGGGTTCCACATCGAGAGTGGCGGGCCGACGGCGGGCGCGGGGACGCCCCTCTCCAGCCGCCAACAGCCGCTCAAACAGCTCGGCGTAGCGCTCCCCCACCTGGGACCACACCATCTCGCGACCGCTCAGGTAGGCCTGCTTGCGCATGGCATGCAGCTGGGTGGGGGTGCTGAGCAGGCGGTTCACCTCCCGGGCGATCCCCTCGGGATCCTGGAAGCCCACCAGGGCGCCGCGACCGTCCGCCAGCAGCTCCTCGGCGTGCCAGTAAGGCGTTGACACCACCGCCTTGCCGGCGCCAAAGCAATAGGCAAGCGTGCCGGAGGTGATCTGGGCGGGATTGAGATAGGGGGTGAGATAGATATCGGCACTGCCAATGTATTCACTCAATTCCTGGTCATCCACATATTGATTGACAAAGATGACATGGCTTTCGACACCCAAAGAAATCGCCAACCGCTCCAGCGAAACACGGTAGGTCTCCCCCTCCGCCTGGACGAGATTGGGATGGGTAGCGCCCAGAATCACATACACCAAATCGGGATGCTGGGCGAGGATCGCCGGCAGCGCCCGGATGCCGTTTTCGATGCCCTTGCCGGGCGACAGCAAGCCGAAGGTGAGCATCACCGGACGGCCGGCAACCCCGAATTGATCCTTATAGAAGTTGGGATCGATGAACGGCACATCGGGGATGCCGTGGGGGATCCGCGCCAACTTCGCCGTCGGCACCCGGTACACCTCGCTGAGGATGCCGCGGCCCCGCTCACTCATCACCACCAGCACATCGGAGCGCTGGATCAGCTCCTCCATCACCTGGCGCTGCTCCTCGCTGGGATCGGTGAGCACCGTGTGCAAGGTGGTGACCACCGGTAGCCTCAGGCGCTTGAGCAGCGAAATCAGGTAGTTGCCAGCGGCACCCCCGTAGATGCCGAATTCATGCTGAACACAGAGTAGATCCGTATGGGAGAGATTCAGAAAGTCAGCGGCTCTTTGGTAACTGGCGAGATCGCGCTCCGGCAGCTCGAAACGCACTTCATCGGGATAGCCATAACTATGGCCGGGATCGGTGACGCTAAGCACCGGGCAACTCCAGTGGGGCCGTTGACCGGCCACCGCCTGACAAAGATCACGGGTGAAGGTGGCGATGCCACAAAGGCGAGGCGGAAAGTTACCGAGAAAGCTGATCTTGCGTTGACCGTCCGCTGTCATACCTGCTGAATCACCACATCGGCCAGCGGCAAGGTATCACCAATCCGCGCTGGCCAGCGGATCGGTTGTCCGCCAGCAACACGCTGCCCGCCAGCGACACGCTGCCCGCGGAGCTGGCTCAATCCCCAAACAGCCGCCCCGAGACCGCTGCGCTGACCTGGGCCGCCGCGAGAGCGATCACCGACCCGTTCAACCCGCCGCGGGACTGTCTGGCCCTGGAACTCTCGGAAGTGGTGCCCGCGGCAAACACCAACGGCGCCCGGGGGCAGCGCTGAGCCCTCAATAGGCCTCGCCGCTGCGGCGTTGATGCACCGCCGTGGTGCCCTCCGCATCGAGCAGGGCACCGCTGCTGACCTGGGCATAGATCAGCCAGTGGTCGCCACACTCGATGCGCTGCATCACCTCGGCCTCCAGCCAGGCCAGGGCCTGGGGCAGCAGCGGCTGGCCGGCAGGGGACTCGCCCAGCTCCAAACCCTCCAGCCGGTCGGCACCGGGGGCGAAGGGCTTGAGGAAACGCTTCATCATTTCCTTTTCACGCCCCGCCGCCAGCACGTTGAGGACAAAGCGATCCCCCACGTGCAGCAGGGTTTCCACAGCCCGATCCCGGGCCACCGCAAGGGTGAAACCAGGGGGGCTGAAGCTGGCCTGGCTCACCCAGCTGGCCACCATCGCGCCGCTGGCCGCGGCCGCTCCCTCGCCGCGGCGCACCGTGACGATCGAGAGGGGGCCAACGACGCGGCCCAGGGCTTGCAGGGCCGGATTGCTGATGGTTTCGCGGATTCCGCCTGCAGGCCGGCGCAGGCTGCGGCGCCGTTGCTCGGTGATCAGGTTGCGTCCAAGGGCGACGCCGGTTTCCTCCAGGGTGCGCAGCCTGGCGGGATCGGGACTGAACTTCACCCGGATCGGCTCGAACGCAAAGGAGAAACCGCCATCGCGCAGCTTGGTTTCCAGCAGGTCGATCGCCTCACCGCTCCAGCCGAAGCTGCCGAACACGCCCACAGGCTTGGTGCGGTCGCCCTCAGCCAGCACACTGCCAAGGGCCGAGACGATGGGAGTGGGGGCGTGGCCACCCAGGGTGGGGGAACCGATCAGCAGAGCGTCGCAGGAGCGGATCGTGCGCAGCAGTTGCTCCGGCTCGGCGAATTCGCAGTTGAGGCTCTCCACCCGCACGCCGCTGCGCGCCACGCCGTGGGCGAGGGCGTCGGCGATGGCGGCGGTGTTGCCATAGGCGCTCGCATAGAGCAGGGCCACCGAGAGATTGGTGCGTCCCTGGTTCTCCCCCCAGCGGCGGTAGTCGGCCAGCAGGCTGCGCCAGCTGTCGGCGATGGCCGGGCCGTGAAAGGGGGCGATCACGCGGATCGGCAACGCATCGAGCCGATCGAGCAGCCCGTCCACCTGGCGGGCCATCGGCGCCATCAGGCAGTCGTAGAACCAGCGGCGATCCTCTTCGGTGCTGCTGCGGTTGGCCTCGGCAAAGGCTTCAACGCAGAGGTGGGCGGAGAAATATTTGCTGCTCATCAGCAGACCCGTGCTTTCCTCGAACGCCATCAGCGCCCCGGGCCAGCGGGGGGTGGGGGCGGGAATCAGGCAGAGGCTGAAGCCCCGGGCCAGGCGGCGGCACACCTCCTGCTTCACCACATCGATCGGCGGTAAAGGAGGCAGCGGCGCGAGATCTGGGGCGCCGGCGGCGGCGGGCCGCCGCTGCTCCCAGAGCTCGCGCACCACCTTGGCGCCGGCGTTGGAGGCCACCAGCGCCAGGTTGGGCCAACGTTCGAGCATCGCCCGCAGCAGCTCCACCCGGTTCGGGTTCACCACTCCAACCACCACCTTCAAGGCCGCGTCAGCCGGCACCCGCTCCGCCAGGGCGGCGAAGAAGGGCTCGGCGTAGGTCATGCCCGGGGGGTGGATCAGCACCGGCGGCACCGGGTGGCCATCAGCGGCCACCCCGGCCTCGAACAGGAAGCTGTTGGCGCAGGTGCCGCGCTCCAGGCCGTATTCCACCTCGAAGCGCAGGCGCTTGGGGCTGAGGCCGCGCAGGCAGACCAGTCCTTCCTCGATCGGCAGGGTCAGGACGCGGCGGTCGTTGTCGCTCGGCGCGCCAGTGGCCGATGGGGCGTCGGGCGCGGCGGAGGGAGCTGCGGCAGGCGCGGTGGCGGGGGCAGTGCTGGCGGGGGCCGGGGCGGCGGAACTGGCTGGAGTGATGGTCATCTCAGTAGTGGTTGCCCACCTTGCGGTGATGCACAGCGGTATTGGCGCTGCCGTCAGCCACCTTGCCCTGCTCAACCTCGGCGTAGATGATCCAGTGGTCCGGTCCCTCCATCCGCTGGACCACGCGGCAGCCCAGGAAGGCGAGGGCATCGCCGAGCACGGGACCACCCTCGGCAGCTCCTTCCAGCACATTCACACCAGCGAACCGATCGGCGCCGGGGGGGAAGCGGCGCAGGAAGTGGCGCATCAACTTCTGATGGTTGTCTTCGCGCAGGATGTTGAGCACGAAGCGGTCGTCCACCTGCATCAAGGATTCGATCGCCCGGTCCTTGGCCACCGCCACGGTGATGCCGGGCGGCTGGAAGCTGGCCTGGCTCACCCAGCTGGCCACCATGGCGCCACTGCGAGCGGCCTGGCCTTCACCCTGGCGAGCGGTGACCACATACAGGCCGCCGGACAGGCGGCCGAGGGCTTTGTCAACGTCTCCATCGAGGGACTTCATCGCCGCGATCACCTTCTCCCTGGTCAGCAGCTGGCCCAGGTCGGTGCCGGCCTCCTCGCAGCGCTGGTAATCGGAAGCGCCAGGAACCTGGCGGATGCGCAGGGGCACGAAGGCTTCCTGAGCGTTGAGGGAGCGCAGCGTGCCGGCGATGGAATCGATCGGTTCGTCGTTGCCCCCGAAGGCGTCGTAGCAGCCCAGCCACTGTTTGGGCTTGAGGGCAGCCAGCAGGGTGCCGATCGAGGCCTGCAGGTCCGGATCGGGCTCGGCCGGCCAGGTGGGCACCACCACCGCGGCGGCCTCTCCGATCAGGGCGCTCAATTCCTGGGGGTCGGTGGCGCGCAGGTCAACGAGTTGCACCTGGGCCTGGGCCTTGGACACGCCGCGGGCGATGGCCTGACTGATCCGGTCGCAGAAGCCGTATTGGCTCACGTAGCAGATGGCGGCGTAGGCCTCGCCGACGCTGCGCTGACTACTCCACTCCCGGTAGTCATCGACCCACAGGGAGAGGTGTTCGCGCAAGAGGGGGCCATGGCCCACGGCGATCATGGTGATCTCGGGCAGGGCCTCCATGCGCTTCAGAGCCTGCAGCACGCTGCGGGCATTCGGACCCATCAGGCAGTCGTAATAGAAGCGGAAATCCGGGGCGATGGCGCCGGGGTCGACATCAAAGAGTTGGTCGGAGCAGTAGTGAAGGCCGAAGGCATCGCAGGTGTAGAGAATACCGCTGCCGTGGTCAAACGAAAAAATCGTGTCCGGCCAGTGCAGATTCGGGGCGCTGAGGAACTCGAAGCGGTGCGGCACGCCGCTCTCAGGGTTGGTGCCCAGATCCAGCGTGTCACCACTTTTGACAGCACGACTGCGGAAGGGGCGATGCACCTGATTCTCCAGGAACTGAATCGCCACCTTGGAGGCCACAATCTCGATATCGGGATTGAGATCGATCAGGTGGCCGATCAGGCCGGAGTGATCCGGCTCGGTATGGGAGACGATCAGAACATCGATCGCCCTGGGATCGATCTGGCTCTGCAGCAGCGGCAGCCAGGTGTCGGCGAATTTGAGGTGGCTGGTGTCGATCAGGGCGGTGCGCTCGCCGCGCACCAGAAAGGCGTTGTAGGTGGTGCCATTGCGCAGGCCGAACTCGATATCGAAGCGGCTGCGATCCCAGTCGAGGGAACGAATCGCGGTGGTATCCGCGGCGATGGCCTCGCATTGCAGACTGAGGCGAGGCGCGGCAGTGGGGATCGCGGTGGCGGTGGAGTTGATTTGGGTTGCCGTCATCGTCGGACAGTCCTTAGGCGGCGGTGGCTGAAACTGTAGGCAGGGGCCGCGAGGCACGGGGCAGGCGTGATCGATCTGGTTGTCGGGACAACAGCGCCGAGTCCAACAGCCGCCCGCGCAAAAGCTGTGAAAGCAACAACTCTGCAACCAACACCCGCTCGGGCCGGGTCGGCCAGCTGCGGGGAGCCTGGGGCCGACGCGAGCCGGAGCTTGGCCAGCCGAATCCTGGGCGCTGGCACCCTGTGGCCAGTCCGACAAGCCGTTGCTATGCAGGCTATGCGCAGCACCACAGCGGCGATCGCGCTGCATACGGCCAAAAAGATGCGAAGAATGCTTTGCGGGGTTCGGCTTTGAGCGCGCCTTCTGCCGATTTGGAGCGATTCTGCCAAGCCCTCGTGAGGGAGCATGAGCACCTGCTTGAGGCTTCTCGCTCCTCCCGCTTCCGCCCCCCCACCGACCTGGCGACCGCCCAGCTCTGCCTGCAGGGCGACGACGGGAACCCCGGCCTGGCCATCGTCGCCGAGATTCTCGATCTCAGTGGCGACGGCATGAAGATCGCGATCACCCCACACCACGACGTGCGTGTCGGTCGGATCTGCCTGTTGCGCTTCCAACCGAAGTCAGGCGACGGCTACCAGCTGCGGGGTGAGGTGCGCTGGCTGGAAGCCAGCGACTTCATCCTGGTGTTCGGGATCCGCCTGTTGGCGGCCGAGTCCCCGTACCCATTGGCCTGAGCTGGCGCCACCCCGCAGACGGCACGCGCTCCATCACAGCCACCACCAGTTGGAGAAGCTGGCCGCCTGACCGCGAGCCTCGCCCCGGGCGTCCCGCAGGGTCCAGAGACGGGCGGCCTCAATGCGAAAGCGACGTCCCAGCCGATCGACGCGGATGCCGCCATAGCCCTCCAGCGCCTCCTGGTCGAAGGCGCGGGCCAGGGCCAAGGCCCGATCGGCCCGATGTTCCGCTTCGGCCGTCAGACGGGAGGGCAGCCCCAGCATCTCGTCCCAGCGGCGTCGCCACAGCGCCAGAGCGGGGCGATTGGCGTAGATCAAGCGGGGGTCGTCGTCGCCGTCATGGGCCAGCACCAGCCGCGACGCCATGAACAGCTCCTGGGCCCGTTGGCGCGGGCTGAGATCGGCGGCCAGTCCGGCCAGCAGCGGCTGGCCGAAGGCCCGCTGGTGGCCCTCCAGGATCCAGTCGACCCGGCTCAGGACCGGCGGCAGCAACCAGGGCGGCTCCCGCCAAGAAGCAGCGGCGCGATCGCCATCCCCAACGGCCGGCGCCGCGTGGCTGGCGTCAGGGGCCGGGGGTGAGGGGTCGGCAGCGAGGCGGCTGGACATGGGCGCAGGGCGTCGCGGGGAGGAGGCGAAGAAGCGTGGGAGCCGCTGACAACAGCCCCAATCCATCGCATCCCGGTGGATCATGACGCCCTGCAGCGCCGCGGCCTTGCGTCTGATTCCGCCCTCGCCCCAGCACCCCGGACCGGCGCAGGCGACTGGCCCTGCCGGTCGCGAGGGGCGGGCCTGGAGATCGCTGGCGCTGTTGACGCTGCTGCTGGTCAGCGCCGGCTGCCAGCCGGCCCACCTGCGGCCCAGTTGGCGGGTGTACCCCCTGCCGCGCCAGGAGGCCAACGATGGTCTGGCGGTGGTGAACCAGCCCGATGGGTACGGCCTGCACATCTGGATCGAAACCGATACCAGCCGCGAGGGGATTTGCCGGCCGCGCTGGATTCCCGCCGCGGCGCGGTTGTTCAATGGCAACGGCTCGGCGCCCTTCAGCTCCGGCCTGGCCACCCCGGCGGAGTTCTACGAGGCGGTGCGGCAGGGGCCGGTGCGGCAGGCCCTGCGGCGCCAGATGGAAGCCCTCTGCCGCGAGCGGGCGCCCCGCAGCGATTTTGTCTGGAGCGAGCCACCGCGCCGCGCCGGCGAGTACAAGCCGCCGCCGTTGGCCTCGCTGGAGGAGCGCCACCTGCTGAGCGATCCGGATGCGATCAAGCGCGCGGAGCAACAGCTGCTCGGCGCTCCGCCTGGAGAGCAGGACGCCGGCACGGGGCAACCAGCAACAACGAACGACAAAGCGGCGGCGGGCCCGGGCACTCCGGCGGATGGTCGGGGCCCATCGACCACGGGCACGAGCAACGCGGCGGCGGGCAGGGGCAAGCCGCCAGCGCAGAGAGCCAACTCCAAAACGCCTTAGCCCCCAGTCTCTTCTGAACGAATCCGGCGGCTCTGAGCATCGCGCCCCCACCTTCTTCAATCGGCCCAGCCCAGCCGCGGTTCAGCGCTCTCCTGAGCTCCGGCTGGCGGCGCGACCTGCCACGCCAGGCTCGGCTGCCCCCATCCAGCAGGCCAGGGCGCCGCAATACCCCGCAGGCAGGTCCACATCCCAGAGGCGCTCTTCCGCTCGCAACCCGAGGCCACCCAGCCGCTCGCCAGCCTGGGCCGGCTCTCCGCTCTCTTTCGCGCCCCCATGCGGCCACCCCGCCGCCGCCCAGGCCCTCGCCCCTCGCTCCACCCCTGGCCCGAGCTCCAGCGCGCCCGCCCGCTCCGCCCGCCGCCGCAACGCCTCCAAGCCGGCCAACCCCTGGCCTGATGCCTTGAGGCGGGCCTCCAGGCGACACCAGGCCTGCAGGAACGCCCGCGTCTGGGCAGGGGCTGGCAGCCCCTCAAGAAAGCGGCATTCAGCGCTGCAGAGCAGCCGGGCCGCCAAAGGACGCCAATCCAGCTGGGGCCGGAGCTGCTCCACATCAACACCCACCGGGCTGTGGGGATGGAGCGCCAGCAGGACCAGATCGCCGGAATGGCTGACGTTGAACTGCGGCCCCCCCGGGCAGAAGGGTTTTCCACGGACCCCGTTCCGCAGGGGCACCCTCTGGGGCTCCTGGCGCCGCCAGGCGCCCAACACTCGCCGCAATCCGGCTCGCCCCAGCAGGTGCCGCTCCCGGTCCTCCGGCCGCCGCAGGCGCTCGCTTTGCTGACGCTCCTCCGGTGTCAGCCAGGCCAGCAGTGGCGAGTTCTCCAGCGCCGGCAACGGCCAGCCCTGGCGATCGAGTCGCAACAGCAGTGGCGGTAGCTGTGGCTGTAGCGGCAACTGTGGCTGTGGCGGCAGCCCCGGGGCCGGCTCAGGAGGCTGCTGAGGCAAGCGTGATAACGGCAGCTCCCGCTGAGCCGGCAGCAACGCACGCAGCCAGGGCGAAGGATCCTCGCGTGGATCCCAGGCGTGGGGGCTGAGGTTCACCGCGGCAGCCCCAGGAGCAGGCGGGCACAGGGGGGCACTCGCTGACAAGACGGCTCCGGGCTGCGCATGGGGCTGGCTGTCGTGGCTGATCAAGGCCTCAGCCTGACCCAAGCGGAACCGTAAGTCCGGGAGACTCCGATGCTCGGCTGGGCTGAGCCAGCGAACGCTGGATCTGGAATCATGCAGAACCGGCAAGCAGTCCAAGAGACCACGCGGTGGCGCGTCAGGAATGGCTGCGTTCTGGTACCAGGACGACGTTGGCGCTCGGCTCAACTGGGAGATAGAGAAAGGCGCAATGGATTGACGCGACTGGAGAACGCTCCTCAGCCGAGATAATCCAGCCAGACAAGGCAATTCTGACGCCATTCAACAAAATCCGGTAGAGGTGGCGGCTCGCTTCTCTCGCGCTGATTCCTTATCCGCCACGTCACGAGGCGCCGCATGGGGCGCCGTCGAAGCCGGCTGAGTCTGGCTGCCGTTCCAGGCCTGTCGTCCCTGCCACCCATCAGCGCCGCGCAAGCGGCCGAAGTCACCAGTTCGATCCGGGTGCCGCTGCAAACTCTGGCCTATTCCACAGGCCCTCAGCCACCAGTTTACAAGTACGGCATTGACGCCAGCCTCGGCGGAGCGACAACGCCGCAGCTGTTTGTGTTCGATACGGGCGGCGAGGGCTTCCAGGCTGCCCATCATCCTTCGGCAGTGTGGTGGGGCAGCAACGTCAGCGACACGGGCACGTCCTTTAACGAGCCTTTTATCAGCCAGGAACGCGACATCAGCAAGGTGGTGCAGACGGGCTTTTCGCTGTTTGGCTTGCCGGGCCAGGGCAGCGCACCGCTGTTCTCCAGCTCAACGTCTGATGACAAGGTTGGCCATGCCAATCCCATTGAGCTCAGGGTCACCAAGGTTGGGCCGGATGCAAGCGGTTCGCCACCGGTTCAGACCACCTTTTACGGCGACTTCGGCTTAACGCTCAAGCATGGTTCAGAGGGCATCGACAACCTGTTTGCCCAGTTGACCGATGGCGGTAACGCCAAGCCGGGCGACATCGTTTCACTCGGGCCCTATGGCTCCATGGGCGGCAGCAGCCTGCAGCTCGGTCTCTCCGAGGCCGATCTCAGCAACCCGCACCACCACCTGGTTTTCGATGCAGGGCGCCGATGCGAGCAACACCTTTGCACGCTCCCACCTCCCCAGCTTCAGCGCCGAGCTGCTGCTCAGCAACCTCAACTTCAGCAGCTTGGCGAATCCGCCTTTCAGTCTGTCGCCACTGGGAGTAAACCTGGACATCGACACCCCCCGGCCTGACGTTGCACGACAACCGCGACCACGATGGCGCTGCCCTGGCTGTCTTCAGCGAACTGGATGCCAACAACGATCCAGAGGCGTTGTTGCCGGGGGTGTCTGTGAATCTGTCCGCCAGCGATTCCAGCTCACAACTGCAGACCAAGGGCAACGCGTGGGCTTATCGCCTCGGGCGCAAGCCGCAACGGACGCAGCTCAGCCGCGCAAATGAAGCGGTAGCCAGTCAGGCAGATCCAGGACCTTGCGCGGAGCGAAGAGCTGATCAGGCTCATCATCCGAGATGCGACGCGGCCGTGCTTGATCCAGGGGCAGTGGATCAGCAGCAACGCGATCGGCTGGGCCATCAACAGGTGGCGTTGCCAAGAGGGTGGGCGTTGGGTCAAGGAAGTCGGGTTGGGAGCGATTCTCAACTTGTTTCCAATCAGATCTGAATGAACCCGATACAGCAGCCGTTGGGCCACCTAGAGGCAGCTCGGTGGCAGCACCCATCTGGTCAGGAGCGAAAGGTGGAACGATCGGATCTGCATCAGCGGGGCCTTGAACTGGATCCAACTCCAGAGGACGCTGGAGCTCATACCAGGCGTCGAAAGCCAGAGCCTCTTGTGAACCACTCAGCCAAATCGATGCCACGTGTCGGCTTTGGGTGATGGCGCAGGTGCCAAGTTCACCCCCATACATGGTTAGCCATCCTGGATTCTTGGTTAGAAAGTTTGTGAACGCCAGGTAGAGAGGATCGTTTCCAGAAACGGCGCTTCCAGGAGCGCCGATGATCAGAGGATCTGTCGGCAAGCCAGGGTCGGGAGCAACGATCGGATCTGCATCAGCAGGGCCCTCAACTGGATCAAATGCAAGAAGATGATAACGCAGATACCAGGCATCGAAAGCCAAAGCCTCTCGCGAACCACTCAACGCAATCGATGCCACATATCGACTTGGGGTGATGGCCCAGGTGGTAATTTCACCCCCATATTCGGTTAGCCATCCTGGATTGTTGGTTATAAAGTTTGTGAACGCCAGGTAAAGAGGATCGTTTCCAGAAACGGCGCTGTAAGGAAAGCGGATGATCAGATGATCTGGCGGGAAGCCAGGGAACAGCAGTTCTGGGGTCGGATCTGGATCCGGGAGGGGCTGATCTTGCCCACCGGGCAGACCGGGGTCAGGAGTGTTGAAGGGAATCCAGTATTTTTCAT
>JBKDOR010000075.1:0-8773 GCA_046342775.1 Synechococcaceae cyanobacterium
GAAGCTCGGCTATCGCGTCGTGCGGGAATCAGGTCACCTGATCATGAGCAATGGCACCTCGCGTCTCGTGATTCCGCGCCATGACCCGATCAACGCCATCACCATGGGCGCGATCGCCCGTGATGCAGGTCTGACGCCTGAGCAGTTCCGCCAGCTGCTCTGACGGCTAAGGGCGAGCGGAACGGCAGCCGTTGCCCTGAACTCTCCCGGTGCCCCTGCGCCTGCACGCCCACTACAGCCGGGCCGAGATCGAAGCGGCTTACTGCTTCCCTTCGAGAAGGCTGCGCCTACTCAGAAGCCATGTGGCTATCTGCGGGAGCAACGCAAGCAGGATGGTCCCCCGGACGGCCCCGCCGAACCGTTCGTGTGCCTGGGGTTTGCCCGCTACGAAAGCCACGAGGGCGAGCGGCCGAGGGCGAGCGGCCGAGGGCGATCCGCTGGCGGCTGGAGCGCCAGATCCCGGCGGCGTGGCTGCCAGGCTGTTGATTGGCCTGGTAGCGGCGTTGGCGGTTTGAGGGCCAGCGTCATCGGACTACCTGCTCATTCTTGTTGCAGGACAGAGCACAGCAGGATCTTCAGCGCCTCTCTTAGCCCGCTTGCGATCTGAACCAGTTCGACCTGTTCCTCGGCTGAAGTTTCAAAGCCGCGGTAGCGAGCAAGCACCGCCCCCGAGGAGAGATCCGTGAGATCCTCGGCATTCCAGCTCCAGTGCCCATCCACGGCTTCCAGCTGCCGGGGACAGGGCAGCCATATCATGGATCTTGTCGACCGGTTGGCCAAGCTGGATCAGCCGTGCTTTGAGCAGCTTCTCCACGTATTGTTGGGCGTGAAACACCACGGAATCTCGCAAGCGTGGGCTGTCTCTGGATAGGAGGATTTCCGGGGCTTCCCAATCGCCTTCCGCCTTGGCCATCCATTCAGGAACGGCCGACCAGGGTTCAGCCAGGCAACACCACGCCATGGTCAAGCGCTTCGCGCACGACCGGATCCCCGCCCCGGTAGCGCACCTCAACCTCTTCCGGCCGCCGCACCAGCAGATCCAGCGGAAATCGCACCGGACAAAGACGGCGAATTTCGCGGATTTTGGCCAGGTGGCGCCCCTCAATGGACATCACCACCAGGATGTCGGCATTGGAATCCCAGCGCGCCTCACCACTGGCCAAAGACCCGAACAGAATCACCTTTTCGGGGGCATAACACTCCACAAGCCGCCGCGTGAAGGCACTTAGCGCCTCTCGGGTCACCAGGGGGGCCGGAGTTGTGGTCATCGGGTCCATCATCGTGAAACCCTGGAGAACAGGCCAGGAAGCCCCTGCTCCTGAGCCCTTGTGCGAGCACCTGCGCCATCTGCCCTACCTTCTGGCTGCCCGCGTCGTTTGCCGACGCCCCATCGGCCACCCGCCAGCCCAGCATCCACCAGGCCGCCCACGGCTCCCGGGTGCGCCTGTACCGCTCCACCAAAGATCATCACAGCCTTCGGCGATGTGCGCGAACAGCGCAAACAGGACGGCTGCCCCGGCGCTCGCACCGAACCGTTCGTGGCCCTGGGGTTTGCGTCCCACGCAAGCCATGAAGGCGATCTGCAGGCAGCGATTGAGCTTCTGCTGGACGATCGTGAGGCGGAGATCAGTCGTGGACTGCCGCCTGATGCTTTGCGCACTCCCCTGCAGATCGGATGAAACGCCGCGATCTGAAACGGCGGATGTCGGCGAGGCGGATGTCGGCGAGGCGGCCGTCGGCGAGGCGGATGTCGGCGAGGCGGACGGTGGTGGAGCGGCAGATCCCAGCGGTGGGGCTGCATCGCGTTTGGGGTCGCTCAGCCGTTGGTGGGGCGACTCCAACTGGTGCATGGCACCACAACCATGGCGATCAGCATGACGCGAGCGGCCATGCAAGCCAACGAGGGCGCTAACAACATCTTCCATTGGCTTCCATCTGGCGATGATTGACGTAGCCCAATGGACCGCAGAACACTGGGCTCCAGATCCACCGCCTGTGCGGCGCGACCGTGCCCAGCATGGCGCCAGCGCCTGGGGACGATGGGCCATTGCCAATCCGCCACCCCAATGAAACGCCCTTTCTTTTGGCCGGGAACCCTGATCATCATTCTGATCATCCTTTCGTTCCTGGGGCTATCTTCCACAAGGCTTGTGGCGGTAGCTCAGGGGATCGCCGCATGCTGGGGCTGGGCCTGGGCCATCGTTCTGGTGGTCCTCGCGACGGGCTGCCGCTTCACGCTTCCTTTGGCCGTTGTCGCCTATGTTCATGCCATGAAGGCCTGGGGTTGGCCGGGAGTGATCGCCGCACTGCTCGCCGTTGGACCGGAATTGTGGGTGAAGAACGAGCAATATCTTTCCTATTCCAGAATCTTAAGACAACCATTGCTCAGGGAATACTCGATCGTCCTGTTGGTTAGTGCGCAGCAATGTCTGGCCCTCGCCACGCTCGTGGCTGGATTCGAAGGCATTCAATCGGGGATGAGTTTGTTTTGGGCCATTGTTGCAGTTGTCGCCTTGTTCCTGTTCTCCTTTGATCCTCCTCTGAAGGTTGGCGCCTACTTCCACGCCACGAGTGTCTGGGGGTGGCACCCAGCCATAGCGGTGCTGTTCGTTATCGCTGAATATTTCTGTACGCTCGCGGTTGATCGGTTGAGGCAAACCACGAAAGTGGGCTAATGGCGCAGCCCAGCCACCACTGGCGCAGCCGAGCCTCTCCTAACGCAGCTGAGCCACCGCTGGCGCAGCTGTGCCGGCGGCTACCGGACCGGGTTCGCCATCCCACCATGCTGAAGATTGATCTCCGTTCGGCCGATGACCGCCGCTCCGCTGGTTCAGGAGGCCGCCACCGGCCAGCTGGTGGGTCACCTCGCAGCCCTTTGGCGTTATCCGGTCAAGTCGATGCTGGGGGAGCGGCGGCAGCGCCTTGAGGTGGATGGGCGTGGCGTGGTGGGGGACCGCGCCTATGCGTTGTGGGATGCCGCCGCCCAACGGGTGGCCAGCGCCAAAAATCCCCGCCCTTGGGCGGCGCTGCTGGAGTACCGCGCCAGCTACCTGGCCGAGCCCGTGCCGGGAGCGCCCCTGCCCCCGGTGCGGGTGGAAGGTCCGTTCTTGGGCGTCGAGGCGCCGCCCGCGGCCCTGACCAGCGACGATCCCAGCCTGACGCTGGAACTCTCCCGGCGGTTCGGCAGAACGCTGACCCTGCTCGATCAACCTCCGGCTGGAGCCAGCCTCGATCAGTACTGGCCGCCGGTGGAGGGCCGCGAATTCCAGGAGGTCACCAAGCCGCTGACGTTGCCGGAGGGCACGTTCTTTGACGCCTCCCAGCTGCATGCGATCAGCACCGCCACCCTGGAGGAGCTCAGGCGACGGGAACCCGCCCTCGATTTCGCCGTGGAGCGCTTCCGCCCCAACCTGCTGATCAAGACCAGCGAAGGGGCTACAGGCTTCGTGGAAGAGGGCTGGATCGGCGGCGTGCTGGCGATCGGATCGAGCCTGCGGCTGCGGGTGGAGGGCGGCTGCCCCCGCTGCGTGATCACCACCCTGGCCCAGGGAGACCTGCCGGAGGAGCTGGAGATTCTGCGGGCCACTGCCCGCCACAATCGCGTCACCGCCGGCATCCGCCTCCGCGTGCTCGATCCCGGGCCTCTGGCGCTCGGGGATCCGGTGCGCTGGAGTCCGGCTGAGGCTGAGAACGGCGCGCAGGCTGAGGGTTGAAGGCAGAGTCCAGAGGCCAGAGGGCTGAAGAGTGAACACTGAGGACTGAGTACAACAAACTGAGGCCAGCAGACTGAGCGCTGAAACCAGAGGCCAGCAGACTGAGCGCTGAAATCCAGAGGCCAGCAGTTGGAAGCGACTCCTTGGTTGTTGCCTGGCCTGGGGTTGGTGGCCTTCCTCTATGCCTGTGTGGGCCACGCGGGGGCCACCGGTTACATCGCGTTATCGCGGCTCGGCAGCCGCCACCTGCCGGTGGGCTGGATCCGCCGCTGCCTTGCCGTGGTGTTGCTCCTGGCAGCCTGGAAACTGGCGGGCCTGGGGCGCTGACGCACCGAGATCAGCGGCACGGAGCAGTGGGGCGCCGCATCGGCCGGATGGCGCTGCCGGCGGCTCCCGGACAGCGGCGCACCCGCAGTCGGTAGGTGCTGTGGGCCGCGCCGAAATGCTGGATCAGGGCCTCGCGGGCCTCGTGCTGCAACTCCTCCAGGGTGGGGGCGCTGATCCGGATCGGCAGGCCTTCGGCCTGGGCATCCAGCTGGCCGGGCCGTTCAGCCAGCACCCGAAAAATGACCTCACGCATGAACGGGGTATCTCCCTTCTTACAGCTCCATCTTTGGCCCCGGGAGGAGTTCAGGCTGGTGCCGCCGGATACGGGGAACCGCCCCCGGGAACACGCGTCGACGTCAGTGCAAGGCGAACCGATCTCCGGCACCAGCAGGCGGCTGACGCTGTCCAGCGTTCGCAGGCAAGACGGCCAGACCCTTGAGGGAGAGGGACTGGATGGGGCGCTTGGAGAGCCCCCAGGAGATCAGTTCGTGTTGTTGCTCGCAACGGATGACGCCCGCGGCGTTGGTGTGGGCGTGGCCGTGGGTGTGGGCGAGGGTGTGGGAGTGGGCGACCAAGGCGAGCGCCCGCAGCAAGGGATTGCAGGAGTTGTTGTTGGCTTGGGCCGGGTTTAGGGCCTGATGCCCGGTGGCGTTCGCCAGGCGCCGTGCCGCCAGCCAGTTGTCAGACAGCGATGAATGGGGCCGGCCCCATGCCTGAACGCGGGCCAGCCACCCACCTGGTTCGAACCCCGTAGGGTTTGGCGTCGCCGGCCTGTCATGACCCTCCGCTACGGCCTGATCACCCCACCGGCCATCGGTCACCTGAACCCGATGGTGGCGTTGGCGCTGGAGTTGATCCGTCGCGGCCACGCGGTGGTGGTGTTCACGGTGGCGGATGGTGCCGCGAAGCTATCCGGTCTGCCCCTGGAGCTGGTCACGATCGGCGCCGAGCCGTTCCCTCCCGGGGCTGTGGATGCGGCCTATGCCGAGTTGGGACGTCTGAGCGGTCGTGCCGGCCTGCGCTTCTCGGTGGACTACTTCCTGAGCGAGCAGGCGATGCTGTTCGCCGAGTTGCCGGCGGCGCTGCAGGCAGCGTCGGTGGATGTGTTGCTGGTGGACCAGCTCAACCCGGCGGGCGGCGCGGTGGCCGAACGGTTGGGGCTTCCCTTCGTGACCCTCTGCAATGCCTTGCAGGTGAACCGAGAACCGGCGGTGCCGCCCAACTTCACCGGCTGGCTGCCAAGCCAGCGGCCCTGGGCGCGCTGGCGCAACCAGCTCGGCAACGTTCTGCTGGATCGCCTCACCGCACCGATCTGGCGCGATTTGCAGCAGCGGCGCCAGGCTTTGGGCTTGCCGCGCCAACGGCGCAAGGAGGAGGCGCTCTCACCATTGCTGCAGTTGGCGCAGCTGCCTGCCGCCTTTGATTTCCCCAGGGAACGGCTGGCACCGCAATTTCACTATGTGGGCCGCTTGGCGGATCCCTCGGGCCAGGAGCCGCTGTTGCGCCAGGCCGTGCCCTTCCCTTGGGAACGATTGGATGGGCGACCGTTGATCTATGCCTCCCTGGGCACATTGCAAAATGGGCGCCCCGAAATCTTCGAGCAGATCGCTGCCGCCTGTGCACCATTGGATGTGCAGCTGGTGATCTCCCTCGGCAATCCTCTGCACCGCAGCCGGCCGCTGCCCGGCGATCCGCTGGTGGTGGCCTACGCCCCGCACCAACAGCTGATCGAACGCTCCGCTCTGGTGATCAGCCACGCCGGCCTCAACACCACGCTCACGGCTCTCGGTTGTGGTGTGCCGGTGCTGGCGATCCCGATCACCAACGAACAACCCGGCATCGCCGCTCGCCTCGCCTGGAGCGGTGCGGGTCGGGTGCTGCCGCTCAAACGCCTGCGGGTTGAGACGCTCCGGGCGCTGATGCTGGAGTTGCTTCGGGATCCCAGCGTGCGCTGCAACGCTTTGCGGTTGCAGGCGGAGTGCCAAGCCGCCGGCGGGGTGGAGGCGGCAGCGGACTGGATTGAAGGATTGGAGCGTTGAACCACGATTGAGCGGTTGGCCCGGCTTGGTCGCAGCGGTTCCGCCGGGCTGCCGGGCGGCGGGCGCTGACCACAAACTGCGGTGTCGTGGGGGAACCGCTCCAAAGTGAGTTGATCCCTCCTCCAGGTCATTGCCGTCCCAAATCTGCCCGTTCATGACCGCACCATGAAAGGGTTCTTGGCTGGGTTCTTCTGTAATAGTTATGCTGAAAGTGGGGGCATTGATGCAACAGGTCATCTACCAAAAGAGATGTTGTCTGATTGCGTCACAGCATTGCCAACGACCGCACGGAGAAACCGCAAGAGAGATCAGGCTTTCGCGAAGCACCGCAGTCCGCGAGACATCAACGCCAGTTCTTGCCATTGCTGGATTGCACGTCTTCTGCCAACGGGTATTGTTGGCTTGGGCCCAGGTTTTGGGACTGATGCCCGAGGTCTGGTGCCAGTCGCTGTGCCGCTTGGAAGCGGCCAGAGCCCAGGGGGGGGAGGCCCAGTGGGGCCAGGGCCCGGGAGGCAAAGCCAGAGCTGGTGTTGCACGCGGGGGCCTGCTGCAAGGGATGGCCAGCCTGCGTCCAGGCCGACAGGCCGCCGTGGAGGCTGCGGATCTGGCGGTGGTAGCCCCGTTGGTGGAGGGCTGCGCCGAGCTCTTCAGCCCGTTGGTCGTCCTCGGTGATGAGCACGAGATCTTGATCAGGAAGCTCGCTGCTCAGCAGCAGGGCGCGGGATGAATGCTGGCTGCCGGGAATGTGGCCTCGGCTGTACTGACGAAGCGGGCGCACATCGATCACCAGCGGGGCGTGGCGTTGGGCAGGCTGTCTTAACAGGTGCTGAAGTTCAGCGGGGCTGAGAGGGGAAGGACTCACGGATGACGGGTGGGGGTAAGGTCGCGAAGCGGAGTGGGGTGCGCAGGCCGCCAACATCGTTCCCCCGGCAGCACCAGTTGTCCTGATAGCGTCCACTGGTCGAGGGCGCTGAAGCTGGCCGACAATTCCCAGCGGAGCGATACCGACGGGCTGGTGCTGGACAGCTCTTCGTCGCCAGATGGGGAGGCAGCGAATGTCACGCGTCTTGGCCGTCGTGCTCGGATCTTGCACGAGTTCGGCTCTAATGCGCGGTAAATCGAGCTACTTACCGTGGTTTCTCGCTCTCGACGCGACACGCTCCTTGGTGTGATCCCGGTGTAATCGGCTGTTGCTGGGGGTTTGTGCCAGCGGCTCTAGCGCGCCGCGTAGCTGCCTTGACCTGGATCACCCCCGCCAGCGTCCAGGCCGCTTCAGGCATTTGCTCTTAAGCACCGCCTCGCCCCAGCTGGATCTGCCCCTGATCGAGCAGGCGGCCCAGGCGTTGGGTGGCGGCGATTTCGGCTCGGGAGAAGCCCCCTTGCTGAGACACCAGCCAGTCGATCTCCTGTTGGGTCAGGGTTCCGGAGTGGAGGCTTTTCAGCACCAGCAGACCAACGGTCATCGGTTTGTAACGAACGCGTTACATACTGGCACAAAGGCAGCCCGGTCGCGGCGGCTTGCGTGGGCGGTGTCAGCCCAGAGTGCTTGCAGCAGCAGAGGCGGAGCGGCTGGGAGGTTGCTTCACGTTTCTTAATGACGCTTGCCATGATTCTGAAAACTCGGCCTTTCCCGATGTCCACCCTCACCCTGCTGGAGCTGTTTGGAGCCTTCATGGGCGCCTGCTTCGCGCTCTGGCTCGTCAGCGTCAGCCTGCCCGCTCCAGCCCTGGCGCTGCCTGCCCCCCTGGCGGCCTGGTCGCCAACGGTTCGCGCCTACGTGCGGGGCCCGGGTCGGTTGGCGTCGCTGGGATTGCTACTGCTGCGCCTTAGCATTGGCGTGCTGATGATCCACCACGGCCAGGAAAAACTGGCGGATCCCCAGCAGTTCGCCAACACCTACGTGGCCTCCCTGCATCTACCGTTTCCGTTGTTCTTTGCCTACGTGGCCGGGTTCTCGGAACTGATCGGCAGCTGGCTGGTGATCTTCGGCCTGCTCACTCCATTGGGAGCCCTCGCCCTGAGCGGCACGATGACCGTGGCCGCCTATCAACACATCTCCACAGCGGGGCTCAACATTTACGTGTTGGAGCTGGTGATGCTCTATCTGGGCGGCAGCCTTGCCCTGCTGCTCAATGGCCCCGGCCGTTTTTCCGTCGACGCCGGCATCGTGCCCGCGGTGCTGGACGGTTTCACCGCCTCGCTGGACTCCCAGCCCATGCCCACTCCGGTTGATGGCACCGAGCTGGCCATGGTGGCCATACCGGTGGATCGCTCCAATCGGGCCTGAGCCCAGCAGGCCTGCGTCCTCCAACAGGCCTGCACCCCCCCATGGCAGGGACAACCTCCAGCAGCGTTCCAGAGTCTCGCCAGCCCATCCATGCGCTGGTACTGTGCCTGCTGGACCCCCAGTGCCCAAGTCGTTGGAGCAGCGCTATCGAGATCGGCGAACGCTTCAGACTCCCTGGCGTTCTTGTCCGATCTCCGGCACCTTCCCAGGAACTCCGTCTGCCCGGGAACTCCGACCACTCTTAGCCAGACTTCCAAGCCTCAATCCCGTGGTCGCGATGGCGGAGAAGGCTCCGCACAAGCCGGCGTTTCACCAACACGGCACGGATTGTGCAAAAAGAGGTTAAGGAATCGCTAAGCGTTGGATGTGATCTGCGCAACTGGCAGCAGCCCCAATCCCTGCTGAAG
>JBKDOR010000076.1:0-15690 GCA_046342775.1 Synechococcaceae cyanobacterium
GGTGGTGAGGCCGGGCCAGCAGTGCCTGGCCTGATCCAGCCAGGGGCCCTCCCAGGGAACAGCCAACCAGGCGAGCAGCTGATCGAGGTCGGCGCCCATCAGGATCAGGGGCTTGTCCATCGGCCGTCGTTTGAGAGGCCAGAGGCACTGCGCCGCAGCTGGCGAGGCCGCTAGAGCTGGCACGGTATCTGTGGGAAACAGCGCGGCCCCTCCCTCCCTCAGATGCTTGGCCAGGTGCTGCGTGGCCAGAGACCATAGGCCGGAGGTTGGGCGACCCGGACCGCCAGCCACCCCCGGATCGCCTTGGTGCCAGACCTTCCCGCCGGTTTCCGGGGACTCCATGGTCATCTCCGCGAGGCTTCCCCGCCCTGGTCAGAGCTGGCAGGCGTTGGGCGGCGGTCGATCCCGGCGGGCGCGATCGGATCGATCGCTGCCGCGCCCGATTCAGCCTCAGCGGCGTTGAGGCGGCGGCAGGCGCTGGCGAAACGCGGCACCCCTTCGAGGTCGCGGTGGGCCAGGGGACGGCGTAACCCCGCCTGCTCCATCAACGCCAACACCGCCGAGCTTTGGTCGTAGTGATGTTCCACCAGCAGTAGACCTCCTGGAGCCAAGGCGCGCGGCGCCTCAGCAAGGATTGACCTCAGACAAGCGAGGCCATCGGCTCCACCATCAAGGGCCAGACGCGGCTCATGGTCGCGGACCATGGGATCGAGGTGAGGGATCAAGCTGGAGGGAATGTAAGGGGGGTTGGCCACAACCAGTTCCAGTTGCCCCCACCAGGGCCGTAGGGGGTCCCACCAGCTGCCCTGCAACAGGGTGATCCGCTCGCTCAGCCCAAGGCATTCGAGATTGCGGCCGGCCTGGGCCAGGGCAACGCCGCAGAGGTCCACCGCCAAGCCGGTGGATGCCGGGAAGGCCCGGGCCAAGGCAATCGCCAGGCAGCCCGATCCGGTGCCGAGATCCGCCCAAAGGGCCGGTGCCGGGCGTCGCGGCAGGCCTTCTTCGCCCCGTATGCGCCCATTCCCGTCAAGCCGATCCCTGCGCTGGGTCCGCAGCAGCAGCTCCACCAGAAGCTCGGTCTCCTGGCGGGGAATCAGCACGCCTGGCCCCACATCCAGGGTCAGGTCTCTCCAGGGGCTGCGGCCAACGAGGTACTGAAGCGGACCCTCCCCCTGCAGATAGGCGCTCCAGATCGCCTGCAGCGCCGACCGGCCGCGCTGCAGGACCACCTCACGCTCGGGCTGGAGCCACAACTGCTGCAGCTCACTCCAGGAGAGGCCACCGGCCAGATCCAGCAACCAGTCGAGATCGGCGGACCGCCCCCCCGACTGCAGCAAGCGACGCCTCCAAGCCAGCAGAGTGTCGGCGGTCACCACGTCCTGACCCCCCAGCGGCGGTTCAGCATCCGGGAGGAGCGGGTCACGGCCGGTGCCATTCCCCGAGCCTGACGGCGGCAAGGACACTGAACGAGCCGCGGGAGCAACGGGTATCGGCTCAGCAGCCGCAGGCTGCTCCGAACGGATGAAGCCGGTGGTATTTGATGAATTTTCGGCCAACCCCCGCGGTCGAGCAGCGCTCGCCGAACTGACTGATTACCAGACTAAATAAGGTCTGCAGAGCGCTCGCGAGGGAAATCTCGAGGGCGAGGTGGCGCGCCAGGCCAAGGCGGCAGGCCAAGGCGGGAGGCCAAGGCGGTAGGCCAGCCGACAAGCTGGCTTCTCCAGACAAGCCCGGGATCGGTGCTGCCAGCGAGCCGAGCCGCGACCTGGGGGTGCTGGATGCAGCTCATCCCAGGCCATATCCCTCTGCGAGTCCACCGGCCGAGGCCACCGAGCAACGCCGCCAGCCGCAGACCCTGAACGACAGTGTTGCGCTCAGCGTGGACGCCAGCACAGGCCGGGTTCGGCGATCACAACGCCGGCCAGCTCCAGATCGAGCAGTTGGGGGAGTAAGCGATCCTGGGGCAGCCCCAGCCGCTCCCCAAGTTGCTCCAGGGAGGCCCCCTGACCCAGGGCTTTCAGCAACCTGGGCGGGCCATGGGCCTGAGCCCCGGATGGGTTGGCGTGGGGCGCTGCCGGCCTGGCTGCGGGGCCTGGGCCGAGCTGGCTGGTGAGGTCCTGGGCGGCAAGCAGGGGTGTGGCCCCCTGGGCCAGCAAACGGTTGCTGCCGGCGGCTGAGAGCCGATCCACATCAGCGGGTACCACCCAGAGCGGCAAGCCCTGTTGCCAGGCGAGTGCGGCTGAATGAAGCGCACCGCTGGCGGTGGGGCATTCCACCACAACCACGGCGCAGGCCAGGGCGACCTGGAGCCGGTTGCGACAAGCAAAGTGAGCGGGGTGAACGACCGTGCCGGGCGGTTGTTCGCTGAACAGCAGCCCGCGGCGACCCACCTCACGCTGCAGCTCGCTGTGATGACGGGGATACACACGCTCCAGCGGAGTGCCCAGCACCCCCACCGGCACGCCTTGGTGGGCCAGGCATCCCCGGTGGGCCGCCGCATCGATGCCCTCGGCCAGGCCGCTGACCACGGGCCAGCCGGCCAAGGCCAGCTCGGCTCCCAGCCGCTCGGCGATGGCGAGGCCCTGTCGCGAGGGACGGCGGGTCCCCACCACGGCCACCGCCTGCCTGCGGCCTAGGGCCGGCCAGAGACTGCCACGTCCACGCCAGTACAGGCCGAGGGGCGGACGTGCCAGATGGCTGAATGCGTCCGGCCAGGCTGGATCGCCCGGCAGCAGCACCCCCAGGCCCGCCCGCGGACGGGCCTGGAACACCGCCAGGGGGTCTTCCCCCCATTGCTCGCGGTAGCGCAGCCAGCTGGCCTGAAACCGCGGCGACCAACCCAGTAGATCGGCGATGGCTCCCGGCGGGGCCTGCCAGGCCTGTTCCAGGGAGCCGAACCCCGCTTCGAGCCGCTGCAGCCGAACCCAACCCACCCCGGGACAGCGACTCCAGAGCAACCACCACAACCGGCGAGATCGCGGCCAGGGGCTTGGTGCGGAACGGTTGGAGATCGGTTCGCCGGCAGCCGCGACCGCAGACCCGGCAAGCGATGGACAGAACCGCTCCGAACTGCCGTCAACCCCAAAACGGCCTCGCAGAAGATCTCCCATGGCCAATCGCAAGGCCTCGGCAAAGCACAAATGTACTATGCCAAGGTCTGCGGGCCTGCCTCCAGTCGCGCCACGGCGCTGGCGAGGTCCGGTGGCAGCTGGCGCAGCAGCCGTCCGGCCTGAGGCCCGCCGGAAAGATCCACCAGCACCAACTCCACCCGCGCCTCAGCCGCCAGCACTCCCGAGCCGCTCAGGAAGCGGCTGCTCCAGGGGAAGCGCGGCCCGCGCCGTGGCGCGACCGAGCTCCAAACCTCCACGCAGTCGCCGTGCAGCAGCGCCTGGCGGTAGTCGATCGCCAGCGACACCACCGGCAGCGCCAGTCCCCGGGCGGCAAGGTCGCTGTAGGCCAGCCCCGCGGCTGCCAGGGCCTCCACCCGGGCCTCCTCCAGCCAGGCCAGGTAGCTGCCGTGCCACATCACACCGGCATGGTCGGTGTGCTGGGGCAACACCCGGCGGCGCAGGCACCAGCCACGCCGACCGACCTGATCCTCCGAGGGGCTTTGCATCACGGTGTGCGCGGGGTGGTAACGAGGCTGACATTTCGGCCATAGGCTGCTGCCGAGACCGATTCGATCCCGTGTTCCGCAATCTTCTCGTCGCCGATTCCGGCAAGGGCAATGTGGAAGAGATGGTGCGCATGCTGCGCACCATTCCCCCTTGCCGTCAGGCCAGGATCAACCTGCTGCATGTGATCCCTGAGCAGGCCGGAGCCGATCTGCAGCAGCACCGCGAACAGGCCCAGGTTCTTGTGCAGGAAGCGATGGGCCGCATCGGGCTCGACCCGAGTGAGGTCACCACAATCGTGCGCGAGGGGGATGCCAAGCAGACCGTGCTGAAGGTGGCTGATGAGATTGAGGCGGATCTGATCGTGATGGGCTCTCGCGCCCTGGGGCGCCTGCAGGCGATCCTCGCCAACAGCGCCAGCCAGTACGTCTTTCAGCTCTCCACCCGGCCGATGTTGCTGGTGCGCGACGACCTCTACATCAGGGCGATCAACCGAGTGCTGGTCACTGTGGATGGGACTGGCGTCGGCGATGATGCCATTCGGCTGGCGAGTGAACTGGTGCGAGGCATCCCGGGAGGAGTGCTCTCGGGGTTGCATGTCAGCCGGCAAGACCTTGCCCCCTCCCGTGGCGGCCGTTCCCCCGCGGACGAGGTGCTGGACAAGGCCGTGCAGCGCGCCCGCAGTTTCGGAGTGGAGCTCAAGCCGTTGCACCGAACCGGGGATATCGCCCGCACGGTGTGCGATGTGGCCGCCGAGACCAAGGCCGATCTGTTGGTGATCGCCTCCCAAGACCGAAGGCCGCTGGTCGCCAAGGCGCTCGTCGATCTCGATCGGCTGCTGGGCAGCTCGGTGAGTGATTACATCCGGGTGCACGCAACGGCACCGGTGCTGTTGGTGCGCGAACCTGAAGGGCGGCGCTGAGCCCGAGCCAAGGCAGTGGGCTTCGGCTTGCGGCCGAGGCCGCGCCTGGCTCGCTGGTTCTGATCAGCCATGGGATCGGCTTGCCATCGATAACAGCTATCGGCCAACTGCAGGGCTCTTCACCTGGTGCCAAGGGAAAGCCCCGATTTGAACTTCGAACTATGGGGTAAGAACCGGGATGGATCAGCTTTTTGCGGGCAGCCGCCGGCGCACGCCAAGGCAGGTCACACTTTGGCCAGAAAAAGTCCGCATTCAGTGTCCAGGAATGCCCATTCGCACTCCGGCTAGCTTCGGAGACACAAGCTGCAACATGGCTCCGAGGGAACTAATCCGCCACAAACTCTGATGAACAAATCGGTGCTCAAGACAGCGGCGAAAAGCCGATCTGTCTTTGCCTCGAATCAGGAAATCAAGATCAGCTGGCACTGGGGCAATGGGTGCCCCATGGACCAGGCAATTGATTGGAGAGCAGCACGGACCAGCCGATGATGGCGAGAAGGCCAGGCGAGGTGTCTGATGGGCCGGCCTGTCCTCTACCCGTGTGCCCCCAAGCCGGTCGGCTGGCGTCAGCCACTCTGGCGACTGTTGGTTTGAATGTAAAGAATGATCAAAAATACTGCCGGCACCAGGACGAACAGCAGGCTGGCGACGAAACCGAGGTCGTTGGTTTCCATGGGTGTGCAGGAGATCTGCAGACCGTATCACCGCGAATCGGGGCTGGATCAGCCCTCTTCATCGCTCGTTGTGGAAACGCCCCCGGCAGCTGGGCCGGTGCTGCCCTCCTCCTCTTCAGGCTCCGCCCCAGCGGCTTCAGGCCAGGCCGTAGGCCCAGTGGGGAGAGCTCCGGCCCAGGCGGCCTCCAGCAATCGCTGACGATCCGGCAGGTTCACCTGCGGCCGGGTGATCACCAGCAGCGATTGCTGCACCAGGGCCTGACAGGCCAGGCGCCAGTTTTGGGGTCGACGCCGCAGCTTCTGGTCCTCCACCGGGGTTCGGGGGCTGAGCGCGGCATCCGGCGTGCCTTCGGCCACCTCCACGAAACAGGTGATGCACTGGCCGCAACCGCCGCAGTTGCCGAGTTTCCCCTTGAGCCCATACAGCTCAATGCCTTCGCGCAGGGCCACCTCACGCAGGTTTTCCCCGGGATAACAAGGGATGTCGCGCCCTTCGCGCACGAAGCGAATCATTGGCATGACGGCACGATTTGGCGGCGGAGCTTCATTTTGAAGCTTCGTTGCGGAGCCAGGGCGTGCGCAAGGTCCGATCGGCCTCTGGAGGCTCCAGGCATCGCTCCGGTTGCGGTCCGTAACCAGCGGGCTCGCCCGGCAGGCAACAACCCTTACCATCGCCTGGTCGGATCGGCTATGCCGGTCAACCCAACGCTGACCTTTCGGTTTGCGTCCACCCACCCCAGACCTGACCCCTTCCTATGGGATTGCCCTGGTACCGGGTGCACACGGTCGTGATCAACGACCCGGGCCGTTTGCTCGCCGTGCACCTCATGCACACCGCCTTGGTTGCCGGCTGGGCCGGTTCCATGGCGCTCTACGAGCTCGCTATTTTTGATCCCTCCGATCCTGTCCTGAACCCCATGTGGCGTCAGGGCATGTTCGTGATGCCCTTCATGGCCCGTCTGGGCGTGACCGGCAGCTGGGGAGGCTGGAGCATCACCGGCGAGACCGGCGTCGACCCTGGCTTCTGGAGCTTTGAGGGAGTCGCCGCAGCCCACATCATTTTCAGTGGCCTCCTCTTTCTGGCTGCGATCTGGCACTGGACCTACTGGGACCTGGAGATCTGGCAGGACCCCCGCACTGGTGAACCCGCCCTGGATCTTCCCAAGATCTTTGGAATTCACCTGTTGCTTGCCGGCCTCGGCTGCTTCGGCTTTGGCGCCTTCCATCTCACCGGGGTGTTCGGTCCTGGGATGTGGGTCTCTGATCCCTATGGCATCACCGGCCACATTGAAAAGGTGCAACCAGCCTGGGGCCCTGAAGGCTTTAACCCCTTCAACCCTGGAGGCATCGTGGCTCACCACATTGCCGCTGGCATCGTGGGAATCATCGCGGGCATCTTCCACATCACCACCCGCCCACCGGAGCGCCTTTACAAAGCACTGCGAATGGGGAACATCGAAACGGTGCTGGCCAGTGCCATCGCCGCCGTGTTCTTCGCAGCCTTCGTGGTGGCCGGCACCATGTGGTACGGCGCTGCGGCCACGCCGATCGAGCTGTTTGGCCCGACCCGCTATCAGTGGGACCAGAGCTATTTCAAAACCGAAATCAACCGGCGGGTCCAGTCCGCCGTTGATAACGGCGCCAGCAAAGAGCAGGCCTGGGCCGCAATCCCCGAGAAGCTCGCCTTCTACGACTACGTCGGCAACAGCCCAGCCAAGGGCGGTCTGTTCCGCGTCGGCCCCATGGTCAATGGTGACGGCCTTCCCACCGGCTGGCTTGGTCACATCGCCTTCACCGACAAAGAGGGCCACGACCTGCAGGTGCGTCGCCTGCCCAACTTCTTCGAGAACTTCCCGGTCGTTCTGCAGGATCAGGATGGTGTGGTGCGCGCCGACATCCCGTTCCGCCGTGCAGAGGCCAAGTACTCCTTCGAGCAGCAGGGTGTGACGGCCACCGTCTACGGCGGAAACCTCAACGGCCAAACCTTTAGCGATCCTGCCGATGTGAAGCGTCTCGCCCGCAAGGCTCAACTTGGTGAGGCGTTCGACTTCGACCGTGACACGTACCACTCCGACGGCACCTTCCGCAGTTCACCCCGCGGCTGGTTCACCTTCGGCCACGCCTCCTTCGCCTTGCTCTTCTTCTTCGGCCACATTTGGCACGGGGCCCGTACCCTGTTCCGTGATGTGTTCGCCGGCATCGACCCCGACCTGGGAGAGCAAGTGGAATTCGGCCTGTTCCAGAAATTGGGCGACCGGAGCACCCGGCGCCTTCCCGAGGGCTATGTCCCTCCGGCAGGAACCACCCTCAGCTGACCGTCGGCACCCTTCCCCCCTGCAAGGATCCTCCCCATGGAGAGCTTCGCTTACATCCTCATTCTGGCCCTGGCCATCTCCACGCTCTTCTTCGCCATCGCCTTCCGCGACCCCCCGAAGATCGGCAAGTGAGCTCTTCAGCCAAAGCCAAGCCCCTGATCGGGGCTCATGCCTCCCTACAACCCCTGCCCTGCGGCAGGGGTTTTTTTTGATCGCACCCCAGGGAAGTGGTGGAATTCACCGGGCCGCCCCCGAGGCAATCCATGCCCATCCAAGCTTGCTGGCGAGCAATCGCTTGCCCTACGACTCGATTGGTGGCCAGACAAACGGATCAGGACCGCCCATCCCCCTAGGCAGAAGCCATAACACTGCTTAAACTTGCATGACACGCCCGGGATAGCGGGGATGCAATGCCCCTCCTGCCAGCACACGGACAGCAGGGTCCTGGAGTCACGGGCTGCGGATTCGGGCCGCAGCGTGCGGCGACGCCGGGAATGCCTGAACTGTGATTTTCGCTTCACCACCTATGAGCGGGTGGAAACCGTGCCGATCACCGTGGTCAAGCGCAATGGCAGCCGCGAAGCCTTCAACCGTTCCAAGCTGCTGCATGGCCTGCTTCGGGCCTGCGAGAAAACGGGCTTGGAGCCGGCGCGCCTTGAACAGGTTGTTGATGACATCGAATTGGTGCTGCAGCAGCGCAGCGGCCGGGAGGTGAGCAGCAATGAAATCGGCGAACTGGTGCTGCAGCAACTGCGGGAGATGAGTGAAGTGGCCTATGTGCGCTTCGCCTCCGTGTATCGCCAGTTCCAGGGCGTCAGCGACTTCGTCGCCACCCTGGAGGGCCTGAGCAAGCCAGCCGTTCCCCGCAATCGGTCCCGCAACCGCCTCGTGGCGGTCAACTGAACCTTGGGGCTGTAGACAAGATCGGCAAGTTGGTAGGATCGACGATCGCGCGTGGGCTGCTGGTGGGCAGGCACGCTCTCCATTTCGTCCTGCCCTTGGCAGCCCGCCACGTTCCATGACCGTGACTCCGTCCTCCGACCTCGGCACCCTGAGCGCCACCAGCGAGCCAGGTTCAGCCGTGCCCGATGTCTTCGTGGACGCTGATCTGGACACGTCCGTGATCGACGATCTCGACCTGGACATCCCGGAGGAGGTGCCGAGCGCCGACGCGTCGAGCAGCCGCGCCGCCCGTCGCGATACCGATGGCGCTGGTTTTACCCTGGATGAGTTCGCTTCACTGTTGAGCAAGTACGACTACAACTTTAAGCCAGGGGATATCGTCAACGGAACTGTCTTTGCCCTGGAATCGAAGGGGGCAATGATTGATATCGGTGCTAAGACTGCTGCCTTCATGCCCTTGCAGGAGGTGTCGATCAATAGGGTTGAACATCTTTCTGATGTCTTGGAACCCGGGGAGATTCGCGAGTTCTTCATTCTCAGCGAAGAGAATGAAGATGGCCAGCTCACGCTCTCTATTCGTCGGATCGAGTATCAGCGCGCTTGGGAAAGGGTCCGTCAACTCCAAAAGGAAGACGCCACGATCTACAGCGAGGTCTTCGCCACCAACCGCGGTGGGGCCTTGGTGCGGGTCGAGGGGCTGCGCGGCTTCATCCCCGGCAGCCACATCAGCACTCGCAAAGCCAAGGAAGAACTGGTTGCCGATTTCTTGCCGCTTAAGTTTCTTGAAGTAGATGAGGAGCGCAACCGCCTGGTCCTCAGCCATCGTCGCGCTCTGGTGGAGCGCAAGATGAATCGCCTCGAAGTGGGCGAAGTGGTGCTGGGAACTGTTCGCGGCATCAAGCCCTACGGAGCCTTCATCGATATCGGCGGCGTGAGTGGCCTGCTCCACATCTCCGAAATCAGCCACGAACACATCGAGACCCCCCACACGGTGCTCAATGTCAACGATCAGATGAAGGTGATGATCATCGATCTCGACGCCGAGCGGGGGCGCATCTCCCTGTCGACCAAAGCCTTGGAACCCGAACCTGGTGACATGCTCAGCGATCCCCAGAAGGTGTTTGACAAGGCTGAAGAGATGGCCGCTCGCTACAAGCAAATGCTGCTCGAGCAAGCCGAGGACGGCGAGCCGTTGGGCGGCGATCTCGACTGAGGACCCGCCAAGGCGTACGTGCGGCTCGAGAGCCCGCCCGGTCGGCGGCTGCACCAGGTGTCTTCGGGGATGCCCCAGGGGGATCAGAGATGGCCCCCAGCACCCTTCCCCCTGTCAACATGCCGGGCCGTCCTGCGGTGAGCTCAGGCGATGGTTGAACTGTTTTTGCGCCAAATCCCGCTCGGCCGGGTGAAAGCGGTGCTGTTCGACAAGGACGGCACTCTTTCCATCAGCGAACCGATGCTGACGCTGCTCGCCGAGGCCCGAATCGCCGCGGCCCTGGACCTGTACGACCCGGCCCAACGCTTTGAGGCGGGAACCGCAGAACAGCTGCGGACCTTGTTGAGGAGGGCCTACGGCCTGACCCCCGCAGGACTGGACCCCAGCGGCGCGATTGCCGTGGCGGCCCGCGATCACAACATGATCTCCACGGCCACCGTGCTGGCTCTGCTGGGACACGGATGGCCGGAATCCCTGGCGATCAGCGAGGAGATCTTCCGCCGCACGGACCATCTCCACGGCAGCGGTAGCCAGCGGGCCCCACAACCCACCAACGGATTGAAGGCCCTCCTCCAGGCGCTCCAATCCGCGGGGATCGACTGCGCCGTGATCAGTAACGACGATGCCGATGGCATTCGGCGCTTTCTGAGCGACCACGATCTGTCCGCACCCTTTGCCGCGCACTGGAGCGCCGATCACCGGCCGCGCAAACCAGATCCCGCCGCCGTTCATCAGCTCTGCCAAACCATGGGGGTGCAGCCCGCGGACTGTGCTCTGATCGGTGACGCCAACAGCGATCTGCGCATGGCCGACGCGGCAGGAGTGGCTGTGGTGCTGGGGTACTGCGGCGCCTGGTCCCTGCCGGTGCCCCTCGATCCCCGCTTCCCGCAGCTGAGGCATTGGCGAGAGCTGGGGGTGGGCCAGGCCTGGCTTGGTGATTCCACCGAACAGACCTGACCAAGGTCCGAGCCTTGATCGCCACCAACGCTTGCGGTGGGAGTCTGCGGCCCTGAACCGCAGGATTTCCCCGGAAAAGCGGGATGTTGGCAGGCAGGACTCACGAGACCTGGCTGCTGGTCCGACCGACGACCAGTGACTTGTCCCTGATCCAACGACTTGGAGCAAACGACGTGCAGTGGGTTGAGCGACGATCCACGCTGAGCTGGCCAAGCGCTGTGCGGAGCGGCTGCCCAGCGCGGATGATGAGGCCTCTCACCGACGCGACGCCGATCTGCAGGTCCTTGGCTCGGCGCGCGTGACTCAAGCGGAGACGACCCCCCTTCCTCAGCCCAGGCGACGGGGTCCGCAGCGGCGAGGCGCAGGGTCGCAAAGTGGTCCCGGTGACACATGTCGGTGGGAGACGGCGGATACAGTTGCTACGATCTACATCACTCCTCCCAGGCATGAGCCGGTACGTTTTCACCTCGGAATCGGTCACGGAAGGCCACCCCGACAAGATCTGTGACCAGGTGAGCGATGCCGTGCTCGACGCCGTGCTCGCCCAGGATCCTGCCAGCCGTGTTGCCTGCGAAACCGTGGTGAACACTGGGCTTTGCCTGATCACAGGCGAGATCACCACCACCGCCCGAGTGGATTTCAACCAACTGGTGCGTGGCGTGATTGAGGGAATCGGTTACAGCGGAGCACGGGCCGGTGGTTTCGATGCCCGCAGCGCGGCCGTGCTGATCGCCCTTGACCAGCAGTCTCCCGACATCGCCCAGGGTGTGGATGAAGCCGATGACCACGAGGGTGATCCCCTCGACAAGGTGGGCGCGGGCGACCAGGGCATCATGTTCGGTTTCGCCTGTGATGAAACCCCTGAGCTGATGCCGCTGCCGATCAGCCTGGCCCACCGCCTGGCCCGCCGCCTGGCTGAAGTGCGCCACCAAGGGCTGCTGGGCTACCTCCTTCCCGATGGCAAAACCCAGGTCAGCGTGGTCTACGAAGACGAGCGCCCGGTGGCCATCGACACGATTCTCATCTCCACCCAGCACACCGCCGAGATCGACGGCATCTCGGATGAAAAGGCCATTCGCGAGCGCATCAGCCGCGACCTCTGGACCCATGTGGTCGAACCGGCCACCTCTGATCTGGCGCTGCGCCCCGAGGAGGGCAGCACCCGCTTCCTGGTGAATCCCACCGGCAAGTTCGTCGTGGGCGGCCCTCAGGGTGATGCGGGTCTCACCGGCCGCAAGATCATCGTCGACACCTACGGCGGCTATGCTCGCCACGGTGGTGGCGCTTTCTCGGGCAAAGACCCCACCAAGGTGGATCGTTCGGCCGCCTACGCCGCCCGCTACGTGGCCAAGGCCCTCGTGGCCGCCGGCCTGGCTCGCCGCATTGAAGTTCAGCTCAGCTACGCCATCGGCGTGGCCAAACCGGTGAGCATTTTGGTGGAAAGCTTCGGCACCGGCGCGATCAGCAACGCTGATCTCACCGCCCTGGTCCAGGAGCATTTCGATCTCCGCCCCGGCGCCATCATCCAAACCTTCAACCTGCGCCAACTGCCCCAACAACGCGGCGGCCGGTTCTACCAGGATGTGGCCGCCTACGGTCACTTCGGTCGCAGCGACCTGAACCTGCCTTGGGAAGACGTGTCGGCCATTGCCGCTGTGCTTCAGCAGGCCACCGCTGGCCGTGTTGAGACTGGCGCTCGGGCTTGATCTCGGCAGCAGTGGCCTGCGGCTGGCGGTTCTGTCGCCAGACGGGCCTGCCGGAGGAGTGCTTCTAGAGGAGCACTCCTCCCCCTATCCAGGCCCGTTTGAGGATCCTCAAGCCTGGCTCAATGGCCTGATTCAGCTGCTGTCGCGTCTCCAACCAAGCATCCGTCAGCGCCTGGGGGCCATCGCCATCGATGGCACTTCAGGCACCCTGCTGATCTGCAGGTCAGATGGCAGCTTGCCTTCAGGCACCCTGGGCAGGGCCTTGGCTTATCACCAGGCCTGTGAGGAGCATGCGGAGTTGGTTCTGCGCCTGGCGGGCTCTGGGCCCGCGGCCAGCCCCTCCGGCAGCCTGGCCCGGGCCTTGAGGCTGCTTGCCCGAGCAGCGCTGGAACACCGAGGTGGTGATTGGTTGCTTCGCCATCAGGCCGATTGGCTGATGGGCTGGGTGCTCGGGGATTGGCGCTGGGGCGAGGAGGGCAATAATTTGCGTTTGGGCTGGGATCCCCAGAACCAGCAGTGGTCTGGGGTGATCGATCAGCAGGCCTGGAGCCAGGCCCTGCCCAGAATCTGCCCTAGCGGCAAGCTCCTCGGAGTGCTTGCCCCAGAAGCGGCCACCCTGTTGAACTTGCCGGCCGACTGTCGGGTGGTGGCCGGCAGCACCGATGCCAATGCCGCCGTGCTGGCGGCCGATCCCGGCCCTGGGGATGGCATCACTGTGCTGGGAACAACGCTGGTGCTGAAACGCTTCCTGCCGCATCCGCTGGAGGGTCCTGGACTGAGCAATCACCGGCTGGATGGACGCTGGCTGGTGGGCGGCGCCTCCAACAGCGGCGCTGGGGTGCTGCGTCAGTACTTCAGCGATCGCCAGCTGGCCGAGCTCAGCCGCCAGATCAACCCCGATCGCCCCTCTGGCCTCCAGCTGCGCCCCCTGCCCCGTCGCGGCGAGCGTTTCCCCGATGACAATCCCGAGCTGGAGCCGATCCTGGGGCCGAGGCCTTGCAGCGATGCGCTGTTCCTGCAGGGGCTGCTCGAGGGATTGAGCGATATCGAGGCGCATGGTTGGCAACGCCTCCAGCCCCGCGACGCGCCGCCGTTGCGGCGGGTGATCACCCTGGGAGGCGGGGCGGTGAATCCTCAGTGGCGAGCTCTGCGGCAACGCCGCCTCGGCCTGCCGGTGTTGAACCGCCCCCATTGTTCCGCCGCGCTCGGAATGGCGCGACTGGCGGCCCGAAGGATGGGAGACTGATTGGGCCTTGGCCAAGCGGAGTTGTGACGAGCAACGGACTGGATCGCCTGCGCTCCGTTCTGGCCATGGCGTTGTTTGTGGTGCTGGCTGGCTACGTCGGCTTCAGTGCCGTCCGTCTCGGTCTGTTGCTGTGGCAGCGCTTCGCGGCAGGCTGAGCGCCATTGCCAGGATCCCTGTCCCCCGTTTCTCATTTCCATGGCCGCCGACCCCCTCACCCCAGCGGTCAGCGATCGCATCTGCCGCCACATGAATCAGGATCACGCCGAGGCGGTGCTGGCCTATGCCCGCCACTACGGCGGTCTTGCCGCAGCCCGACAAGCCCGGCTGCTCTCCGTGGGGCCCGAGGCGATGCGGCTTGAGGTGGATGGCACCCCGGTGGAGATCCCGTTCGACCACAGCTTGCGCGACAGCGAAGATGCTCACCGCACCCTGGTGGCGATGTTGCGAGCCCTGCCAGACCCCAGTTGAGCCCTGCGCCTGCCGAAGGGGCGTCGCGCTGACCTGGGGGGCATCGTGAAGCCGGCTGCCCCGGGCCGATCACCTGGTTGGCTGTGTGCCGCGTCTCATTCATCAGGGCGCTCAGATGCCGGTCTCCGATTGAAGGCCGCTTCTCCCGTGGCATCTGCCCTCGCACCAGAAGCAGGAGCAGGTTGGACCAGCGAGTCCACAACCTTGGCTTGCCCGTCCAGCAACAACACCGGTCCCATGCGGCAGACAAGCCCCTCCACTCCGTGGCGGCTGTGCGCACCAGGAAGGCCGAAAAGCTGACTTCCCATCCCCGTGGCGCCAGCGCTAGCCACTGGTCTGCCGAGCTTTGTTGCAGATCAGGAGATGCGTTGGTCAGCAGCGGGCACCTCAAGCCCCGAAAGTTCGGCCAATTTGGTCAACCCCAGTTGACTGACAAGCGGCCAAGCAGCCCTGACATTCAGCCAAAGGATGGCCCGCTGAGCCGCCTGGGTGGTGGCGCTGGCTGATCGCTCCGTCCGCGCATCAACCCTCCAGCGTGCCATGACAGTGATGGGTGACCGGCCCGGGGAACTCTGGACAAAGGTCCACCGGACCCAACAGGCCAGCGTTGTCTGCCGCCGCCCCTACCGAGAGCCGACCCGCCACCAGGCCAGGCCTGGATCGCCCCTTCAGGATCGGCATGCCTGGCTGGCCCCCCAGGATCGATCTCTGGATGGATTCCCGCAGGAGCGGCCGCGGGTCACGGCCGTGGCGCAGCGGCCCAGCGGAGGTCTGGTCCGCCCCAACCCGAGGTCCCCGCAAAGACATGACCAGCACCTCCACCCCTCACCCCAGCGTCGACGGCCCCGGCGCTCTGATGCCCCGGCTGGTGCGGCAGCTGCCCTTGGGTTGGCTGCTGCGCCTGCCCTGCCCCCTGTGCTGCCAGCCCCTCTCGGCCGTGGAAGCGGGCGCGGGAGTCTGTGAACGCTGCCGCCAGCGGCTGGCGTTGCCGCCGCAGGGGCTCCAGGGCTTGGTGCCGCTGCCCTGGTGGAGCAGCGGGGCCTATGCGGATCAGCTGCGCCGGCAGTTGCTCGTGCTGCGACGCCAGCCACGGCTGGAAGCCCTCCGACCGCTTGTCCAACCGTTGCGGGCGATGCTGAGCGACTTGCCCCGCCAACCCTGGCTGGTGCCCGTTCCAAGCTGGAAGCTCCGCGCCAACCCTCTGCCTGAGCTGCTGGTCGCCTGCCTGTGCCAGGGGGGAGCCGCCAGGCGGGCGGCGCTGCTGGAGCGCTCCCGCCCCGTGCTCGGCCAGCATCATCTGCGTCGCCAGTTGCGGCTCAGCAACCAGGCCGATTCGTTTCGCTGCCTGCGGCCGCCTCGGCTGCGGGAAGCCCGCCTCCATCCTCTGCTGATCGTGGATGACATCCTCACCACCGGCGCCACAGCCTGCAGTGCCGCTCAATGTCTGGAGGCGGCCGGCTGGCAGGTGCTGGGCCTGCTCTGCCTGGGCAGGACGCCTCTGCAGACAGGCCGTGATCTAAGATCTTCAAACCGAAGCGCCCGGGCGGCGCTGACGGGCCGGGATAGCTCAGTTGGTAGAGCAGGCGACTGAAAATCGCCGTGTCCCCAGTTCAAATCTGGGTCCTGGCATTTCATTCCTTGATTTTGATCAGAAATAATAGATCGTGTCTAG
>JBKDOR010000077.1:0-27245 GCA_046342775.1 Synechococcaceae cyanobacterium
CATCGCTGCCTCGCTGGCGACAGTTTTTACTGGGTGCGTGCAATACAGCGCGCCTCTTGGGCGCGACGCTCAATTGGCGACGGGATCCCGGCTACGAGCTGCGCATGCTGCACTACGAGCAGCGCAGGATACAGTTCGAGCCGCGCAAGATGCAGCACGAGCTGAGGATGAAGCAGCTCGAGAGCGATATTTTGCGCGTGAATAGCGACAGCGAGCGGATCGGGAAAGAAACCGAGCAGCTGCGGCGCGAGAACGCCAGACAGAGAGCTTTAAGCGCCTTGATCGAGCAGCACTGCTTTCCGGACGAGTCCAACTCGATCCCACTTCCACCAACCGAGCCCGGTTCCGGGTCTTCCTGACGCTGATCGCGGACGTCAGTTCGCCCGAACTGGAGGGGCAGGGCTGAGGCCACTCCTGCTGGGCCATGGGGACAGCAGGCCACCTCAAGGTTCGCCGGCAGGTTCGTGGCAAAGATCACCACACCAGCGAACGTTTCGATGCAGTGCGGGAGCAAACAGGGGCCAAATCTCCCAGCAAATGGCCCAGAGCGCCGCTTCGGGTGATTGGAAAAGGGAGGATGATGCAACGATTCTCCAGCCTCACTGATTGAGCAACCTAAGAACGTTTCGGCCCCGAGAGATACCACCGCAGCGACGAGATCATGAATGAAAAGACCCTGGCCATCTCATCTCAAAAAATGACCAAAAGGAGTCCTGGCAGCAGCTGACGTTGCCTTGAAGCCGGAGGCCTGGATTCAATATGTAAGCTAGATCCTGATAGGCTGAAAGGCAGGTTGACAACAAATGAATGCGAGCTCGCCATCAACCTGCCCGGTTGCACCTAGGTAGCTAGATTCCAGCCAACCCGATAATAACCGTGATTTTCCCCTGCAGGATTATCAATATGATAGACAATTAAATCACGGCGACCATTCGCATCGATATCTGCAACAGCGACCCCACCCCCTTGATTCTCCGAACCAAACCAACCTGGCACAGCGCGAACCATCGACCATCCACCTGTGACATCTCCAGATGCATTTAGACTCCAGCCGATACGATAATAGCCGCGGTTCTCACCTGCAGGATTATCGAGATGAAAGACGATCAGCTCAGGTCTACCATCGCCATTTAAATCGGCGATAGCAATTCCACCACCTTGGTTCTCGGAACCAAACCATCCCGGAATCGCCTTAACGGCTGACCACCCACCGGTGACATCACCTGCGGCATTGAGGTTCCAGCCAATCCGGTAGTATCCATGATTTTCACCACCTGGGTTGTCAATATGATAGACGATAAGATCCTGAGTCCCATTTCCATTGATATCTGATAATGCGACACCAGCCCCTTGATTTTCAGCACCAAACCAACCGGGAACTTGCTTGACAGGAGACCAGCCGCCAGCTGGATCACCAGCAGCATTTAGATTCCATCCGATCCGATAATAGGCATGATTTTCCCCACCGGGATTGTCTATATGCAAAACGAGCAGGTCAGTGCTTCCATTACGATTAATATCGGCCAGTGCAACGCCAGCTCCTTGGTCTTCGGCACCAAACCATCCCGGTACAGCCTTGACGGGCGACCAAGCACGTGGGTTTCCGAAGGAATCCAAGTCCCACCCTATTCGATAGTATCCATGGTTTTCGCCACCGGGGTTATCGATATGGAAAACAAGTAAATCCTGGCGTCCATTACGGGTAATATCATCAACGGCGACATCACCTTCTTGATCTTCAGAGCCAAACCAACCTGGAATCAGCCGGGGCGAATCCCAACGCATCTGTGCTGCTTGGACGGCCTTGAGAGCGTTGATTCGACCGAAGCCGGTAAAATTATCAAATCCCTGCTGGGCAAGATCATCGGTTGCGGATCGTAATATTCCCTCTACTTCCGCGCCTCGAAGATTTGGATTGACGGATAGGACCAATGCAGCGACCCCAGCGACGTGCGGAGTAGCAGCTGAGGTGCCATTGAACGTCGTAACATAATCCCCTGCAGTGTTGTAGCCACGTGATCCTGAAATATCGGTTGTGGTGATGTGAACACCGGGAGCGCTAACATCAACCTCGGGACCAAAGTTACTGCCCCACCAATTTTCACCATCTCGACTCGTCGGGCTCTTCCTTTCCCCCCATTCATTACAAGCTGCAACTGTAATCACTTCTGGGAGATTTCCGGGATAACTAACAGCTCCATTGTTATTGCCAGCTGCGAAACAAACCACGCAACCACGTCCACCACGTCCTGCAGTTCTAGCATTGCGGATTGCATTCGTAATTGCAGCTGAGGGTGAGCCGCCACCCCAGCTATTGCTGAGAACGTCAGCCCCACGCGCTACTGCAGTATTGATACCATCGGCTATCTGCGCATCAGTCGTAACCCAGTTAGGACCAGATGAATACGCAATCCTGATCCCCATAAGCCGACAATTGGGCGCTACACCGCTAACGCCTGTGCCATTTCCGGTTGTAGCAGCGGCGATTCCCGCGCAAGCGGTTCCATGCGCATCATTATTACTTTGGTTTGGATCATTGATCCGTCGGATTGCATCATAACCTGTTACCAACTTTCCGGGTGTATTGAAGTCGAGATGAGAATAGTCTACACCCTCATCGATTATTGCTATTGTGATCGAGGACGAGCCTCTGGTGAAGTCCCACGCACTGACGGTTTTGATATCCTGACCAACGACACCTCCCCCTTGACCAGTATTTCGGAGTGCCCACTGCTGGGAAAACAGTGGGTCATTGGGAATGAAAGCTGGCTTCAACAATCGCACAAAGTTAGGCTGAGAATAGATTGTTAGGCCGCTCTCATGGTACCGATTCGCCATGGTGAGAGCATCAGCCCCCGCACCTTGTTCCACGGAAAGCACAAAGCTATTGCGCTCCCATTGAGATTCGCTGACTATTTTGACTTGGTTCTGTGTATTCAGCTGGTCGATCTGTGACCGTGTCACCTCTGGCTTAAATTGGACATTAAATTCTTCAGTGACTATCATTGAAGTCTTGTCCGGTGCGCTAAACACCTTTAGCTCGGAAGCGTTTGAAGGAAGTGCTGCAGCAGCAGCTCTGGGCGCCTGAGCCCCTACCTCGTACAAGATGATTCCGTTACCGAGATCAAGGCCGGTCGATTGAGCAGATGCGGCTCCGACCTCTGCCGCAACAGTTCGGCGGGTGGCGGGGCTTGTGGTCGAGCCAAAACGTACAGCACGAAATGTTGATGAGGACTGAAGGGGTATTTTCTTGCCTTCATACCAATAGTAGTCTGACATGATTCCTCCAAAAGTGAATGGCAAGGGGGACAATCAAGTACTAGCAACCACTGGTGACGCCGACCGCAAAGGCTTCACATTTCTTAGTAGAGTATTCTTCTTATTCATGCATTGCCGCCTTGACCCAGATGATATTGAGTTGCCCATAGAACGCCTAGGTATTCGTTGCAAGTCCGCTGGTTTCGCTCCTGTTGTCTCGATCCTTGATCGGCTTACCGAGCGTTGTTTCGTGGCCGCGCCACCATCGCCCCTGCCATGGTCGGCGAACACCGCTTCACGCGCCTAGTGCGATGGAACACCTGTGCAGCGCCAGCCGACCGACGTAGAACAGAACAACGCGACGACGCGCCCCGCATCCTCGGAGCCTCCAGCGCCCGCCATGGAGCCCACCACCAGCAATCCATCCCTTGTCGGTCCCGCCGACGCAGAACCGGGGCCAGCGCCGCTGACCAGTGGCGGCTTTGTCCAGGGGCTGATTCAGCACCAGATCCGGCGGCTGGGGAAGCTGCAGCCCCAGGTCCTGGCGGATGAAGACCCGGAGCCGCTGCACCAGCTGCGGGTGAATTTGCGGCGCTTGCGCACAGCGCTGCTCCAGTTCGGCCCCGCCCTGGTGCTGCCCGAGAGCGTCAACGAGCGCCGCCTTGCCGCCGTGGCCCGCCGCACCAGCCTTTGCCGCGACCTTGACGTGCTGCATCTGAGGTTCAAGAACCAGCTGTTGCCCAGGCTGCCCCAGGCGGAGCGGCGTCTTCTCAGCGGCGCGATCAAACGCCTGGAGCGCGACCGGGGCCAGGCGTTTGACACCTTGGCGGAGGAGTTGCACAGCTCCCGCTATCTCAAGCTGCTGGAGCGCCTCAATCGCTGGCACAACAAGCCACGCTTCACACCGCTCGGCGAGCTGCCGCTGCTGCCATGGCTGGTCGACTGGCAGGCGCCGTTCCATGCCGGGCTGTTTCTGCACACCGGCTGGAGAGAGCTGGATCCTGCCGCGGCTGCCCTGCATGGGCTACGCAAACGGATCAAGGCCGCTCGCTACGCGCTGGAGATCGTGGAACCTTGGTGCGATCCCCCCCTGCTGGCCTGGATCGACGACCTGCGCCAGGCCCAGGACCACCTGGGCGAGCTGCACGATCTACAGATCCTCAACCAGAACCTCTGCGACCGTGTCAAAGCGCGACAACGGACCAGCTTGCCGGTGTTGTGGGCTGAGCTCGACGCACAGCAGCTGCAGCATTGGTTGGGCTGGCGGGCCTTGGCCGAGCGGCTGCATAGCGACGAACACCGCACCTCCCTGCGGCACCAGCTGCTGAACCTTGGCCACGGGGCGCCGGCCGCGGCGGGCGTCAAGGTAACCGGATGGTGAAGATCGGCGGCCGAGAGGCGTCAGCCATTCGAAGGTTTTGCATCATGGTCACCAGCCTGCCCTTGTCTGGACTGACGCAATAGAACCGACGGCTTGATGTGAAACCGCTGTTGAAACTCGATACTGAACAGGCTCATGGATCGATAACCACAAGCCTGGGCGATACTTCCCACGTTAACATCTCTGCTGGGATTGCGCAGCAGGGCTTGGGCCTGATCGAGGCGTCTGGCGCGGATCCACTGCGTCGCGGTACAACCCAGCTGACGACGGAAATAATACTGAATGGCGCGCTTTGAGTAGTTGGATTGGGCCTGCAGCAGCGTCAGGCTGAGGGGCTGGTCGAGATGCGCCTCGATATAAGCAAGCAGAGCCTCCCAGGCAGGATCAACGCTGAGATCCTCCGGAGACGAGCCAGATGCTGGACTGGGTTCTCTCAGGCTGGGGGCAATCAGCAGCCCCACAAGACGGCAGAGATACTCTTCAAGACCTAATAGGCCAACCAGGCTGCGATCGCCATCCAGAAGATCGCTCATCGATTGCAGGCCGCGGTTCAGTGCCGTCAGCATGAAAGCGCCCAGGCGCGTACGGGGAAGCAGGAAACAGCCATGCTCTGGTGGCACAACAGCGTGGGCATCTAGAACATTGGACGTATCACTGACGAGGCCAATCACTTTATCGAGCTGCGCCCAGGAGATCAACACGCAGACGACATCAAAATCACTACTCTGCCATTGGGTTGTTTGCGTCGGAACCAGCAGCCAGCAGCCAGGAGCACAGTGCAGGGATCGGCCTGATTGGGTCAAATTGATCTGACCTGAATTGACATAGAGCAGCGAAACCCACTCGGGCTGCACAAAGCTGGCCTTCATTTCCGGTCCGGTAAGGCTTAGGATATGAACCTCAACGGTGCTACACGAATAGGCAAAAAACAATGATTTTGGGTGGGTGGGTGCAGCGAGCATCACCGCAAGCGGGAGTGGCGCCACATGGGCCACCGCTGGGATCAAACTTTGCGATAATGGTCGCAAATGCTGCTTGAATGGCTGGCTATTAGCAACGTTTTTGCCAACGTCTTGGCCATCAGGATTCCAGTCGTTCATCCCAATCGAGTGCCCCGTTGGCATCGAACCATCGCCAGCTCATTAGAGAAACATCGTGATGACACCTGCTAAGTGTTAATCGCTTCGAATGCATCGATCAAGTTGTATCAAGGACAAGAGGGAAGCAGGATTGTACAACAATGCATGAACGTTTTTTGGTTGTTGCCATGCGTGTTGAACATAAACTACGGTAACAACCAGTAGCCCCATCCATGAGCACAGTCCGGCCACTTGCATCTCCTTCATAAGCGTGCGCGATTGCGACAAGCGAAGCCCTCTGATGCCGCTAGCCTGGATCCACAACCAACCGGCAGCGCCACTGCAGTGGCCTTTTGGCGATGCCTCCTCAACAACGATCCGGATTGAATTTCAATGACAAGCGCAGCTGAACTCGATCACGTCGTGGCGATCGGGGCGTCGGCGGGGGGGTTGGAAGCGATCGAAGATCTGTTGGCTCAGCTACCACTGGGTAGCAAATGTGTGTACGTCGTGGCACAACATCTATCCCCTCACCATCCCAGCCAACTGGTGGAGTTGCTCAAGAGTTGCACCCGCCTGGTTGTTGTCGGCGGCAGCGACCAGATGCCCCTTCAGCCGGACCAGGTGATTGTCGTGCCACCCGGATGTGATGCCACGTTCGCCGCAGGTGGACTCAGGCTGGTGGAACCGGAGCCGCGCTTCGGCCCCAGCCCATCGATCGATCGGTTGTTCGTTTCGCTGGCCAGCGAATGGGGAAATCGCAGCATTGGTGTCGTCCTCTCGGGGACGGGTTCTGATGGCGCCTACGGTCTGCGAGTGGTGGGGGCGGCAGGGGGCGCCACGCTGGTGCAATCACCGAAAAGTGCAAGGTTCAATGGCATGCCGCAAGCGGCAATTGCTCTAGCCAGAGTTGATCTCGTCGCCGACCCGACCACATTGGGCACCCAACTCAATTCCTGGTTGAGCTCGAATCAGGCGTGGCTGAATCCGAATGACGAGGAGGCACTGCCGATCGCAACCATCGGCATCGCAGCTCAACTGAAGCAGCTCACAGGGGTCGACTTTACGCAGTACAAAGAGTCGACACTGCAACGCCAGATCCAGCGGCGCATGGCGATTCGTGGCAGCAAAGACATCGACACCTATTTGGCCTTACTGACCAGTGAAACGGAGGAAGCCAAGGCGCTGCTGCACAGCATTCTCGTCAAGGTGACGTCGTTCTTCCGCGATCCGGAAAGCTTTGAAGCCCTGAGGCGTCAACTTGAAACGCTGCTGGCCAGCCATGCCAGTGGCGAACGCTTGCGGGTATGGGTGCCAGCCTGTGCCACAGGCGAGGAAGCCTATTCGATTGGGATGACGATCAGTGCAGTGTTGAAGCATCCGCAAAATCTGAGTCAGTATCTCAAGATCTTTGCGACTGATTTGGACGAACAGAGCCTCGCCATCGGTCGTCGCGGTATCTACTCGATGGCATCAACAAAGATGATTCCTAGCGAATACTTGGATCGGTTTACGCTTGCTCATGTGGATGGCATTGAGATCTGCAAGGAGCTGCGCAGCTGCCTGGTGTTTGCGCGCCACAACGTCACCGAAGACCCTCCCTTCCCCAATATCGATCTCATATCCTGCCGCAATGCGTTCATTTATTTTACAGCTCCACTGCAGGAGCGCGTGATCGACTTCTTCGCATTCTCATTGAACGAAGGTGGCTTGCTCTTCCTCGGTAGTTCTGAATCCCTGGGTCGCATATCAGGCTTTGCTGTGGTCAATCCCGTGCATCGGATCTATGAACGCAACCGCCAGAATCGTGGCCGCATCCGTATGGGAATGACCAAGCCGGTCCAGGTCGTTCCCTTGCAGCAGCGATCGCCTCACGCCCAAGCTTCCGTGAGAGATATGGTGCCGGAACAGCATGTCAGGTTGCTGGAAGAACTCGTCCGCACTTTGGCCCATCCCTGTCTCGTCGTTGATGACAATCATGATCTCGTCGAAGTGGTGGGCGATGTTTCTCCCTATTGCAAGCTTCCGGCCGGTCGCTTGCCGGCAGCGGTGGGTGCTTATCTGAAGGAAGACCTGCAGTCAGAGGCGCGGACCCTGCTTCTGCTTGTGCGCGCCGATCGGACGGCCGCCAGCAGCGGCAGTCTCCAGGTGGCAGGTCTTGAGCATGCAGTTCGGCTTGAGGCCGCTCCGCTGCAGGTGTCGGACCAACCGCTCACGGTGCTTGCCTTTGTTCAGGAGGGTCAGGCCTCAGCGCTGCAATCGACCCATCCTGGTGGCAGTGATCGCGATGCGGCCTTCGCTTGTGAAATTGAACGGTTAGAACGCGAACTGCTGGCCAGCCAGGATTCGCTGCGGCGTTCGATTGCAGATCTTGAGCAGGTGAATGAGGAGCTGGAAGCTTCCTCGGAAGAGCTGCAGGCTTCCTCCGAGGAATTGCAATCCTCGAATGAGGAGTTGGAAGCGTCCAATGAGGAACTGCAAGCCACCAATGAAGAGCTGGCAGATCTCAATCAGCAGTTGCGTCAACGCAGCGATCAACTGGAAAAACTCAACAATGAGCTTGAGAACATCCAAGGCTCCTTGAGTCAAGGCATGGTGATCGTTGATCAAAAGTTGTGCATCACTCGCTTCTCCCCCCTGGCCGTTCGCGTTTTCGGTCTCGTCGACAGTGATATTGGCCAACCCTTGATCGGTGTGCCCACCACCGTGCCGTTGGCCGGATTGCGAGAGGCGCTGCAGGCCGTCGTGAATGGTGAGGTTCGGCGCACACTTGAGGCGAGCAATGAGGAGGTGTCCTATTTCGCCCAAATCATGCCCTATCTCGATCAGTATGGTAGTAAACTTGGTGCGATCATCACCTTGACAGATGTTTCTGAACTCGTCTCCCTGCGACGAGCCGCTGAAGCATCTCTGAGTGAGTTTGAGCGACTGGCTGATGCGCTCGAGCAAGTCGTCTGGAAGCGAGACCATACGATGTCTCGCATGTTGTACGTCAGCCGCCGCATCGAGATGCTCGGCGGTTGGACGACAGACGAGATCCTGCGGGAGCCTGAATTGTTGGATGAGGCGATCCATCGCGACGATCGCCCAGCTGTGGCGCAGGCACGCCAGCGCGGTTCCTCAGGCTGGAGCGTCAGCTATCGCCTCGCCACCCGCTCCAGGGGGGAGCGCAGGGTGCAGGAGGTGGCCACGCCGCTGGAGGATGGCCACGATTTCGGGTTTGTCGGCACCTTGGCGGACATCACCGCCCAGGCGATCGTCGATCGGGCCACCCATCTCCTGGCCCTTGGCGTTCAGGCGCTGATGGCGGCCGATGACGCGGCTGTGGTGGTGGTCGACCAGGGCCTGCGCCTGCTGTTTGTCAGCCCCGATTTCGGTGTTCGCCTCGGCTTGCCGTCCCAGCCGCTTCCCGACACCCTGCTGCCCGACCTGGCGCTCCACGCCGAGCCGCCTGATCCCTCCCTGCCAGCACCACCCAGCGGCTCCCTGCGGGACCAGGCGTTGCACGTCCTCCAGGAAGGGCAACCGCTTCAACTGCCCTCGGCGCGTTTGCTTGTCAACGGCCAGGAACGGGGGCCCTTCCAGCTGGCCATCCTGCCGATCGTCGAGGCAGCCGACCGGGTGGCGCTGCTGATTCGCCTGCGATGAACAGGCCGCCTGCTGGCGGAGGGCTCCAGGCCAGGCGCGGCCTTTGAGACGGAACGGCGATGGACTGGTGGGGCTTACCGGCCTGCCGAGGTGTGGGGAGCGCGGCGCAGGTCGCGGTAGAACCGATGTTTGACAGCCTCGGCGCTCAACACATAGGCCGCCAGGATGCCGCCGAGCATGACCAGGAACAGGGGCGGCAGCGGCACGAAGCCGAACAGGGCACCCAGCGGTGTCCAGGGCAGCATCACGGCCACAACCACCACCAGCAGGGTGGCCACCACCAGGCTGCGGGCAGGCCTGCTGGCATAGAGGGGCCGGTGCGTGCGCACCACCAGCACCACGCTGGCGGCGGACACCACCGATTCCATGAACCAGCCGGTGCGGAACTGGTCGGCGTTGGCCTGCAGCGCCCAAAGCAGCAGGGCAAAGGTGAGGTAGTCGTAGACCGAGCTCACCAGCCCGAAGGTGAACATGAAGCGCTTGATGAAGCCGATATCCCAACGCCTCGGCCGATCGATCCAATCGGCATCGACCCGATCGCCGGCGATCGTCATCTCCGGCAGATCGGTCAGCAGGTTGGTGAGGAGGATCTGCTTGGGCAGCAACGGCAGAAACGGCAGCAGCAAGGACGCCCCCGCCATCGAGAACATGTTTCCGAAGTTGGCGCTTGTGGCCATGAACACGTATTTCAGCGTGTTGGCGAAGGTGCGGCGGCCTTCCCGGATGCCGGCTCCGAGCACGCCGAGATCGTTCTCCAACAACACGATTTCGGCGGCCTCCTTGGCCACATCCACCGCACCCTGCACCGAAAGGCTCACATCGGCGGCCTGCAGGGCCGGGGCGTCATTGATGCCATCGCCGATGTACCCCACCACATGGCCCGCCTGGCGCAAGGCGCGAATCAGCCGCTCCTTCTGATTGGGTTCCACTTCCGCAAACACATCCACCTGATCGGCGCGGATCGGCAACGCCGTATCGCTGATCAACTGCAGCTCCTGGCCGGTGATCACCTCAGGATTAAGCAGGCCAACCTCCTCGCCAATCCGCTTGGCCACGGCGGCGTTGTCGCCGGTGATGATCTTGAGGCGTACGCCGAGATCAGCCAACTCCCGCACGGTGGCGGGAATATCGGCCTTGAGTGGATCGCTGAGCACCAGCAGGCCGAGGAAGGTCATCGCCTGCTCGGAGCCGCCGCCGATCGTGGCGGGAGGATGCACGCGGCTGGCGACACCCAGCACCCGGTAGCCCTCGGCGCTGAGCCGCTCAAAAGAGGCCGTGATCCTCTCCTGGAGATCCGGAAGGGGAACGCGGCAGCCATCGGCTCGCTGTGCCAGGGTGCAAATAGCGAGCACGTTGCGCAGGGCCCCCTTGCTGATCAGCAGCGGCTCCGTACCCTGCCCGGGAGGGGGTTGCAGCAGCAGGGCCTGGCGCTTGCGGTGGAAATCGAAGGGCTGCTCATCCAGCTTGCGCCAGCCTTGCGCCTCCAAGCATCCGCCCCCCATCGCTGGCTGGCGATCGAGGCTGCGGAGGGCTGCGTCGATCGGATTGCTGAAGCCGGATTCAAACCACGCATTCAGCCAGGCATGTTGCAACACCACAAAGCTCGGTTGACCATCGGCGGAGAGGGCCTGATGCAGCTCGGCTCGGCCTTCGGTGATCGTGCCGGTCTTGTCGGTGCAGAGCACATCCATGCTGCCAAAGTTCTCGATCGCCGCCAAACGCTTCACCACCACCCGCTGGCGGGCCATGCGCCGGGCGCCATGGGCCAGATTGACGCTGATGATCGCCGGCAGCAACTGAGGAGTGAGCCCGACGCCGAGGGCGAGGGCAAACAGAAAGGAGTCAACAACGGGGCGCTGCAGATAGACGTTGAAGGCGAAGAGCAAGCTGATCATGATCAGCGTCACCTCCAGCAACAGGGTGCCGAACTGGCGCACGCCATGTTCGAACTCCGTGGCGGGACGCTGGCGGCGCAGCTGGTCGGCGATGGCGCCATAGGCGGTGTTGCGGCCGGTGGCAATCACCACGGCGCGGCCCATGCCGCTGACGACATGGCTGCCCATGCTCAGCCGATTGCCGCGTTCGATCCGGCCGTCATCGCCCATCACAGGGGTGACGCTTTTGCTGACCGGAAAGCTTTCGCCCGTGAGGGCCGCCTCATCCACCGAGAGATCGCGCTCCTCCAGCAGGCGGCAATCCGCCGGAATGCCGACTCCAGCCGCCAGCACCACCACATCACCGGGCACGATCTCGGCCATCCGGATCGAACAGCTCTGTCCGTCCCGCATCACGCTGCAGCGGATATCGACCACCGCCAGCAGTTGCTGCACCGCCCTGGCGGCCCCCCGCTCCTGGGAGAAGCCGAGCAGGCCGCTGACCACAACGATCACCAAGATGATCACGCCGTCGACGACGGAGTTCAGGGCGAAGGACAGCAGAGCAGCCGCCAGCAGGATCAGGATGATCGGGCTGAGGAACTGGCGCACGAGCAGGCTGAGGTCGTCGGTCTGGGGGCCGGAGTTGAGCCGGTTCGGTCCCGCCTGCCGCAAACGCGCCTCGGCCTCGACCTGGCTCAGGCCCTCAGGGGTGGTACCGAGCCCGGCCAGCAGCTCCGGCAGCGGAGCGCTCCACGCTTGGCTGCGGTCGGCATTCAGGGCCATGCACAACAAGCCCCTGGCGTTCTACAGCACGCATTCTGCGCCGGAGCCGGGCTGCTGGTGGGCTGAAGCCAACCCCCACGGCTCGGCGCGACGGCGACGTCTGGCGCTGGAGGCAGCGAACGGGTCAACGGCCTGAGGCTGGCGCAAGAGCCGTCCCTCAAGGTTGAACAAACACTGTTGTGGATGAGTGATGTTCCCATGGTCTACAGCTGAGAAGAGATGCCGGCCGCTGGCAAGCGGCGCCAGCGGCAACAGGTTGGTCCTGACTGGCTCCTGGGGGGCATCAAGCCCTCCCGCCAGGGGTGCAAGTGCGCCAACAGGATCGAGGGCGACAGGACTGCTGCCCGCTGCTGACTGCGAACATGACGCTGCTATGCTCCCGACCAAAGTCTTGTTCAACCGAGCCGAAAGACATCGGCAGATGATCAATCCTGAAGTTGCGCAAAAGCGCATCGTTGATCCAAAGATGCAGCCCCAGATCTGTTGGGATGCCTAGCAGCGGAAACGCTGCAAAAGCATGCTTGAGTGAAAAGCAATCTTCCGATCTCAGCCCAATTTCACCGCCATGGTGCAATCACCAATGACACACGACAACAGCCAGACCAAGGCTTTTCGTAAGCCCAAGCGAATCACGATTACGGTTCCGCACTCCACCTATGTGGATCTCGAACGCCTCAGTTGCGAACAGGGAAGATCTCTTTCCAACCTGTCCGCTCACCTGCTGGAGTGTGCGATGAGCCTGCCGATCAAGCCGCAGGCTTTGCCAACCCTTGATCCCGCGATTGTCTCCACCAACGGCCATCGGGTCCGCTAGCCGAAGGCCAGCCCACCAGGCCAAAGCCATCTCCCCTGAACAAAGCCGTTCGTTGGTGGGCTGACAAGAGAATGATTGTCAGCTTGTGTTGCCTGCAATGCAGCAGCGACGCCAAGTCGCTTTGGTGTAGCAATAAAGATCGTTGAAGCGCCACAGGGGCGACAGCCCCCCCAATGCCGCCCACAGCCCGCCTGCGAAGCACAGCTCCAGGCATGTATCGCCTCGCGGTAACTTCCCATCAAGGGGATCCGCGATTCGTGGAAGCAGTCCTCCGAAGTCCAACTGTCGCTAACAAACTGTCGCTAACAAACTGTCGCTGGCCAACGGTCGCTGACAAACTATCGCTGGCCAACCCTCGCTGGCCAACGCTCGCTGGCTAACAGTCGCTGGCCAACAGTCTCCGCAAGGCAAGCGCGAGAAGACAGATCGCGGCGTTTTCGCCACAATCGCTGCGGTCCACCTTTCCCCATGCCGCTCTCCACCCTTCGGCGCGCCCTGGCCGCCAGCACCGCCCTGGGCCTGGCCGCCCTCTCCCCCACCAGCCTCAGCTCCGCCGCCAGCGCGTGTTCCCGCGTCACCTGGACGGGCCCCAACCAGCAGGTGATCACCGGCCGTTCGATGGACTGGCCCTACGGCTTCAACTCCCACTTCCACGTCATCCCCCGCGGCGAAACGATCGATGGCGCCGGGGGGGTCAACTCCTTGCGCTTCACCACCCGCTACGGCTCCGTGGTGGTGAGCGGCAGCACTGAGCCCGGGGGAGTTGTCGACGGGGTATTCGACGGCATGAATGAGAAGGGCCTGGCGGCCAATCTCCTCTACCTGGCGGAGAACGATTTCGGCCTCGCCAACGCCGATACGCGCCGCCCCCGACTGTCCTTCGCCGCCTGGACCCTCTACCTGCTCAGCCAGTACGCGACCGTGAAGGATCTGGTGCGGGCCGTGCAAGAAGACCGCATCCAGATCGTGCCGGTGCCCTTCGGACCCGGTGGCAAGGCCAAGGCCACGGTGCACATGGCCGTTTCCGACGCCAGTGGCGATTCGGCGGTGATCGAGTACCTGAAAGGCAAGCCGGTGATCCACCACGGGCCCCAGTTCCAGGTGATGACCAACAGCCCTGTCTACAGCGAGCAGCTCAAGCTCAACGCCTTCTGGAGCACCAAGGACCGCAACCACGAATTGCCGGGATCGATCCAATCCCCCGATCGCTTCGTGCGCGGCTCCTATTACCTGCAGCAGCTGCCGCCCAGCAGCGATCCGCGCCAGGCCCTGGCTGGCGTGATGAGCGTGATGCGCAACATCTCCGTGCCCTGGGGCACCCCCGATCCGGAGCACCCCAACATCTCCCCCACCTGGTGGCGCAGCTTGCTCGATCAGAAGAACGGCGTCTACTACTTCGATTCCGCCCTCTCGCCCCAGATGGTGTGGGTGAATCTCGGCCAGATCGACTTCAGCCCCGGCAGCGGCATTCGCGCCATCGCCATCGAGGGCAACCACGACCTCCAGGGCAATGTGACCAGCAAGCTGAAGGCCTCCCCGGCGATCCAATTCCTGGCGCCGAAAACCTGAGGCGGCCGAGCGGCGCTGGGGTGGGGCGCAACGTCCTGTGGCGGGCGGGTGGCGGGCTTCAGGACACCGCCACCACCCGATCGCGGCCGCGCTGTTTGGCGTCGTACATGGCCTGATCGGCGCGCGCCACCAGCGTGGCGAGGCTGTCGTTGGGGTGGATCAGGGTGACCCCGATCGAGAGGCTGGGCAGCACCTCACCCTCCGGCAGCCACAGCGGTTCGCAGGCCGTCGCTCGGACCTTCTCAGCGATCGCCACGGCCAGCTCCAGGGTGGGGATGTCCCGCAGCACCACCAGCAGTTCATCGCCGCCGAGGCGTCCCACCAGGTCCCCCCCACGGGTGCTGGCGCGCAGCCGCTGGGCCAGGGTCTTCAACACGGCATCGCCGCCGCCGTGGCCATGGCGGTCGTTGATCTCCTTGAAGTGGTCGATGTCGCAGAACAGCACCGCCAGGGCCCCATCGCCATGGCGCTGGGCTGGATGGCCCTGCCGCTGGGTCAGCCGCTCCAGCTGCTCAAGGATTTCCTGGCGGTTGTAGAGCCCTGTGAGCGGATCGATGCGGGCGCGCCGATCGAGCTCGGTCTCCGCCTCCACTTCCATCTGGGCATCCCGCCAGTTGCCGACGATCCCCAGCACTGCCCCGTCGGAACCGACCAGGCCGCGGGCATTGACGCCGACCCAGCGGTAACTGCCATTGCTGCCCAACACGCGCAGCCGGAACTGGCGCCGTTCGCCGCGGGCGAAGGCGGCATGCATCTCTCCCAGCATCCCCCGGTCGTCGAGATGGACGAACGGCGCGAACGGCCGATTGATGAGGTCCGCGGGGGCCCAGCCGACCAGCGGTGTCACGGAATCGGTGATCCATTCGGTCACCCCATCCAGGCTGGCGCGAAACACCACATCGGAGGCGTTCTCGGCCAGCAGGCGGTAGCGCTCCTCGGAGGCGGCCAGGTTGGCGGAGGCTCGCCGTTGTGCGCTGACATCGCGGAAGTTGAACACCACCCCTTGGCGCACGGCCACAGCCCGCAGATCGAGAAACAGCGGCTCGGCCCCCTCCCGCAGCCACACGGGCTGGGCATCGGCGAGCAGATCGGGGCCTCCCCGCACCACAGCCTGCAGGTCGGCCAGCAAGGGGCCGTTCAGGCGAGGGGGCAGCACCCGGGCCAGGGGTTGACCGAGCAGCTGGGGCTGACTGCGGCGGAAGAAGTGGGCGGCGGCGGGATTGGCTTCGGCGATGCTCAACTCCGCGGGGCCGGCGCCCCGCGGCTGGTTCCTGTCGTCCAGGGTGAGCACCAGCAGGGGATCGACGAGCGCATCGAAGGTGGTGGCGAGCAACAGCCGCTGCTGGTCCACCTCCTGTTCCCGCTCCACCTGCTCGGTGATGTCGTAGTTGACACCGATCATGCGCAGGGGGGCGCCATCGGGCCCGTAGGTGGTGCGGCTGCGGGCCTGCAGGTGGTGAATCGAGCCGTCCGGCCAGATCACCCGGAAGCGAGGCTGATAGGCGCGCCAGCCCCGCAGCGCGGCCTGAAGTTCCTGCAGCACAAACGGCTTGTCGTCGGGATGGATGGCCTGCTCCCAGGTCTGGCGGCTGACCGGAGAGTGCTCCGCCGGCAGCCCGTAGAGCTGGGCCATCACCGCGTCCCAGGTGACCCTGTCGCGGGGCACATCCCAATCCCACACCCCCACCACCCCAGCGCTGGAAGCCGCTTCCAGGTAGGCCGTCTTGGCCACCAGCTCGGACACATCGGAGATCTGGCCGATCAGGTCGCGAACCGTGCCATCGGCGTTGCGGCTGCAGGCCACCACCAGATCGCCCCAGATGTTGCTGCCATCCGGGCGTCGATAGCGTTTGCGCAATCGGTAGCTATCGCGTTCGCCACGCAGCACTTGCTCCACCAGCAGCTGATCGGCCGCCAGATCCTCCGGATGGGTGAGCTCCTGCCAGGTGCAGGCCAGCAGCTCGGCTTGGCTGCGGCCGAAGAACGCGCACAGGGCATCGTTCACGGAAAGAAAGCGGCCGCTGCGGGAATCACACAGGCACATCCCGACCCCGGCGCTTTGCACCACCGCCTGCAGGCGAGCCCGCAACTGCCGTTCCTGCTCCCGCCCCCGATCCAGGTGGCGCTGATAGCGGGCGATGCCGACACTGGCGCCGCCGGCCAGGAGATACAGCAGGGCCACCAAGGCCTGGCCGACGGGCTGGGCAAAGGCCGAACCGGAGTACAGCGCAATCGGTGGCACCTGCAGCACCACCGCCAGCTGCTGCTGGTCGCGGCCGCTCTCGAACACGAACAGGCCCCCGCCACTGCCGCGGCGGGCGGCTGAACGCAGGGGGTCGGTGAGGTACACGAACAGGCCTTTGCTGGTGTCGAGCACGCCCCTGGGCTGGCGTTGGATCCGCTGCCACACCTGCGGATAGCGAGCGGCGAAGTTCTGGCCGACAGCCCCGTCGGGACCCGCGTTGATCGTGCGGCCCTCGCCGCTGAGCAAATAGCCGCGCTGCAGGGAGGGGGCGGAATTGGTGATGCGATTGAAGTCGCGGGCCAGGAGCGCCAGGCTCACCACCGCCAGCAGGGTGCCACGCCGTTCACCCACCACTGAGAACAACGGTCGGGCCAGCAGCACCTCGGCGGGCCGATCGGCTGGCCACTGCACGGACGACACCCAGATCTGACCAGGCCGCAGCCCCGCCGCCTGGGCTAACGCGCGGCGGCGGGCTGCATCGGGAAGCTGGAACGCGGCGCGGCTCACCTGGGCCAGGGGCTGGCCCGCCGGGCCATCAACCGCGAGGGTCAACAAGGACTCGTACTCCCGCAACTGGGCGCGGAATAGCGCCTCCATGCGCCGGCGGCGCTCAAGCGACGGCACCGGTGCGGCCAGCAGCTCCTGAAGGGCCGGCACGGAGGTCACCACGCCGGTATTGGCGCGCGCCTCGTGCAGGGTGGACTGCACCCGCAGGGTGGCGGCCTCCACCAACGCGCTGACCCGCCCCTCCAACGCGTCGCGTCGGCTGTGCTCATACAGGGCAACCATGGGCAGCAGCACCACCGTGATCGCGGCGCTGATCGGCAGGACGAGCAGCAGGCTGCGCGTCAGCAGGCTTGCAAGGGGGATGGGGGGCTTCCAGGGGCCCATCCGCCATAGGGGGCCCGAGGCAAATGCAGGGGCCTCTGGTTGTTTGTGCAGCAGCCCGAGCATCTAGTTTCGACTGGCCATTCTGAAGGAGCGGTGGGGAAGCAGCTCAGATCGGCGTGAATTGGTAAATCAAGATAACAGTAGCCAAGAAACAACGGCGCTACGCTTGCGCAAATGAACAATTTCGACGCGTATTGCAGAAATGCAAATGCCTGGTTCCACCTGAACAACTCTGTCGAAACGAGACTGACTGCACTGAGACGAAGGATTTCATTGGAGACCGCAAGTGCGAATATTCAAATCAGCGGTCACGAATCCAATGAAACGAGACCCCTTCAGTAACGAAACCCTAACGATGCGGTCCGATCCAAGGGGGGGCTGCTGCAAACCTGTGGCAAGCCTGATGCAGCCTTGTTGAGCAGCCTTATTGAGCAGCCTTATTGAGCAGCCACGCTGATCGCATTGAGGGGCCTGATCTTGCTCTGGGCCTGGTGGGGTGCAGAGGCCAGGGGGTGGAGGTGTTCGCTGGTGGCAGACGCTCAAGCGCTCGGTCCATCGCGCCGCAGCAGGCCGAAGGCAAAATTCCGGCCCATGCCCTGTTGGATCGCCATGTGAATCCAGGTCATCGCGAGGGGCTCCAGGTAGCGGGCGGCCGCGAGCGGCCCCACGTCCACCGCCTCGAAACCGATGGCCGTGGCCAGGCTCACCACCAGGGCATTGGCGCTGGGGTCGTCGCCGCAAACCGGCAGGACAAGTCGGCCGTTGGGATAGGTGGCATCGGCCATGTTTTCAGCGCCGGGGGTGTGGAACGCCTTCACCACCCGAGCTCCCCGGGCCAGGGCCGCCAACTGCTCGGCGCCGGAGCTGGTGGTGCCCACGCTCAAGCCTGCCAGGCCCGGGGCCAGGGGATTGGTGCGTCCACCAGGATCTTCCCCTGCTAGTCGGCGCGGCTGGCGGCGATGGAGGCGACGGCGCCGCAAGGCACCGCCAGGATCAGCAACTCCGCGGCCTCGATCGCCTCGGACACGGTGGTGACCGTCGCACCAGGGCCCAGGGCTGCCACGGCAGCGGCGGCTTTCGCCGGATCCTGCACGCCGAAGATCACCGCCTCGCCCATGCGGGTGAAAGCCCGTCCAAGCGCGAGGCCGACATTGCCGGCGCCGAGGATCGCGAGGGCCATGGCGAAGGGGTTGGGCATCGCCACTCTGGCCTGAACGCGGCAGCGAGAGCCAGGGGTCTCGGCCGCATAGCCCGATGCCCCACTCCGCGTCATCGGCATGATTACCACAGGGATCTGTGGTGGATCGTGTGACGTTGCTCAGGCGTGCGGAGGCGAAGTTGCGGCAGCACGCTTATCACGCCAGCCAGGGCCTGCCGAAGATCGCTGGTGGGCGATCGAGCAGGTCACGCCAGGACGGGGGATCAGATGGTCAACAACCCTGACAGCCAAAGCAGGACTGGGATGGCAAGCACGCCACAACTCACCATGACTGAGTGCATAACCATGACCGAGAGTAAAGCGTTGCCTGAGCGCACAGCACTGAGTAAGTTCTCAGCTTTGAAGGAGTGCACAACTAAGCTTCAGTCTCAAGCAGACGCGTGCATCAGGCGGGCTTGAAGCCAAGCAGAACGGCAGCGCTGATGCCAAAGAACGATCGTACAATCAGAAGGCTATGCTGCTCAATGTCGCCTCAGCTGCGGCCTGCACTGGCCAGGCGACACCCTTGCATTCGATACCCAGTCCTGATGCAGAGCAACCTATTGACGTCCGCCTTGCTGCCCCTGGCCCTGGCGGTGGTGATGCTGGGCATGGGCCTCAGCCTGTTACCGGAGGACTTCAAGCGCATCAGCCGCTACCCCAAAGCGGTGGCGGTTGGAACGCTCTGCCAGGTGGTGTTGCTGCCGCTGCTCGGAGTCCTGGTCACCCTGCTGGTGCCGATGCAACCGGAGCTTGCCGTGGGATTGATTGTTTTGGCGATCTGCCCTGGCGGACCGTCTTCCAATCTGATCACCTATCTGGCGCGTGGTGATGTCGCCCTATCGGTGACGCTTACAGCCGTCAGCAGCGTCATCACCGTGTTTACGATTCCGCTGTTTGCCAATCTGGCACTGCAACATTTCCTCAGCAAAAGCGCCGCGATCGCCCTGCCAATCGGTACAACCATTCTGCAGATCTTTCTGATCACCCTATTGCCAACGGCCATCGGTATGGCGATGCGTTGGCGATGGCCCAACACCGCCAGACGGCTCGAAAAGCAGATGAGCCGTCTGGCGGCAGGGCTTCTAGCCCTGATCATCGCACTGCTGCTGATCAAGGAAGCCAGTAAATTACCAGGCTTCCTGGTGCAGGTGGGCGTCGGCGTGTTGTTGCTGAACCTCGCCGCCACAGTGGCGGGATTCACAGCGGGTAAGCTGTTTCGGCTGCCGCCTGCACAACAGATCTGTATTGCCATCGAAGTGGGCATCCAAAATGGCACCTTGGCGATCGCGATCACCGCAGGCCTGCTCAACAATGCCGATATGGCCATTCCCGCGGCTGTCTACAGCCTGTTGATGTACATCACGGGTTGTTTAGCGATCCTGGTCGGTCGGCGCTGGATTAGCAAGGCACCTGCCTTAGGATAGCGCAATGAATGCAAGTGAATCGAACATTGCAGCTGCGTAAGTCTCATCAACTTAAAATTACTTGACTTCCGTCAAGCGCGGCAGCTTCCATGTGCCCTTTAAGGCCGAATCCTTGGGGCCATACAAGCGAGCCACGAAGAAGAAGGGTCCGGCCGGTGCGGGGAGCCAGTTCGAGGCTTTGGCAGAGCCTGGATGTTCATTCTGGATGTAGATCTCCAGAGATCCATCCGCGCCAAGCTTGAGACCAGGCGTGCGATCGCCAATCGAATAACGGTTCAGGGGGTTGTTGACAAGCAGGCGTTCGGGCAGGTTGTACATCGTCACTGACCAAAACTCCGTGACCGGTGGCAGCTGGCCCGGCTCAAAGCGCAACACCCAGCGCTGGCGTCCATCGAGCACCTTGCCGTCGGGGCCGGTCTGCTGACTGGCGTAGATCGCTTCTGCGCTGCTGTTGCCATAGATGCCCAGCAGGGCGCCCATCGAGCGGTAGGTGAGGTAATCAGGCCCGAGCTCCTCTCGGCTGCCGAAGAAACCCTGGGAACTGGTTTGCGTGAGGGCCTTCGCCTTGAGGTCTTTGGCGGCCTTGGCCACTCCCTCCTCCATGGCGGTGCGGAGGGCGGGATCGAGCTTGGCTGGATCAAAAGGAACGCCCGGCCCGATGCCGATTTGCGCAAAGCGCGCCATCATGGCCCGTTCCGATGGCACGGTGGGCATGAAGGGCAACAAGGCATTGAGATAGCCGATGAAGCCGATTCCTTCCGCTTTTTTGGCATCCCAGACCGGCCAGGTCACCGCTGGGGCTGGGGCTGGGGTCGACGTCCCGGCGAAGCGCGAGAGGGGGGTCAGGGTGATCTGGGCTTGCAGCTTTTGCAGATCCGGAATGTCAGCAGGTCCGTTGAGTTGGGTGCGGCTGAGGGTGCCGATGAAATCGGTCTCCGAGCGGAACACCTTGGTGATGCCCTTGGGCACGGGGCCGTTCCAGCGAGGCCCTGCAAATAGATAGGTGCCGGCCTGGCGTCCGCTGGAACGGACGCCGGTGTAGGCGAAGTTATGGGTATACAGATCAAACCATTGATTCACATAGTACCGGGGTGCCGGTACAGCCGGTAGCGACAAAACGATCGGCTCGGCCCGCAGATCCAGCCAGGCCCACGAATAGGGCGTGTCGTTGTTGGGGGTGACGATATCGGTATCGGCAGGGGTGGCGGAACGGGAGTAATGGCGGAACTGATTGAATCCACCCACATAGCCTGGGAAGGCCTTGTTCTGAGTTTGATTCCAAAGGGTTTGATAGCCCTGCAGCGGCGCATAGGCATACAGCCAGGCCTCTTGAGCGATGGCCCTGGCTGCATCGGCCGAGAGCGCAGGTGGTCGCGTCTGGGAGGTTGGTGCCAGCGCCGCAGTGCCCGCCCCTGCCTGGGCATGCAGGGTAGTCAGCATGCCGCTCAGGGCCAGGAATCCGCTCGCCACCGCGATGAAGGAACGCAGCGGGAGTGGCGAGGTCGGCAGGAGTCTTGTCATGGCTTGAGGGGTTCGATGTCGTTCAGTTGCCAGGTCTTGCTGAAGTAGGCCTCGCTGGGACCGTAGAAGCGGAAGTAAGCAAACCAGCCCTTGCCCGGTGTGGTCTTGATCCAGTTGGCGGCGCCGACCGGCCGCACCGGTGCAAAGGTGACATCCACCGAGCCATCGGCGTTGCTGACCAGATCCGGCTTGCGGGAGCTGATGTCGGCGGCGCCTTGATCGGTGATCAGCGGACCGCGGCTGAGGTTGTCGTAGAGCGTGATCGACCAGAACTGTTTCACCGGAGCGTTCGCGGCCACTCTCAGGCGATAAGCGCGACCGCCATCAAGCCACTGGCCGGCCTTGTCTTTGGAGGCCTCCAGATACACCTGGCCAAACCCCAGAATGCGCCCCTGCATGCCCGCAGACATGCCGATCGCCTCGTAGAACCAGGAGCTGCGCTCATCGAACTGCACGCGGCGTTGATCGGGGCTTTCCTGGTTGAGATCGAACAGCACGGCGTACTCCCAGTGCTTGCCGGGGTAAACGCTGGCGCCGGGGGTGCGCTTGTCATAGGCGATGGTGCGGGCCATCAGATCACCCACCTGAGCCGCCTCCATCAGCAGCTTGGCCTGGCGGGCATCCGGGTTGAAGGGCTGGCCGGGGCTGATCCCCAAGGGCGCCAGCAAGCCAAACATCATGCGATCGCGGGGCGCGACGGGTTCATTGGCGTAGAGCTCACTGAGCAGACGCCAATAGCTGAGGTCGGCGGGCTGGGCCGATTGCCAGGCGCGGCCGGCCACAGGGATGAAGGCGTTGGTGGGCGGGTTGTCCCGCTGATTCCAGCCATAGAGCCGATGACGGCGCACGGTGGCTTCGGCCACGGCCTGATCGGGATCGAGTCCGCGGGTGCCGAACCAGATCTGGTTGCTGGGGGAGCGCACGATCCTGTGGTCGGGCGCGACCGGGTCGGCCATGCCGGGGGGGAGGATCAGGTATTGACCTCCGGCCCCCTTGTCAGGGCCGGTCTGGCCCATGTCGGTGATCGGCTGCTGCCAGATGTCGAGCACGCCTCCGGCGGTGAGGCCGGCGGGCACCTCCACCACCAGGGGGCCCTGCTTGGCCAGGTCCCAGAAGCTGAAGGCATAGAGGGTGGTGATGTTGGGGGTGAGCATCCCCGCCTTGTCCTTCAGAGTTTGGTAGAGCACCACATCGCCATTGCGGGCGCCGAAGGTTTTCGCCTGGGCGTCGTAGAGGGCCTTGAAACCCACGGCCGGCAAGGCCCAGAGATAGGCCTGGGTGGCGCGTTGAAAGTCGAGTTCGTCGTAAAGCTTGGCCGCCGTGGCCTTGCTGGGATAGCCGTTCTCCAGCTCAAGCGCCCCCAGCCGAGTTTGTTGCAGCCGGCTGGGTTGAATGCCTTCCTGTTGCAGGACAGAGGTTGCGGAAGGCTTGGCGTGTGCAGCGCTGATGACACAAAGACTGGCCAGGGAGGCAATCAGCGAGTTCCGAAAAAGGCGGGTCGTCATGACAAAGAGATCGCGCACCAGCCTAAGAGCGGATGCGGTAACAACAACCAGGCACGGGCCGGGAGTGCTGGCAAGAGTTGACGATGACTGCGGGGTTGGACAACTTCTACGATTCTTGAACGTTGAGGGCGGCAAGCTGTCAACCAATCCGGGCAAGCCTGCGTTCTCGATCCTGGTATCGCGACTGCCTCAATGACGGGAGAGGTCAGCCCTGGATCTTCGTGAAGATCACCCACATCACCCCAGCGCGAACCCACGGCATTGGTCTTCACCAACGCCAGCAGCCGCGGCTGAGCAAGCTGAAGCGGTGGTTGCCGTGGGGCGCGCTGGCAGGGGTGATCCGGCGGCGGCCTTGGCCAGAGCTAGCGAAACTGAGGCAGCCGGGTGGCATCGAAACTGCGGCGCAGGGCCTCGCCAATGCTCAGCCCAACCGGCAGGTCACCAGAAAAGGCACTGCCGGTGATGCGCTTGAACAGCTTGGCCTCGACAACGCGGTAGGTGCTGTCCGGCAGGGGGATATCCCCGGCCTTCCGGACGAAGCGAAGACCGTTGCGCACGAGATACGTGGTGAACTTCCGCAGATCAGCGTTGCTCACCAATGCGCTATCATTGACGTAGAGAAACAGCGGGCGGGACAAAGGCAGGTAACGTCCGGATTGAACAGTGGCGAGGGAGGGCGCCACTCCACCGGCAGGCGTGACAATTGCGAGGGCACGCAGCTTGGCCTGATTGGCCTGGTAGTAGCTGAAGCCAAAATAGGCGATGGCGTTAGGATTCTGCGCAACACAACGCACCAACACATTGTCATCTTCGCTGGCAGTGTAATCACGCCGCGAATTGTCAGCATTGCCGTTGATCGCTTTGTTGAAGTAATCGAAAGTTCCGGAGTCCTTGCCAGGTCCGCAGAGCTTGATGGGCCGATCCGGCCAGTCACGATTCACGTCACTCCAGCGCTTGATGCGACCCTCTGCTTGTCGATTCCAGAGCCGGGACAGCTCCTTGGTGCTGATCTGGCGTGCCCAGGTGTTGGCTGGATTCACCACCACGGTGATGGCATCAAAGGCGATCGGCAGCTCGATGAAATTGACCTGATTCGCGGCGCAGGCTTTCAGCTCTTTGCTGTTGATCGGCCTGGAGGCATTGGCGATCTCAAGCTGGCCGGCGCAAAACTTTCGAAAGCCATCTGTGGTGCCGGTTTCCTGGAGATTGATCTCCGTTGGAGTGCCTGCGGCCCGGAACGATTGGATCGCCTCCTCAAGGATCGGGAAAACGGTGCTGGAACCGCCAACGCGGATGCTGGCCGTGGGTTTGGCACCGCTCTGAGCCAGATCCCCCGGCAGGGCGCGTACCGGCAAGGTCGCCAGGATGCTGAAGACGATCGTTGCAAAGGTGAGGCGACGCGGAGACCGATGAGGCCGCAATCGCAACAGACGGGGAGAAACCATGGCAACAGGTTCAAACTCAGCGAACATGCCGAACTCAAGGGAATCACACAAAGGAGTGTGGATGGTTAAGGGAGGATCGCTTGACCAACCGCTGTCATGGAACTTCATCACAACAGGCGAAGTCGCCTGCTCAGCCCAACAGCGCCGCGCCATTCCCAGGACAAAGCATTGCCAAGACAACGCATGGGCAAGTTAGCCCGCAACAGCCTTGAGCTTCAGCTGTTCCAGGCGCTGCTCCAGGTCGTGCAGAATCTCCAGGCCAAACACGGGAAGCTCCTGCATCGCAAACAGGAACTCTTCCCGATTCATCTCCAGCAGCTCCGCATCGCAGATAGCGGTGGCGCTGCCGAAGCGGCGGTGGTCTGGATCCACCAGGGCACCAGCCCCGAAGCAACTGCCGGGGCCCAGGGTTTCCACACCCTCTCCATCCCAGCTGAGCTGAATGGTGCCAGACACGATGCCAAACATCCGGTCCCCGGGATCTCCGTCCTGGAAGATCACCTCACCAGCCGCAAGCTTGCGAGGGGCGCGATTGTGGGCCAAGGCGGCGATCGTGCTGAGTTCTGGAGTGTTGGTCATGGATGGGATCAGGCAGGAAGAAGGACGCCAGAACGCCATTCTGAAAACGCCACGGTTAAGAGAACATCAAGAGATCCCCGCGGACATCACAGTTCCAGAATCAGCAGCACACAGCGTTCCGCGCCGGCCAGCTGGTATAGGGATGACAAGCCAGACCCAGCCGGGCCCGGGCCCTGGTCAGGGGAGTGGCTTGGGGCGTGGAGCCCAGTCAGCGCGGCGTGGTCCAGTCCTCAAACCAGCCGCGCCGCATCAGCCAGAACGCTTGGATGGCGGCCACGAGTCCCATCACCATCAGCGTGAGGGCATAGCCATAGCGCAACTTGAGCTCCGGCATGTGCTCGAAATTCATGCCGTAGATGCCTGCAATGAAGGTCAGTGGCGCAAAGATACTTGTGAGAATTGTGAGTGTTTTCATCACTTGATTCATGCGATTGCCAACACTGGCGGCATAGGCTTGGGTGATGGCGTCACATTGATTACGCAACAGTTCAGTGCTGTCAAACAACAGCGCAACCATCTCAGCCATATCGTGAAAGCCTACCAGGGCCTCGGGCCCGAGCAGTTGTTGGCGTTGGCGCAAGAGCACCTGGATCTGATGGCGCAGGGGCCACACCTGGGAGCGGATCGTGCGGATGTTGCTGCGGTAGATGGAGGTCTTGTTGAGCAGACTGGGCCGGGGGTCACGCAGCACAGCCTCCTCCAGATCGTCCAGTCGATTGGAAATCTGTTCCAACATCGGGAACAGTTCATCGAGGAGTTCATCCACCAGGTAATGCAGGATGTCGTCCAGATCACTGTCCTCGGTTGCGGCATCTTGGCTCTGCAGCCAATGGGTGAGCTGGGGGAACGCTTCGCTGCTGGGGGTTTCCTCAAAGGTGATCAGCAGCCGCGGCAGCAACAGGAAGCCGACCTGGGAGCTGAGCAAATGCAGGGGACTGGTGGCGAAGCTGAGGCGATGCAGCACCACCAACAAGGCATTATCGACGACATCGACCCGGGGCCGCTGGGGCACCTCCAGGATCGGCGGCAGCAGCCGCTCCGGCACCTGCAGCGGCGTCAGCATCCTGCGAATGGCCGCCGCATCGGCGAGGCCCATCACCCGCAGCCAGATCGGGTCTCCCCCCTGCCACAGCTGAGCGAGTTGGTCCGGCTGTCTCAGCTGCACCAGGCGGGGGCCAGCCGGCTCGAAGCGCATGGCGCTGAACTGGCTGGGCGGACGACCGCCGTGCACGAACAGGTGTCCGGGGATCCCGGCGGGCCTCTCCTCAAGCCGTCGGGAGTTCAGAGCACCAGGGGTCGGTCGCAGCACGGATGGGACTCGTCCAACCAATGATGCACCACCGCCCCGAACAACACGATGCTGCCCTGCAACAACAGACAGACTCCCAGCTGCGGCAGCCAGACGCGGAGGGGATTCACGGCAAGCGATGGCATTGGTGCAGCATCTTCAGCAGGGATTGGGGCTGCTGCCAGTTGCGCAGATCACATCCAACGCTTAGCCATTCCTTAACCTCTTTTTGCACAATCCGTGCCGTGTTGGTGAAACGCCGGCTTGTGCGGAGCCTGCTCCGCCATCGCGACCACGGGATTGAGGCTGGGAAGTGTGGCTAAGAGTGGTCGGAGTTCCTGGGCAGACGGAGTTCCTGGGCAGGCGCCGGAGATCGGACAAGAACGCCAGGGAGTCTGAAGCGTTCGCCGATCTCGGTAGCGCCGCTCCAACGACTTGGGCACTGGGTCCAGCAGGCGCAGTGCCAGCGCATGGATGGACTGGCGCAGCTCTGGAACGCTGCTGGAGGTTGTCCCTGCCATGGGGTGGGGTGCAGGCCTGTTGGAGGACGCAGGCCTGCTGGGCTCAGGCCCGATTGGAGCGATCCACCGGTATGGCCACCATGGCCCGCTCGGTGCCATCAACCGGAGTGGGCATGGGCTGGGAGTCCAGCGAGGCGGTGAAACCGTCCAGCACCGCGGGCACGATGCCGGCGTCGAAGGAAAAACGGCCGGGGCCATTGAGCAGCAGGGCAAGGC
>JBKDOR010000078.1:0-8179 GCA_046342775.1 Synechococcaceae cyanobacterium
TCGCCCAGCAGCTGATCGAGGCATGCGGCCAGGGGCGGCGCCAGCAGCATCAGCCCGGCCGGGCTCACAGCCAGCGCCGCCGGCGTTGGCGCGGTATCAGCTGCTTCAGCTGGCCTTCAGCCAGCTGAACATCGAGCGCAAGCCCTTGCCCACCTGTTCGATCGGATGCTGGCTGTCGCGTTCGCGGATGCGGGCCATCTCCGGCTTGCCGGCCTCGCATTCGGCCACGAACTTGGTGGCGAAGGTGCCGTCCTGGATGTCAGCCAGGATGCGCCGCATCTCGGCCTTGGTGTCGGCGGTGATCAGCCGCGGGCCGCTCACGTAGTCGCCGTATTCGGCGGTGTTGGAGATCGAATCGCGCATGGCCGTCAGGCCTCCCTTCACCATCAGGTCGACGATCAGCTTCACCTCGTGCAGGCATTCGAAATAGGCCAGCTCCGGCTGGTAGCCGGCCTCCACCAGGGTTTCAAAGCCAGCCTTGACCAGTTCGCTCAGGCCACCGCAGAGCACCGCCTGCTCGCCGAACAGGTCGGTTTCGGTTTCCTCCTTGAAGTTGGTTTCGAGGATGCCGGCGCGGGTGCCGCCGATCGCCTTGGCATAGGCCATCGCCAGGGCGCGGGCGTTGCCGCTGGCGTCCTGCTGCACGGCGAACAAACAGGGCACGCCCTGGCCGTTCTGGTATTCCCAGCGCACGGTGTGGCCGGGACCCTTGGGGGCGATCATCACCACATCCACATCGCCGGGGGGCTGGATCAGGCCGAAACGGATGTTGAAGCCATGGGCGAAGCTCAACACTTTGCCGGCCTTCAGGTGGGGCGCGATCTCGGCGTCGTAAACGGCCTTCTGGAACTCATCGGGCAGCAACACCATGATCCAGTCAGCCCGCTCGGCCGCCTCGGCCACGCTCAGCACCTCCAGGCCATCGGCTCGGGCCTTCTCCGCCGAGCGGCTGCCTTCATACAGGCCCACCACCACCTTCAGGCCACTGTCCTTGAGGTTGAGGGCGTGGGCGTGGCCCTGGGAGCCGTAGCCAATGATCGCCACCGTCTTGCCGTTCAGCAGGCTGAGGTCGGCATCGGAGTCGTAGAAGAGCTGGGCCATTCCAGGCGGCGGGCAGGGCAGGAGTTGAGCCTACAAAAGTGCCTTGGCGGAGCTGCTGGCGTTGAGCGGCTGACGGGCCAGGTTGGCAGGTTCTCGCAGCACACCCGTGGCGCCGCAACCTTCTCCGCCAGCCCAGCCGCTGCTGCGCCACCAGCCCACCCACACGCTTGGCCAGCGCCCCAGCCCCTGGGGTGCCACGACGGCGGGGCATTCGCCAGGCTGGGCCTAAGCGGCCGGTTCCGCAACATCGATGAACCGACCCGGAGCCTTGGAGGGGATGGCCTGGACGCCAGACGTCAGGATTCGCCGGGATGGGCGATCACCCGGTCGATCAGGCCGTAATCCTTCGCCTCGGCGGCGCTGAGGAAATAATCGCGGTCGGTGTCCTTGCTGATCTTGTCGAGGGGCTGGCCGGTCATGTCCGCCATCGATTGGTTGAGCATGTCCTTGATGCGCAGGATTTCGCGGGCCTCGATCTCGATGTCGCTGGCCTGGCGCTGGCTGGTGCCGCCGAGGGGCTGGTGAATCATGATGCGGCTGTGGGGCAGGGCCAGGCGCTTGCCTTTGGTGCCGGCCGCCAGCAGGAAGGCGCCCATGCTGGCCGCTAGCCCGACGCAGATTGTCACCACGTCACTCTTGACATACTGCATGGTGTCGTAAATCGCCAGCCCAGCGGTGACCGATCCCCCGGGGGAGTTGATATAAAGATAGATTGGCTTGCCGCTGTCTTCGGAATCGAGGTAGAGCATCTGGGCCACCAGGCTGTTGGCGATGCCATCGCTGACCTCCTGGCCCAGAAACAGAATCCGCTCCACGCCCAGACGCGTGTAGATATCCACCCAGCGCTCGTACTGGCTGCCGGGCAGGCGATAGGGAACGCTGGGGGTGCCGATGGGCATGGCGAAGACGCTGCGGAGAAGGGGGTGAAGAGAGGGGAAGTGGGGGGCTGGGCCGACCCGGGGCGCTCACGCTCGGGGCCGGCAAGGCTCAGCCGATGCCAGCGGCGGTCGCGGCGGGCAGAGCCGTGGGCAGGTCCTTGCGGCTGCTCAGCACCCGGTCGATCAGCCCGTACTCCAGGGCCTGCTCGGCGGTGAGGTAGGTCATGCGATCGGAGTCCCGAGACAGCTGTTCCACGCTCTTGCCGGTGTTGTCGGCCAGGATCTCCAGCATGGTGTGCTTGTTGTGCAACACCTCCTTGGCGCGGATCTGGATGTCGCTGGCCTGGCCGCGAGCGCCGGAACGCGGCTGGTGCAGCACGATTGAGGCATGGGGCAACGCGGCGCGCTGGCCCTTGGTACCGGCGCTGAGAATCATCGCCGCTGTGCCCATCGCCTGGCCGATGCAGATCGTGTGCACCGGAGGCTTCACGTAGCGCAGCGTGTCGCAAATGGCGAAGGCCTCGGTTTCGAAGCCAATGGCATCGCCGGAATACCAGCTGGTGCCGGTGGAGTTGATGTAGAAAAAGATGGGCTTCTCTGGGTTATCAAACTCCAGATACAGCAGCTGGGCGATGATCAGTTCGGTCACGTCGACCCCCAGCTGGCGCTTGGCGTCGTCATCTGAGAAGAGGGGAAGCCCGAGATACACGATCCGCTCCTTCAGCAACAGCGAGGGCAGATCGGGAGGCGGTGTACGCAGCACGGCGGAATCGCCGTAGTAGGGGGCCGACACCGACATCCGCTTGAGATCCTCAGCTTCCAGCCAGGAGCCTAACTGGGGCGGGGAGGCTCCCGCTCCGGGGAGCTGACCGGTTTCCCGCCGCCGCGACCGCCGCCCCGTTCACTGCGAGCCGCGCCTGGATTGCCATTGGCATTGGGATTGGCGCGGTTGGCACTGCCACCGCTGCGCTCACTGCTGCGCTCACCGCTGGTCGGGCCAGCGCCGCTGGCTGGCCCCTCGCCAGCGCTGGCCGGGCCAGCGGCCCCTGCTGGCCCCCTGGCACCGCTGGTGCCAGGGGGCGCTCCGTCAAGGCGCGGGTCCACGGCGTTCACCGCGTCCGGCTCCGATCGGCCCGGGGCGGTGACCCCATCCCAGCGGGCGAACACCATGCGGCCCGTCGGGGTCTGCAAGGCGCCGGTGACCGTGACCGGCAGCCGTTCGCCGATCTGGCGGCGGGCCTCTTCCACCACCACCATCGTGCCGTCCTCCAGGTAGCCCACCCCCTGCTCAGCCTCCTTGCCCTCGCGCACGATCTTGATCTGCAAGCCATCGCCGGGTTGCACCTCAGGCCGCAGGGCGATCACCAGCTCGCTGAGGTTGAGCACTTTCAGCTCCTGTACCTTGGCGACCTGGGCCAGGTTGTAGTCGGCCGTGAGCAGGGTGCCGCCGGTGTCGGCGCTCAGCTTCAGCAGCTTGTCATCGGCGCCGTTGCCCTCATAGCGCGTGGTGTTGACCACGAGCCGCCGGCCGTAGGTCTCGCGCAGCTGCGACAGCAGCCGCAGGCCGCGACGCCCCTTGCCGCGCTTCTCGGCATTGCTGGAATCGGCCAGGGCCTGCAGCTCATCGATCACCGCCTGGGCCACGATCACCTGGCCCTCCAGCAGTCCTGAAGCCAACAGGCCGACGATGCGGCCGTCAATGATCACGCTGGTGTCGAGGATCTTGGCGCTGGCAGGCTGCAACACGCCATCGGCGACCAGCAGCGCCTCGGTGCTGGTCGGGTTGAACAACCGCAGCAGGGTGCGTCCGTGCACCTCGGCCAGGTTGTACCCCAACACACCGAAGAATACGTTGCTGAGCACCGCCGCCAGCGGCTTCACCAGCACCACCTCCCAGGGCAGGGGCAGCAGCAGGATCGGAGCCAGCAGCAGGTTGGCCACCAACAGGCCCAGGATCAGCCCCACGGCCCGGCTGATCAACAGGTCGGTGGGCATGCTGCGCACCTGGGCCATCAGCCTGCGCCGCAACTGCTGGAAGAAAAAACCCGCCAGCACCCCGAAAAACGCCCCGAACCCCGCCAACACACCCCGCAGCCCCTCGAGATTGGTGACCTGGGCCAGGAGGGGCTCGGGCAGCAAATCGACGCCGAGCCAGCCGGTGGCCGCGCCCGAGACCACGAACAGCAGCAGGATGAGGGAGTCCACCATGGTCGGAAGGTCCGGGTGCCGGTATCCCGGCCCCTGCGGCAACTCACCACAACTGGGGGCAGCTTGGCCGATCCACCGCCATTTGCCATGGGGGGTTACCGCCTGTGAAGACGCGTTCCGCCAACCCGGCCGTGGCGAGGCCCCGGCAGCCGCTCCAGCCCAGGCCACCGCGCAGCGCTTACGTGCACCTGCCCTTCTGCCATCGCCGCTGCTTTTACTGCGACTTCCCGGTGGTGCCCCTGGGCGATCGCGCCGACGGCGAGCGCTCCGGCTCGATCGCCGCCTATCTGGAGCTGCTGCTGTCTGAGATCGCCCACGCTCCCCAGGGGCCGCCGCTGGCCACGGTGTACTTCGGCGGCGGCACCCCCTCGCTGCTCAGCCCGGCGCAGATCGGCCGGCTGCTGGACGCTCTGGCCGACCGCTTTGGCCTGGCGGCTGGGGCCGAGGTGACCCTGGAACTGGATCCGGCCAGCTTCGATCAGCGCCGCCTGGCGGGCTATCTGGCCCTGGGCATCAACCGGGTGAGCCTCGGTGGCCAGAGCTTCGACGACGTTGTGCTGGCCGGGCTGGGCCGGCGTCACCGCGGCCAGGACCTGCGCCAGGCGGCCGACTGGCTGCGGCAGGCCCAGGCCCGGGGCACGTTGCGCAGCTGGAGCCTCGATCTCATCCAGGGGGCTCCCCTCGACGGGCCCGCCTGGGCAGATTCCGCCGCCTGGCCCGCCCCGGATGATTCAGGCGCCCGGCCCGCCCCGGCTGTTCCTTGCGCCCGGCCCGCCCCGGCCGTGCTGGAGCACTGGCGGGGACAGCTGGAGCAGGCGATCGCCCTGCAACCGCCCCATCTCTCGATCTACGACCTCACCATCGAGCCCGGCACCGCGTTCGAGCGCTGGTTGAGTCAGGGGCGCCTCCGCCTCCCCGACGACGAGGTGGCGGCCGATCTCCATGCCCTCAGCCGCGAACGGCTGGTGGCTGCCGGCTACGGCCACTACGAGATCTCCAACTACGCCTGGCCTGGTCACGCCTCCCGCCACAACCGCGTCTACTGGAGTGGCGCCTCCTGGTGGGGGTTCGGCATGGGCGCTAGCAGCGGCCTCGGCGGCGAGCGCCTGGCGCGGCCCCGCAACCGCGAGTCCTATGGCCAGTGGCTGGCGGACTGGATCCGCCAGCGCCAGGGCCAGCCCGACGCCGCGGCACCGCGCGGCGCCTTCCCGCTCGATGAGCGGCTGATGGTGGGCCTGCGTCGACGGGAGGGGGTGAACCTGGAGGAGCTCTGGCGCGAGCACGGCCTGCCCGCCGCCTGGCTGGTGGAGCTGCGCCAGCGACTGGCCAGCTTTGAGGCCTCGGGCCTGCTGCGGGTGGAAGGTCCGCGTTGGCGGCTCAGCGACCCCGAAGGGCTGGCGCTCAGCAATGCGGTGTTGCGGGATCTGCTGGCCTGGTGGCAGCGGCGGGATCCTCGGGTCGAGGCCGCCGTGGCTGCTGGCCGTTGATCCACTCCCGCAGCGCTTCGATCGCCAGCTGCCGACCCGGCAGCAGCGGCGGGCTGAAGGGGGGTTGGCGCGGCGTCAGCCCCAGCAGGTCCGCCGTGACGCGCACCTGGCCATCGCAGCCCTCTCCGGCGCCGATGCCGATCACCGGGATCGCCAGCTCGGCGCTGAGCTCCGCCGCCAACGGGGCCGGGATGTGCTCCAGCACCAGGGCGAAACAGCCCGCGGCCTGCAGCTGCCGCGCCTGGAGCCGCAGCCGCTCCTGGCTATCGGGATCGGCCGCCTGGCGCCGATAGCCTAGACGGTGCACCGCCTGTGGCGTCAGGCCCAGATGGCCCATCACCGGGATGCCGCTGCGCACCATCCGGTCGATGGCGATCCGGGTCTCCGGCTCCGCCCCCTCCAGCTTCACCGCCGCGGCGCTGGTGTCCTTCAGCACCCGGCCGGCGGCGGCCACCGCATCATCGGTGGAGCACTGATAAGACAGGAAGGGCAGGTCGCAGATCAGCAGCGGCCGGTGGCCGCCACTGCGGGCTGCGCTGGCCTCGATGCCCCGGGCCACCGCGCGGCAGTGGTGGAGCATGTCGTCGAGGCTCACCGGCAGGGTGGTGGCATGGCCCAGCACCGCCATCGCCAGGGAATCGCCCACCAGCACCGCATCCACCCCGGCTTCCACCACCAGCGCCGCCGACAGGGCATCCCAGGCGGTGAGCACCGTGATCGGTAGGCAGGCCTGTTTGCGCAGGAGCAGATCACCAGGGCGCTGGGGCACGGGCTCGACCTCAGGGGCGATAGGAGGGATGTTGCTAGCATCATCGCGACTCGGATCCACGCAGCCAGGACGCCTAAACCTGGTCAGGACCGGAAGGGAGCAGCCACTCGGGATGCGTCAGGCAGGCGTGGTCTCCGGGTCACCCAATTCCGCCCACCCGTGGGCCTGCGGGCTCAGGTTTTGCTGGGTCCTGATCAGCAACCAAGCTCCGCAGAACTAACGCTCACTGGATCAGAAAAGCTGGCTGGCACCCATGAGCGCCCAAAAGCGAGGCGCCAGAAGCCCGTTCTGGCCATGCGTCATGAAGCCTCCTGATCAGCAATCAAGCTCCGCAGAGCCAACGATCACTGGCTGAGGAATGCTGAGAGGAATGCTGACTAGCACTCATGAGCGCCCAAAAGCGAGGCGCCGGAAGCCCGTTCTTGCCAGGCGTGATAACGCCTTCCTCTGATGAGGAGCTTTGTTGCTGATCAGGTGAAGCCTTTTTCTGATGCGGAGCTTGGTTGCTGATCAGGTGCTGGGTTGTGTTGAGCCTTGCGGGGTACCCCGGTAGATCAGCCCTAGCGGCATCGAGCCGATCCGGGCTGCGCTAATGCCTTGCCAGACCTGGGAAGCAACTCAAGAGGTCGCTGGAACAGCCCAGCAGCTGGGGAACCTGCGCGGTGAGGAACCGGCTCACCCGAGGCCGCATCAGACCTGCCTGGGTTGCGTTTGGCCTTGCGGTGGTACTCGGTAGATCAGCCAGAGGGCCCACCCAGCCGCTCCGTGCTGCGCGGAGAGTCAAGGGGCCAGGGGTATCAAAAAACGCCGTTGCTGCAGTCCGGCAGCCGGCGGCTGGGGACCGAAAGCGTGGTCGGGAACGGGATGGGGCAGGGCAGGGCAGATGGCACCCAAGCGCCTGGGGCTCACTCGTCGAGCCGGCTTTGGCGGTTGAGCAGGAACGGCGGGATCATCGCGCCCCGTTCCTCCGAGGTGGTGGTCATCGCGTCGACAAAGCTGGTGGTGATTCGCTCCGGCCGGTAAGCCCCACCGCTCTCGAAGCCCGTGGCGATCACCGTCACGTGGATCTCGCCCTCCAGGCTTTCGTCAACCACCGCGCCAACGATGATGTTGGCGTCGGGATCGACCAGGTCGTAGATGACTTCAGAGGCGGTGGTCATGTCCTCCAGGGTCATGTCTTTGCCACCGCTGATGTTGATCACGCAGCCGCGGGCGCCATCGATCCGCGCCGATTCGAGCAACGGGCTGCTCACCGCCGCCTGGGCCGCCTCGCTGGCGCGGGAGCGGCCCGACCCCACGCCGATGCCCAGCAGGGCCGTGCCGGCATCGGCCATCACCGAGCGCACATCGGCAAAATCCACGTTCACCAAGCCGGGCTTGGTGATGATGTCGGTGATGCCTGTCCCCCCCATCCGCAGCACGTCGTCCGCGGCGCGGAAGGCTTCCTGCAGGGGAGCCCCGGCGATCGCATCGCGCAGCCGGTCGTTCGGGATCACGATAAGGGTGTCCACATGCTCAGCGAGACGGGCGATGCCCTCCTCGGCCTGGCGCAGCCGCTTGCGACCCTCGAACCCGAACGGCTTGGTGACGATCCCGACGGTGAGGGCCCCGACCTCTTTGGCGACCTCAGCCAGGATCGGCGCGGCTCCGGTGCCCGTGCCACCGCCCATCCCGGCGGCGATGAACACCAGATCAGAGCCGTTCAGCATCTCGTGCAGTTCAGCGCGGGATTCCTC
>JBKDOR010000079.1:0-74224 GCA_046342775.1 Synechococcaceae cyanobacterium
GCTTCTGGGGGATGAACAGCAGCTCGCCGGCCTCCGGCCGCTCCACCTCGCCGCGGGCGGCGGACCACAGTCCGCTCACCAGCCTCAGGAAGGAGGTCTTGCCGCATCCCGAGGGGCCCACCACCAGCAGCCGCTGCCGCGGGCCGACCGTCAGGCTGAGGTCGCGGATCAAGGGCCTGCTGCTACCCGGAGGCACCAGATCGACATGGCGCAGCACGATCGCCTGAGCAGCCGAGACATCCGAGGCGGTGCCGGCGGAATCGGCTCCGATGGCTGCAGGAACGTCAGCGGTGGCGGTGCCGGTGCCCGGCGTTGGCCGGTCCGGGCTGGCTCGTTCATGGCTGGCCGATTTGTTGCTGGAGAGGGTATCGCCCGCGGAGCCCGACGCGTTGCTGAAAGCCCTGCTGTCGCCAGCGGTCGAGCGGGGAGGTGCGGCCGAGTCGCGGGATGCCGCGGAGCGCGTTGGCGTGCCGCTTGCCTGGTCCGCCATCGCGCTCTGGAAGGTTTCCAGACGCTGGATCGAGGCGGAGAATGCCGCGAGCCGATCGATGTTCTCAACGATATAGCTGATCGAAGCGAGCACCTGGCTGAAGGCGATCCCGGCCTGGCCGAGCACGCCAAAGTCCACCTGACGGGCGAAGTACAGCGGAGCCAACACAAGCCAAGGCAGAAAATCGGAGAAATAGTCGTACGAGGTTTGGATCACGGTGATCAGGGCCTCCCAGACGATCAAACGATCCTGGTTGTGGATCGCCAGCCCCAAACGGCGCATGCCTTCACGGCACTCCTGAGCTTCACCGCGATAGAAAGCAATGGCTTCGGCATGGTTGCGGATGTGCACCAAGCCATAACGAAAATCAGCGTTGAGGCGCAGCTGCCGCCCATTGAGAACCACCAGTCGACGACTGGCGATCACCACCAGTGTGGTCCCAACTGCCGCATAGATCAGCAGCCACAGCGCCAGACGGGAACTGATCGTCCAAAGCACAAGGATAAAACTGACAAAGGTCAAGAGAGCCGTGCTCACATCCACCGCCATGCCCAGGCTAAAGCTGGTGAAGCTGGCTGCATCCTCGCTGATGCGTTGGTCGGGGTTGTCGATCAGCGTCGAGGCCTCGAACTCGGGGCTCAGCTGGTAATAGACGCGATCGCTCAGATAGCGGCTCAACAGCTGGTCGCTCAGCCAGCGGCGCCAGAGCAGGCCGAAGCGGGGCACCAGATAGCTCTGTACGCCTCGAATCGGCAGGGCCAGGATCAGGCAACCGGCGTAAATCAGTACACTTGTCCAAAACTGAGGCTGACGAAAAGCCACGAGGGCGTTGTCCACATCCCGGGCGATGTAGCTGATCCCAACATTGATGGCATTGATGAGCAAAATCAGCAGCAGCACCAACCCCAACAGCAGCCACGGCAACCAGCGGCCCTGGCGCAGATGCCGCCGCCAGATCCAGAAACAGAGGCCGCCGCCGCCCGCCAGCAGCATCAGCACCGGTCCGGCGGCGCTGATCGGCCGCAGCCAGATGGAACGCGCCAGCCGTTGCCAGGGGGCCAGGCCGAGCTCAGAGGGCAACAGCCCGACCGGCAGCAGGCCCGCCAGCAGGCCCAGCGCCAGCAGGGTGGCCGCCAAGCCGATCGCCGTCCGGTAAGGGCGGCTCTCCGGCTGGAAGGCGCCGATCAGAAGGCAGGGCAGCCCCAGGGCCGGCAGCAGCAGCGGGGGGAGCAGTGGCTGCCGCCAGAGGAGATCCAGACGCTGGTTGCTGCCCTGGAGAAACGGAGCCGCGGCGGCGGGCCAGAGCAGCAGGAGGCCTTTCACGAGGCCGGTGACCAGCAGCAGGGCCGCGCCGCCACTGATGGCCAGCAGCGCCAGGGTGAGCACGCCGAAGGGCCAGCCCCCCAGCTCCAGGGGGAGGAAATAGGGCTGGGCCAGCCGCTGAAGCTGCTGCAGCTGGCGCCTCAGGAACGACAGCAGGGGCATCGGACGTGGCGCGATCGGACCAGTGTCCCGCCCGGTCGCGGAACGCGGGCGGCGGTCGGACGCGCGATCCATCAACATGACCCCAACGTCGAGGTGCTGCGGCGATGGCCTGTCCCCACTGCGGCAGCTGGGCGGTGCGCTCCGATCGGGCGTTGGCCGGACGCATGGTCTGTGCCCGCTGCGGCCAGCCCCTGGGAGGTGCGGCGGGCTCCCAGGGCCGCGGCCTGCGCCGAAAAATCGGCAGCGGGTTGAACCGAGGACAGCGCTTGGGACTGGTTGTGCTGGCTCTGCTGGGGATCTCAGCGGTTCTGGCCAGCCTCGACCAGCGCGGCGCCCGGGAGCTGCATCCGCCTGCCTGGGAGGGCGGCAGCCACTGGAGCCGTTGATCCCGAACCGCCGCTGTTCCGATCTGCTGACAGGCGTGATCCCAAAGCGCTTCTTTCGCTGACGATGGCCCGATGTTGATTTTCCTGACAAGCAGATGACGAACAGCAACCCCGTGGCCAACCTTGCCTCCCTGAGCATGCGTCAGCTGCGTGAGTTCGCGCGTCGTTTGGGCGTCAGCCGTCCGGTTGCGGAAAGTCGCGAGAGCCTTACTGAGGCGATCAGCAGCGCCCCCCAATCCCCCGAGGCGCTGCGGGCGATCGAATCCGAACTCTCCCCGGCTCCCCGTCCCGAAGACGAAACCCGCGTGGTGTTTCTGCCCCGTGACCCCCAGTGGGCCTACGTGTTCTGGGAGATTTCCCAGGATGATCGCGACGATGCCAGCGACGCCGGTGCCACTCAGCTCGCTCTGAGGGTCGCCGATGTGACCGGCCTGCCAGGCGGTTTCTCCCATCCCCATGCTCTCCAGGAGGTGGTTGTCGACGGTCACGCCAGCGAGTGGTACTTGCCCGTCCCCATGTCCGATCGTGACTATCGCGTCGAGCTGGGCTTCCGCACCAACGCAGGGGGCTGGTATTCGTTGGCCTTTTCTTCGGTGGCCAGGGTTCCGGCCCTGCATCCCTCGGAGCAAGTCGCCGATCAATTTGTGCCCTTTTCGCTCGAATCTCTGCCAGCATTTGCTCCAGTCGAGCCGATCCAGCCCGATCTGCCGGATCTGCACGAACGTCTGTATCAAACCGCTACATCCCGTTGGCGCCGCTTGGGCCGCGGTTCTGAGGCTTTTCATGAGTTTGAAGAGGAAGGCGGTGCTGGCGCCGCATCGGGAATTTGGGAATCGGGGGCTGGCTGGGCTTCCGGTCGCAGTGAGTCCGGCGCTGGTCTGATGTCCCGCAATCGCTCCTTCTGGTTGGTTGCCGACGCTGAGTTGATCGTCTACGGCGCCACCGACCCCTCAGCTCGCCTCACCATCGGTGGCGAAGTGGTTCCGCTGTCCGCTGATGGCACCTTCCGGATCCAGGTCCCCTTCCGCGATGGTCAGCAGGTGTACGCGATTGAGGCCGTCGCGGCGGATGGAGAACAGAAGCGCAACATCACCTTGGAATTCCAGCGCACCACGCCCGAAGCCCATGTCAACACCGCCGAATCCGCTGTGCCTGAGTGGTTCTGACCCCCTTGCCCCCAGGAGCATCTCTCCCGGGGTGATCCGTTGCCTCGTAGAACCAAATTAAACAAGCAGTAATCACGAATTACATCTTTTCCGCCTAGACCAGGGCCCCCATTGTGGATTGATTGAGCTCGTCGAGAAGGCGCTGCCATGCCTCTCCCTCAAGGTCTTTGTTTCGATCCACCACCAAGGCGTGCCCACACTCCTCCCCAGACAGGCTCTGCCGCTGCTCCCACTGGGCTTCCAGAACCTTGAGGTCAGCTTCCGATGGATCACCTCCCTGCTGTTGGCGCTGGCAGATTCGTGCCGCCGCCAATTCCTTCCCGACGCGGCAACTGAGAATGAGGAAGCGAGCTCCAGAGCGTTGGGCCAACTGCTGGAAGCGTTGCCGATCAGCTCGGCGCAGGAAGGTGGCATCGACGATCAGGCTCTCGCCAGCCCCCAGGATTCGCTCCGCGGCGTTGAGCAACACCTCGCCATAGAGCCGCTCACTGACCTCGGGCCGGTAGGGGTCGCCCTGCAACGGGGTTGAGGCGAGCAGGCTCCCCCAGCGCCCGAACAGACGCCGCCGTTCAACGTCCGCGCACAGCCGGACCCAGCCGAGTTGGCGGCAAAGGCGTTTGGCGAGATGGGATTTGCCGCTGCCGGAGACGCCATGACAGAGGACCAACCGTCCCGGGAGCGCCTCGGTGCTGGAGGACGCCTCGTCCAGGTAGCGCCCCAGCTCCCGGCGGCTGGTTTCGTCCGCCGCCCCGGCGCTGCTCTGGCTGAGGCGCAGGGCAGCCACCTTGGCCCGGACCAGGGCGCGGTAGACGCGATACCAGCGCCAGGCGTGCAATCCGTCGTAATCGCCGCTGGCCTCCAACCAGCGATCCAGCAGCACCCCAGCCAGGTCGCTGCGCCCCCTCTGGCGCAGATCCATCGCCAGGAAGGCCATGTCGCTGATCACATCAATCCAGCGCAGGCTTGGGGAGAACTCCAGGCAATCAAACACCCGGATTCGCTCGGCGCTGATGAACATATTGCCCAGATGGAGATCTCCATGGCCCTCGCGCACGGCGCCTTGCCGCAATCGATGTTGGAAGTGCCCCTCCAGCCGAGTGGCTTCAGCTCGGGTCCAGGCCACTAGGGGGAGACCTTGCAATCGCTCGGGGGCCAGCTGATCCAACACCTTCAGGTTCTCCAGCGCCGGTGCTGTCACCGCCGACGCTGAACCAAAGCCCGAATCCGGCGCGGCCACGGCGGCGGCCGCTTGGAAGCGGGCTAGATCCTTGGCGAGATCCTCCAAGTGTTCCGCATCCAGTTCGCCTCGCTCCAGCACGGCCGGCAGCAACTGGCTCTGGGGGAACTGGCGCATCTTCACGACCGTGTCGATCACGGCCCCCGCACCACCGAGATGGGCGTTGTGGACAGGTCCATGAATCGAGCGCACGTCAACGTAAAGCTCAGGAGCGAGCCTGCGGTTCAGGCGTAGCTCCTCGAGACTGAACCAATGGCGTCGCTCGGGCGTACTGAAGTCGACAAACCCGAGGTTGACCGGTTTGCGCAACTTGTAGGCATACTCACCGGTCAGCAGGATCCAGGAGATATGGGTTTCGATCAGCTCGACGGACCGCACGGGGTGGTCGTAAGCAGCCGGCCGCAACAAAGCCTCAATCAGGTTGGGCATAGGCTGCTCCTCGCCGGTTGAGTCGCTGCATGAGCACCAGGGCGTAAGACTCGATCGGGGCCCAGATCAACAGCGGCAGCAACAGTTGCCAGGCCATCCCGGAGCTGTCCTGTGGCACCAGCGAAAAGGCCAGAACCAGGGCATAGATCCATCCAACCAGGAGAGCGGCCGCGCCAAGGTGCAGATTGCGGTAGCGGCAGAGCAGCCAGGTGTGGCTTTCCAGCACGGCCAACAGCAACAGGTAACTCAGGAGCAGCAGCCAGCTGTTGCTGAGTTCCCAGGAGATCAAGGCTGAGAAGTAGAGCCCCGCGCTGATCACCAGCCAGATCAACGGGATCCAGATGAAGAATCGCAACCATTGCGGGCGCCGCAAGCCCCTGAACCAGAGGTAATCCTTCTGGGCGGGGTTGATCACCACGATCACCAACTCCATCAGGATCAGGATCAACAGCCAGGCTGGCAAGGCAAGGGAGATGAGGGCTTGATCCTCCATTCAAGCTCCCCAACAACATGTCGTGTTGTGGTGCCTTGGCCTTCGTCCTGTCACAATTGGCACAACGACCACGGTTGGATGCCCGATCCCGCCTCTCGCAGGCCAGCCTGGTTCAACTGGCTGATCCTGCTGGCTTTTCTCTGGTCCTCGTGGCAGCTGGCGGGCCTGTGGGCCAGCCGTCTGCATGGCTGAATCGCCTTCGCGGCAACCGGAGGGTATCGGGCCCGCGATCCTGCTGCTGGATCGGCGGGTGCTGCTGGGGCCGTGATCATCGTCAGATCCGCTGGCGCTCCTGGCCGGCGGTGATCGAACGAAACAAGCGCACGACCCCTCCCACCAGCAGCAGCAGGGCCAGCACCGCCAGCGCCAGCACACCGAAGACACCCACCAGCTGCAGCAGCCCAAGTCCGAGACGACTGAGCCCCGAGATCAGGTTGGCGATGGCCGTGCTTACCAGTAGCACGGTGTCCAGCCAACGGGGCAGTTGCATCAAGCCGTAGAGGATGCCAACCCCCGCCAGCACCAGCAAGAGGCCAATGCAGGCCTGGCTGATCCTGTTTCCCAGGGGGCGGCGGCGTCGCCGCCGGCGAAACACCAGCCGCGAGGGTGGCGAGGCGAAGACCGAGCGCGGCAGCTTCAGCGCCTGGTGGCTGGTGCGCATGGCGGAGCGACTCATGGGGTGATCCGGTGGCCGGCTCCTCGCATCCAGCGCTCGAACTCCACCAGCACCAGTTCGTTGGGGCAGTCGATCAGGGAGAGATCCTGCACGGTGCAGTCGCCCTGACCGCCGTGATGCAGTGTGAGATGAAAGCCCTTGCCGCTGAGGCCGCAGACTTCCGGGTCGCTGCGAACCACCACATCAAGGGCGGCTCCCAGGCGAGCGACGCGGCGACGCAGTTCAGACCAGGTGAGGGACATCGTCAAACTGGTCAGATCCTTGGGCAACGTTACCGACGGCGTCAACGCCACGCGGTACCTCGGAAGGCATCCGTGGCGTGGGCCCTCAGCGCGATTCCGAGCGCTTGGGCAAAGGCAGGCGGTCCCCCTTGTCGGGGGAAGCGCTGCCAGATTGCGGAGCGGCGGTGTTTTCCGCACTGCGGCTCTGGCCAGCCGGGGCGTTGGGCGACAGGTTCAGCGGTCGGGGTGCCGGCCAGAGACTGCCGAGTCCGGTGGCCAGAATCAGGGCCGCCAGTCCACCCACCGGGGCCGCCAGGCGCCGGCGCAGCGGAATCCGGTCGATCAGCTCCCGCACCCCAAGCGGTTCGGCCGCGGGAATCTGCGCCTGGATCTGCAGGCGAGGATCGCGTCGCAGACGATCCAGCACCTGGACCAGATCGGCCAGCTCGGCATCATCGATCAGCTGTTCCAGCTCGGGGGTGTTGGCCTGGCTGCTGCGCAGCACCAATCGATGCCTGTCGCCCTCCGCGGGGTGCAACCGCACCGGTGAGGAGGGCTCCCCGAAGCTGCGGGGTACCGCACTGATCCGGTAGCGGGCGTAGGGCAGCACCACCTCAAGCAGGGCCTGGAGGTGTTCGCGCTGCCCCTCCACATCCGGCCGACCCAACCACTGCAGCCGCCATCCGGTGATGATGCCAATCGAGCCGCCCACCAGGCCCCTGGAGACATCGGGCAGGCCTTCGACCTGCAGTCGGCAGCTGGTTTGGTCGTACTGCAGGGTTTGTTTCATGCCGGCACTCTGGATCAGCATCGCGCTCAGGCCACTGCGTCCAGCAGGCTGGCTCGGACCCTCTCGTAGCCCCCTTCGCCGGCCGCCAGGGTGAGGGCCTGGATGAGTTCACGCACAGGCTTCTGGCCGGCCTCGTCGTCAAGCAGCGCCTGAACGCCGCTGCGGCGAGGGTTCATGCGTTCCCGCAACAGCTCGCTCAGACGCAGGCGGAACAGCGCCCAGCGCAGTTCGATCAGATCGGGGGGATCGGTGCTGCACAGCAGCGACCGCAGCAGTGGATACAGACGCTCCGCCAGGTGGCAGAGGATGTGGATCAGAGCGTCGCTGTCCTCCACCGACAGGTCGCCGCGGCGGCAGGCGCGGCGCAAGGGGTTGTGGCAGCGGCGCTTCCAGAGCTCCACCCGGTTCGGGAAGCGCTCGCTGTAGCCAAGCTTCTCGCTGATCCAGAGCATGGCCTCGCCACCGTTGTGGTCAAGGGCTTCCATGCACAGCAGCATCAGATCCAGGCGTTCGAGGCCCCGTCGGGAGAGGGCTCGACTGGATGCGGCCGTGCGGGCCGCAGGCGAGCCCGGGGGGGTGCTGCCGCTGGAGTTGCTGTCCATGGCTGGTCGGTCGACCTCAGCCGCCAGGGTGACGGACGTGGATTTCTGGATCATGGCTGCGATGATGCCAGCGCTGAGCGCCCTGCGTCACGCCCAGCTCGTTTTCCGCTCGCAACCTGCCCTCACCATGACCGCTTCGGACTCGATTGATCTGCGTGATTGGGTCCGCGAGGTACCGGACTTCCCCAAGCCGGGCATCCTGTTCCGGGATCTGTCGCCCCTGATGCGCAGCCCGGACGGCTGGGCGGAGGCGATGCGCCGGATGGCCAATGTGTGTGAGCAGATCGCCCCGGACATGATCGTCGGCATTGAGTCGCGGGGATTCATCGTCGGCATGGCCCTGGCCACCCAGGTGGGCCTTGGCTTCGTTCCGGTGCGCAAACCCGGCAAGTTGCCGGGTGCGGTGATCAGTGTGGATTACGCCCTGGAATATGGCCAGGACAGCCTGGAGATCCCGGCCGATGCCCTCGCCGATGGCCCCCGGGTGCTGGTGGTGGATGATCTGCTCGCCACGGGCGGCACCGCCGCCGCCACCGCGTCGCTTGTGGAAAAGGCTGGCGGTGAGGTGTGCGGCTTCGGTTTCGTGGTGGAGCTGGCCGGGCTGGACGGCCGCAGCCGCCTGCCCCAGAGCAGTGTCATCCATTCGTTGATCACCTACCACTGAGCGCGTTGATCCCCGACCACTGAGCGCCAGGCAGGCGGCGCCGCCCCGGTGAACGGGCCAGCGCGAGGTCTGGCACGGCCCTCGGAATCAGGTCGCGGATGGGATGTGCGCCACCGCTCAGATCTGACCGTCCTGCCAGCTCAGCACCTGGTCGAACTGCTCCAGGCTGATCAGCCCGAAGCGCCAGAGGACCACCGGAAGCGGCGCTTGTTCGAGCTGCGATTGGCGCAATCCCAGGGTGATGGCGCTTTCGCTCAGGTTGAGGTGATGGCGCAGGTAGCGCAGTAACGACTCCGAGGCTTGGGGTTGGGGCGAGCTGCTGATCACCATCGGCCCATGCTGGTCAGATTGGCAGGCCCGCGCAAGGTCCACGGGTCATCACGGCCAGGGTGAATCGCCGTAACCAGGACCAGCGACGCAGTAGGTCCAGGGCCAGATGGCGCGGCGGCAGCAGCAGCCGGGATCGGTTGGAGAACAACCGCACCAGCAGATCCGTGGCCAACAGGGTCAGCAGGAGATCCAGCCATCGGCGCCGTCCATAAGCGGCGCCGATGCGGCGGGGATGGAGCCGACCTGCGGCGGCGCGCTCAGCCAGGGGGAGCAGGGCTTCGATGTCGCGCCAGCAGAGGTTGAGCCCTTGGCCACCCACCGGATGGCAGCGGTGGGCACTCTCGCCCACTAGCAGGGTGCGGTCGCGATGCAGGCGGTGCGCCAGCTGCAGGGTCACCGGGAAGGCGCGCGGCCGGTCCAGCAGCGCATCGGGTTGCAGGTTGCCCGGCAGAACCGCCGCCACTTGATCGAGAAAGGCGGCTGGGGACAGGCTCTCCAGTTGCTCACAGCGTCGGGCGGGGGCGCTCCAAACCAGCTGGAATGCCCCTGACCCCAGGGGCAAGACGGCAAAGGGCCCCTCCGGCCGGAGAAGCTCCATCGCCCAGTCTTCGGGGCAACCCCTGAGACGCACCTGGGCGGTGACGCAGCGTTGCCGGTAGCTGTGGCGCCAACAACCGATTCCCAGACGCTGCCGTCGCGGCGAATCGGGGCCGTCGGCGGCCAGCACCAGGTCGTGGCGCGGTTCCCGCTCCTGCTGCGGGACGGGCGGCTGGCCGAGGGCCAGCTCGATGGCGCTCGACCGGTTCAGGCGCTCCATCAGCAGGGTCATCAGCTGGCCGTGCTGGGCGATCCAACCGATCGCCGGGCGCGGCTTCGCCAAGCGGTGGTCGGGCAGGTCGTCGAGCTGGAAGCCCAGCCCCTGACCCGTGGCGCCATCCTCCAACCAGAGGCTGGAAAACGGCACCAGCAGGGGCTGGACGGCGTCCCAGAGATCGAGGCGTTGCAGCAGACGCCGTGATGACTGGTTGAAGGCATAGGCCCTCTGGCGGCGCAGCAGCTGTGCCGCCGAGAGCGGATCCGCAACGGTCACCCGCCAGCCGGCGGACGCCAGGGCGAGAGCGAGCAGGGAGCCGGTGGGGCCTGCCCCAAGAACCAGGGCGTGCAGGGGTGGACGCATCGAGACGGCCTTGGCGCAGCCAAAACAAACCGCAGCCCGGAGGCTGCGGCGTGGATTCTGGCCAGTGAACCGTTTGGCCGTGAATCAGCCGATGCCGAGCAGACCGCGGGTGAAAGCTTCGCCACCCAGGGCGAATTCGGTGGCGAGCAGGGCGATGAAGCCGAGCATGGCCATGCGGCCATTGAGCTTCTCGGCGCGGTCATGGAAGCCCCAGCCGTTCTCAGAGCTGACCACTTCCATGCGGGGCTCGGTGGCGAAGGCGTTCAGGCGACCACCATCTTCGGTGGTGACGCTGGCGCCGCGGATGGTGGGGGTGGACTGGGTCATGACAACTCCTGGAAGTGATGCGTTGATTGTAACGCATTGTTGCAGCGCTGGGCGAGGGCCCCTTGGCGCTCCTCCCGGAGTGGGGAGCGCCAAGGGATCGCGCTCCGGGGCGGCGGTCCACGGACTGCCCCGGGCGGCCTTCAGGGAAGCCCTCTCTTCACCGCAACCGCCGCAGCGCCTCAGCCTCAATGGAGCGGCCAAAGCGCATCAGCCCCAGTGCCTGAGCTTCAGCGCAGCAGGCTTGGCGCCACAGCTCGGGTGCCACAGCTCGGGTGCCACTGCCTCAGCGCCACTGCCTCAGCGCAGACGCAGCAGGCAGAGCTCCTCGAAGGCCGGACGCAGCAGATAGGGGTACTCCCCGACCCACAGCTGGGCCTGGGGCAACCAGGCATCGCTGAGGGCGGCGATGCGGGAAAAATCCTTGCGTTCGCTCAACACCAGCGTCCGCACGACCATGCCGCGGCGGATCTGCTGGTGCTTCTTCTCCATCGGGAAGCGCAGGCGGCCGAGATAGCCGTCCTCGTCGGCAAGCTCCAGGCAGAGCCAGGTGCGGTGGTTCTCCACCAGCTCCAAGCGACCGCTGCTGTTCGCCTGTTCGCGGCGATCTTCCACCACGTCGCGCTGGTAGACCTCCACCACCTCGCCCTCGAACAGGGCCGCGGCGGGGTAACGACGCAGGCCGGCGTTGCGGCGACTCGCCTCCAGGATCGGCCCCCAGAGAATGTAGAGCCCAAACACCACGCCGATCACCAGCATCACCGGTGCGAACTGGCTGCGCATCGACAGCCCCTGGCTGATCAGCAGCGACAGCACACCACCGATCACGGAGATCAAAATCCGCTGCAACAGTTTGCGGAAGGGACCGAAGCAGGCATTGAACTGGGGTGAGGTGGCCACCGATGGCACCAGCCGCACCAGCTCCCCGGGACGCAGCGGAATCAGCATCGCTCCAGCATCACAGCAGCCGTTCCAGCCCGTACGCCAGCCCCTCCAGTTGCCGCACCCGTCGCACGGTCAGGAGCACGCCTGGCATGTAGGCGGCGCGGTCAATCGTGTCGTGGCGCAAGGTGTAGGTCTCGCCAGGCGAGCCGAACATCACTTCCTGGTGGGCCACCAACCCGGGCAGCCGCAGGGAATGCAGGCGCAGGCCGCTGACGCGCCGGCCGCCCCGGCAACCCGGAAGGCTCTCATGTTCCTCAAGCTCGGAGACATTGAATGACTTGCCGAGTTCCTCCAGCATCTCGGCCGTCTTCAGGCAGGTGCCGCTGGGGGCGTCAGCCTTGCGGTTGTGATGCAGTTCGGTGAGTTCAGCCCAGTCGTAGAAGCGGGCGGCGGCGGCCGCCGCCTGCTGGAGCAGCACCATGCCCACGGAGAAATTGGGGATCACGGCACCGCCCACGCCCGCCTTGGCGGCGAAGCTGGCGAGCTCCTGAAGCTGGCTGGGGCTGAGGCCGGTGGTGCCGATCACGGGATGGACGCCGTAGGCGATGGCGGCGCGGGTGTGCTCGTACACCACAGAAGGGTGGGTGAAGTCGACCAACACGGCTCCCCCACCGGGGCCGGCCTGGCGGACCGCCTGACTGGCCTGGCAGAGGCAGCCCTCCAGGTCAGCGGTGATCGCCACCTCCAGATCACCCAGACCGAGGGCCAGGCCGACATCCTCCCCCTCCCGCCCGGGGGAGGTGTCGATGGCGCCCACCAGGGTGCAGTCGGGGGCATCCCGCACCGCCTTCACCACTTCGGCCCCCATACGGCCAAGGGCGCCGGCCACCACCACGGGGACCGGCCCGGCGGCGCCCTTGGGTGGAGTGGGGCTGGGAGAGGAGGTCATGCCATCCAAGGACTGAGGAGATCCGCTGCAGAGCCTATGGGCTGGCACGGGGGCCCACGCCGTTGGCCACCACCTCTATCGCCCTGCTGGCGGTGGGGACCATGACGGATCGGCAGCCTGCACAGCCCCGCGCTCTGCTTGGCGGAGGGCCTGGAGCTGCTGATGGCCCTGGGCACCACGGCCATGGCGGGCCCGCTCCTGAAACCATGGGGATACGGCCGCCATTCGCTCTCGGTGGCCCTGTAACGCCTTGCGCGATCAGGGCGCGACGGCAGACCGGCCTGTATAGGCTCCTTCACATTGCTCAACCTTCGCCCTTCGCTCGCATGTTCACGCAGGTCCGCTCCGCCAACCGCCGGGTCAGCCCTGCCAACACCGATGGCCGCGCCGTGATGAAGGCGGTCTATGTGGTGCTTGAGCCCCAATACCAGAACGCCCTGACCACGGCGGCCGAGCAGATCAACGCTCACAATGGCGCCCTGGCGATCGAACTGGCCGGCTACCTGATTGAGGAATTGCGTGATCCTCAGAACTACGCCGATTTCTGTGCCGATGTGGCTGCGGCGGATGTCTTCATTGCCTCCTTGATTTTCATTGAGGATCTCGCCCAGAAGGTGGTGGAAGCGGTAGCTCCCCAGCGCGATCGGCTCAAGGCCGCCGTGGTGTTTCCCTCCATGCCGGAGGTGATGCGGCTCAACAAATTGGGCAGTTTTTCAATGGCTCAGCTCGGCCAGAGCAAGAGTGCCATCGCTCAGTTCATGAAGAAGCGGCGCGAAAAGGGTGGCTCTTCGGCTGGCTTCCAGGATGCGATGTTGAAACTGCTGAACACCCTGCCAGCGGTGCTCAAGTATTTGCCGGTGGAAAAGGCGCAGGATGCCCGCTCCTTCATGCTCAGTTTCCAGTATTGGCTAGGCGGAACGCCGGATAATCTGCGCAACTTCCTGCTGATGCTCGCCGATAAGTATGTGTTTCCCAGGGGCGAGGCTGACCGCCCCGAGCTGAGCGTGGCCGATCCGGTGGTGTTCCCGGACTTGGGCATCTGGCATCCGCTAGCCCCGGCGATGTTTGAGGACATCAAAGAATATCTTAACTGGACCGCTAGCCGCGCAGACCTCAGTGAGCAGGCGCGTCGGGGGCCGGTGATCGGCCTGGTGCTGCAGCGCAGCCACATCGTCACCGGTGATGAGGCCCACTACGTGGCCGTGATCCAGGAGCTGGAGTATCGCGGCGCCACCGTGATTCCGGTGTTCTGCGGCGGCCTTGATTTCAGCAGGCCGGTCAATCAATTTTTCTATGACCCGCTCAACCCCGATCAGGCCTTGGTGGATGGCGTGGTGAGCCTCACCGGCTTTGCCTTGGTGGGCGGGCCGGCCCGTCAGGATCATCCGCGCGCCATTGAAGCGCTCTCCCGGCTGAATCGGCCCTACATGGTGGCCTTGCCGCTGGTGTTCCAAACCACCCAGGAATGGGAGGAGAGCGACCTCGGCCTGCATCCGGTGCAAGTGGCCCTGCAGATCGCCATTCCAGAACTGGATGGGGCGATCGAACCGATCGTGCTCAGCGGCCGCGATGACGCCACCGGCAAGGCTCATACGCTGCAGGACCGCGTCGATGCCATCGCCGAACGGGCAATCCGCTGGGCCTCCCTGCGGCTCAAGCCCCGGGCCGAGAAGAAGCTCGCCATCACGGTGTTCAGCTTCCCCCCCGACAAGGGCAATGTCGGCACAGCGGCCTATCTCGATGTGTTCGGCTCAATCTTCCGGGTGTTGGAGGAGATGAAGGCAAAGGGCTACAAGGTGGATGATCTGCCGCGCAACGCCAAGGCCCTGATGGAGGCGGTGCTCAAGGATCCCGAGGCGATGGAGGGGGCCCCCGAACTGGCGATCGCCCACCGCATGACTGTGGCGGAGTACGAACGGCTCACGCTCTATTCGAAGCGGCTCGAGGAGAACTGGGGCAAGCCCCCAGGCTCCCTCAACAGCGATGGCACCCATCTGCTGGTGTTCGGCCGCCACTTCGGCAACGTGTTCGTGGGAGTGCAACCCACCTTTGGCTATGAAGGGGACCCGATGCGGCTGCTCTATTCACGCAGCGCCAGCCCCCACCACGGCTTTGCCGCCTACTACACCTATCTTGAGAAGGTGTGGCAGGCCGATGCGGTGCTGCATTTCGGCACCCACGGCTCCCTGGAGTTCATGCCCGGCAAACAGATGGGCATGAGTGAGACCTGTTATCCGGATTCATTGATCGGCGCCCTGCCGAATCTCTACTACTACGCAGCCAACAATCCCTCCGAGGCCACGATTGCCAAGCGGCGCGGCTACGCCTCCACCATCAGCTATCTCACCCCACCTGCCGAAAATGCTGGTCTGTACAAGGGCCTGAAAGAGCTCGGTGAATTGGTGGGCAGCTATCAGCAACTGCGCGAGGGTTCCCGTGGTGTGCAGGTGGTGAATGCGATCGTCGAAACGGCGCGCCAGTGCAATCTTGATAAGGATGTGGCCCTGCCGGACCAGGATGCGGCCGAGCTGGACCTTGAACGGCGCGATGCGGTGGTGGGTGCGGTGTACCGCCAGCTGATGGAAATCGAGAGCCGCCTGCTTCCCTGTGGTCTGCACACGATTGGCAAGCCCCCGACCGCCGAAGAAGCCATCGCCACGCTGGTGAACATCGCCGCCCTGGAACGGCCCGACGACGGTTTGCGATCACTGCCAGGCCTGCTGGCCGAAAGCCGGGGCCGCACGATCGAAGACATCTATCGCGGCAATGACGCGGGGGTGCTGGCCGATGTGGAGCTCAACCGCCTGATCACCGAGACCAGTCGGGCCGCGGTGGCGGCGATGGTGCGCGAAGTCACCGGCAGCGATGGCAGGGTCACCCTGCGCCGCAACTTCGGCTGGTTCTTCGACCTGCTGGAGCGTTGGGGATGGCGCTTCCCTTCCGCCTGGTTGAGCGCTTGCCGCAGCGCCGGTTTTGTCCAGGTGGATGGCGCGGAGCTGGATCGCACCTTCGCCTATCTGCGCTTCTGCCTGGAGCAGGTGTGCGCGGATCTGGAGATGGGGAGTCTGCTGCGAGCACTCGATGGTGAGTATGTGCTGCCGGGGCCAGGGGGGGATCCGATCCGCAACCCGGGCGTGCTCCCGAGCGGCAAAAACATCCATGCCCTCGATCCCCAGGCCATCCCCACCCGCGCCGCCATCGCCGCCGCCAAAATCGTCGTCGACCGGCTGATCGAGCGGCAAAAGGCTGAGCAGGGAGCCTGGCCGGAAACGATCGCCTGCGTGCTCTGGGGAACCGACAACATCAAGACCTATGGCGAGTCCCTGGCCCAGATCCTCTGGTTCATCGGCGTGCGGCCCATGGCGGATTCGCTGGGCCGCGTCAACAAGATGGAGTTGATTCCCCTGGAGGAGCTGGGCCGTCCGCGCATCGACGTCGTGGTGAACTGTTCGGGCGTGTTTCGCGATCTATTCATCAACCAGATGGCCTTGATCGATCAAGGCGTCAAGTTGGCGGCTGAGGCCGATGAACCGATCGCGATGAACTTCGTGCGCAAGCACAGCCTGGAGCAGGCTGCGGAGCAAGGAATTTCGCTGCGCGATGCCGCGACCCGCGTGTTCTCCAACGCCAGTGGCAGCTACAGCTCAAACGTCAATCTGGCCGTCGAAAACAGCACATGGGAAGAAGAGGGTGAATTGCAAGAAATGTATTTATCGCGCAAAACATTTGCCTTTAATGCCGATAATCCTGGCGAGATGAGCCAGCAGCGAGATGTTTTTGAAGCGGCAATGAAAACCGCCGATGTCACCTTCCAAAATCTCGACTCTGCCGAGATCTCTCTCACCGATGTCAGCCACTATTTCGATTCAGATCCCACGAAGTTGATCGCCGGCCTGCGCGCCGATGGCAAGGCCCCGGCGAGCTATATCGCCGACACCACCACCGCCAATGCCCAGGTGCGCAGCTTGAGCGAAACAATCCGGCTCGATTCCCGCACCAAGTTGCTCAATCCCAAATGGTACGAGGGCATGCTCAACTCTGGCTACGAAGGGGTCCGGGAGGTGGCCAAACGCTTGAACTTCACCCTCGGCTGGAGCGCCACCAGCGGCGCGGTTGACAACTTCGTGTACGAAGAGGCTAACAATACTTTCATCAATGATGCCGAGATGCGCCAGCGCTTGATGGATCTCAACCCCCACAGTTTCCGCCGGATTGTCGGCACCCTGCTGGAGGTGCACGGCCGTGGCTACTGGGAAACCAGTGATCAGAACATCGCCCAATTGCAGGAGATCTATCAGGAGATCGAAGATCGCATTGAAGGGGTCAAATCGGAGTCCTGATCAGTTCCTTCAGGCCTGTGGAAGCCAGCGGCTGCCAACCTCCTGTTCCTGCGTCATCGGGGAGCCATGTTGGGCAGTTTGCCGGGGGGAACACCACGCCTCAGGGGTTCTGATCCACCAGCCCCTGAGGTCATTCTGTTGTTGATCCCGGTTCCGGCTTGGCGTTCGCTTCAGGGCTGAGACGAAGGCTTGCCTGTCTCTGTCGCTTCGCTGCGTGGGGCTGTGCTTGTTCTGGGAAGGGCGACTGCGCAGCGAACCCGGCTCGGCATGCGGTTGGTTCTCAAGGGCCGATCGCCCGATTCCCCGACCGGTGTTGCGGATCCGCACCATCGGCAATCCTGATCCATCCGATCCACATCCGGCGCTGTCGAGACATCAACCGCCGAGGTTGCGCAAAGCCAGCGGGGTAGGATCCGGCCACTTCGGGGCTTGATGCTGGTGCCTTGCACAGCCAACACTTCAGCCCCGGTCGGTCGTTAGGGAGGCAGCGGTCCGTCGCCTGATGCAATCGAACGCTCGCTCCTTCAGCTCTGAGGACAGGGTCGTGATCAGGCGTCGCGCCGCGCTTGGCAGCGGCAAGCCCCAGATCACCGGCACGGAAATCAGCACGCCCCGCAGCGGCGACGGGAGCGGCGCCAGCTGTGTGATCACCACCGACAGCGAAGGCCGACGCTTTGCCGGCCAGAGCAGTCACGTGCAGTCGATCGAGCTGCGCACCTATGTGTTTCTTGATTCGCTGCAACCCCAGTTGGCGGCCTACATGGGCACGGTGTCCCAGGGTTTTCTGCCGATTCCGGGTGATGCCTGCCTCTGGCTGGAGGTGTCCCCCGGCATGGCCGTGCACCGCGTCACCGACATCGCCCTGAAGGCCAGCACCGTGCGGCTCGGCCAGATGGTTGTGGAGCGGGCCTTCGGCTCGATCGCCATGTATCACCGCGATCAGAGCAATGTGCTGCACTCCGGCGAGGTGGTGCTTGAGGCGATCGGCAGCAGCATCGCTCAACGCAGCCGTTGTGAGGTCACCTGGACCGAGATCATCCGAGCGATCACGCCGGATCACGCGGTGTTGATCAATCGCCTGAACCGGCGTGGCTCGATGATCCAAGCCGGCATGAGCATGTTCATCCTCGAGACGGAACCTGCGGGCTACGTGCTGATCGCCGCCAATGAAGCCGAGAAGGGCTCCAACATCACCGTGGTCGACGTCAAGGCCGTTGGGGCGTTCGGCCGCCTCACCCTCGCCGGTCGCGAAGGCGATGTGGAAGAAGCCGCCGCCGCCGCTATGCGTGCCGTCGCGGCGATCAACGCTTAGACCAAAGCGTCGAGCTGGAGGTGCTGACGCAGTTGCGGTGCCAATGCCCGGGCCGCTTTGCCGCGGCTGCCAAGCCGGCTGCGCAGATGCGGACCCATGCGGGCGTAGCTGCAGCCTGCCTCGCGAACATAAAAGAGTGGGTCGTAGCCGGCGCCATGGCCATCGGGCTCGGCGAGGATGGAGCCGAAACAAACCCCCTGGGCTTCCGCCACGGTGCGGCCGTCAGGATCGGCGATTGCGATGGCCGTGACGAAGCGAGCGCCGCGATAGAGGGTTCCATCGAGCTCCTTCAGCAAGCGGTGTTGGCGTTCATGGTCGGTTGGGGCATAGCGCGCGGAGTAGAGGCCTGGCCGGCCGCCGAGGGCGTCGACCTCGATGCCGGAGTCATCGCCTAGGGCCCAAGTCCCGCTGTGCCGGGCCACCGCTTCTGCCTTGAGACGGGCATTCTCGGCGTAGCTCATGCCGGTTTCCTCAATGTCCAGACCGCGAGGCAGAGGCAACACCTCGACACCGGCGAGTTCCAACATCCCCGCCAGCTCAGCCAGCTTATGGGGGTTGCCGCTGGCGATCACCAGCGTCGGTGCAGCAAACCGTTGGGCCATGCCGCTTCGCCACAGGGTGCCATTGTGCCCGAAGGGGACCCTGGACCCTGCATGCAAGGGTGAATCGCTTCAACCGCAACACCAGAGCGGTTTGGCAAGCGCCGCCGTGTCGCCCTCAGAGAAGTCGGCCCGGACGCAGCCATGAAACCTGACGGGGCCATTGAAGAATCCGACTGCGGGAAAACGGTCTGATGGCGGGCAAACGCCTGAATGGTTTCCGCAGAAGTTCCAGTGCGGGTTGCGATCAAAATTGAGTTGTCGAGGTTGGAGGCAGGAATGGGTTGAACATTCCACCCCCGGAAACTCCAGGGTTCCTGCCTCCGCGGGAGATTAGGGAGATTTGCGGCTGGGATGGGCTCGGTTCAGCGTCTCCTGACGGCCCGGGCCCCTCTGGAGGGGGCGCCAGCGCGGGCCTACGTTGAGCCTTCAGGCGCCAGTGGGGGGCGATGCAGTCCAGTTTGATCCTGCAGAACCTGTTGACAGCACCGATTCTCTTCTTCTTCCTGGGCGGCTTGGCGGTGTTGCTGGGCTCCGACCTGGAGATCCCGGCACCGCTGCCGAAGCTGTTCTCGTTGTACTTGCTGCTGGCCATCGGCTTCCGTGGCGGCATCGAGTTGGCGCATAGCGGCCTGGGGCCAACGGTGCTGCTCACGATCGGCGCGGCCGTGCTGATGTCCTTGCTGGTGCCGATCACGAGCTTTCTGGTGTTGCGTACCCGCCTGGACGGCTACAACGCAGCTGCCGTGGCCGCCTCCTATGGATCAATCAGTGCCGTGACGTTCATCACGGCCCAGAGTTTCCTGACCGTGCTGAAGGTGCCGTTCGATGGCTTCATGGTGGCAGCCTTGGCCTTGATGGAGTCACCGGCGATCGTGGTGGGGGTGCTGCTCGCCAAGCTGGCCGTTTCAGCGCCAGCCTCTGGGGACGCCGAGGGCTCGCCAGCCAGCGGCCAGGGCCTGCCTTGGCTGGAAGTTCTGCAGGAAGCTTTCTTGAATGGCTCAGTATTTTTGTTGATCGGTAGTCTCGTGATTGGCATGGTGGTTGCCAGTTTCAGCCCCGCTGGCGTCGAAAAGATGGAGCCGTTTACCGATAAGCTTTTTTATGGCGTTCTTTGTTTTTTCCTGCTCGATATGGGCCTGGTGGCGGCCCAACGGGTGCGCGAGCTGCGCCAAGCCGGCGCCTTTTTGATCGGCTTTGCGGTGTTGGCCCCACTGCTGCACGCTGCTGTTGGCTTGCTGCTGGCACGCCTGCTCGGCCTGGGCCAGGGAGACACGCTGCTGTTTATGGTTCTTTGCGCCAGCGCCTCCTATATCGCAGTTCCAGCCGCCATGCGCATGACCGTTCCCCAGGCGAATCCAAGCCTTTACATCTCCTCTGCGCTGGCGGTTACGTTCCCCTTCAATGTGGTTGTAGGAATACCGATCTATATGGCGCTGGTCCAGCGCTTCATCCCCGCCAGCTGAAGGCCAACCCTTCCCTGACCAATCGCCCCATAAAGCCATGCATCGCATTGACATCTTTCTGAACGAACGTGAGCTGGGACGGGTCTGCAAGGCGATCCTCAAGGCTGGCGCGCCGGGCTACTCGGTGGTCCGACACGTCACCGGCATGGGGGTGGCTGGTGAGATCTCCGAGGCCATGGATTTCAGTGGCTTGGGAGCCAATGCCCTGGTGATCATTTACTGCGACGCCGGCCAGCTCCAGGCTGTGCGGGACGCGGTGAACCCACTTCTGAAGCTTTACGGGGGCGTTGGTTTCGTGTCCACAGCGAATCCGCTCTGAGGCTGGGCCGGCTTCCAGAGGGGGCAATCCGGCGCACGAGCAAGGCGATCACAACCCGGGAAGCCTCCTGCGACAAGCGCCCCTGGGGAGTCGGGCGCGGCCGAGGCATGCGTTTCCGGGCGGTGAGGGGCTCCTGGCGGCGGGGGCAGCTGGCCGCAAGGGCAAGAGGATCTAACGTTTTGTGTCCGCATGATCAGCACCACTTATGTGTCCATCCGGGACTGGTGATCGCCTTCAGCACCAAAAACGCTTGACGGAGGGTTAGGCGCCGGAGCAGGGTTGCCAACGAACATTCCACCCCCTCCTCCAGGAGCAGGTAATGGCAAACGAAACCATGGGCATCGCCCTCGGCATGATCGAGACAAGGGGCCTTGTGCCCGCGATCGAGGCGGCTGATGCCATGACCAAAGCCGCCGAGGTGCGGCTGATCGGTCGTGAGTTCGTCGGCGGTGGCTACGTGACCGTCCTGGTGCGTGGTGAAACCGGTGCTGTGAACGCCGCCGTGCGTGCCGGTGCTGACGCCTGCGAGCGTGTTGGAGACGGTCTCGTCGCTGCTCACATCATCGCCCGTCCTCACCGCGAGGTGGAGCCGGCCCTGAACAGCAGCTTCGGCCTGGGTTCCAAGGACTGAGCGCTTCGCGTCTGAACCGCTAAGCCTCTGATTCTTTCCCCTGATCCAACCGGAGATTCTCCATGAGCAAAAAGTACGACGCCGGGGTCAAGGAGTACCGCGACACGTATTGGACTCCTGATTACGTTCCCCTCGACACCGACCTGCTGGCTTGCTTCAAATGCACCGGCCAGGAAGGTGTTCCCAAGGAAGAAGTGGCAGCTGCCGTTGCCGCTGAATCCTCCACAGGCACCTGGTCCACCGTGTGGTCCGAGCTGCTCACTGACCTCGACTTTTACAAAGGTCGCGCCTATCGCATTGAAGATGTTCCTGGCGACAAGGAATCCTTCTATGCCTTCATCGCCTACCCCCTCGATCTGTTCGAGGAAGGCTCGATCACCAACGTGCTGACCTCATTGGTCGGCAACGTGTTCGGCTTCAAGGCCCTGCGCCATCTGCGCCTGGAAGACATCCGCTTCCCGCTGGCCTTCATCAAAACCTGCCAAGGCCCACCGAATGGCATTCAGGTCGAGCGTGACCGGATGAACAAATACGGCCGGCCTCTGCTCGGTTGCACCATCAAGCCCAAGCTCGGCCTGTCCGGCAAGAACTACGGCCGCGTGGTGTATGAGTGCCTGCGTGGTGGCCTCGATTTCACCAAGGACGACGAAAACATCAACTCCCAGCCCTTCCAGCGCTGGCAGAATCGCTTCGAGTTCGTGGCTGAAGCCGTTCGCTCCGCCCAAGAGGAAACCGGCGAGAAGAAGGGGCACTACCTCAACTGCACAGCCGCCACGCCCGAAGAGATGTACGAGCGGGCCGAGTTCGCCAAGGAACTGGGCCAGCCGATCATCATGCACGACTACATCACCGGTGGCTTCACAGCCAACACCGGTCTGTCCAAGTGGTGCCGCAAAAACGGCATGCTGCTGCACATTCACCGCGCCATGCACGCGGTGATCGATCGCCATCCCAAGCACGGCATTCACTTCCGCGTCCTCGCCAAGTGTCTGCGTCTCTCCGGAGGTGACCAGCTCCACACCGGAACCGTGGTCGGCAAGCTCGAAGGTGACCGGCAATCCACTCTCGGCTACATCGACCAGCTGCGTGAATCCTTCGTTCCTGAAGATCGCAGCCGTGGCAACTTCTTCGACCAAGATTGGGGTTCGATGGGCGGCGTCTTCGCCGTGGCCTCAGGCGGTATCCACGTTTGGCACATGCCTGCGCTGGTAGCCATCTTTGGTGATGATTCCGTGCTGCAGTTCGGTGGTGGCACCCACGGCCACCCCTGGGGCTCAGCAGCTGGCGCCGCAGCCAACCGCGTCGCCCTCGAAGCCTGCGTCAAGGCCCGTAACGCCGGTCGCGAAATCGAACGCGAAGGGCGCGACATTCTCACGGAAGCGGCTAAGCACAGCCCCGAGCTGGCCATCGCTCTCGATACCTGGAAGGAAATCAAGTTCGAGTTCGATACCGTCGACAAACTCGACGTTCAGTGAGCCGAATCTGACCTCGCCCCGGGCGGACTGTATCCCGCATTCATTTCGCCCGGCCGGGGTGACATCCCAAACCCTTTTCCGCAAGGATCCCCATGCCCTTCAAGAGCACAGTGGGTGACTATCAAACAGTCGCCACCCTGGAGACGTTCGGCTTTCTGCCCCCGTTCACCCAGGACGAAATCTACGACCAGATTGCCTACATCATTGCCCAGGGATGGAGTCCTCTCGTTGAGCACGTCCATCCCAGCCGCTCCATGTCCACCTATTGGTCCTACTGGAAGCTGCCCTTCTTCGGTGAGAAGGATCTCGGCGTGATTGTCAGCGAACTCGAAGCCTGCCACCGCGCTTATCCGGACCATCATGTCCGTCTGGTTGGCTATGACGCCTACACCCAGAGCCAGGGCGCATGCTTTGTGGTGTTCGAGGGCCGCTGAGCGGTTCAGATCACCCACTGCCACGGTTCCAGCCGGGCTGGAATCGTGGCTCTGAGTTCCCTTAACACCGCCGGGTGAGAGCATCACCATCCGGCGGTTTGCCTAGGCGGCGCTCAGGTTCAACATTCAGTATCTGCATTCAGATTTCTCCCCCGTCAGGTGGTGGCGATGCCATTCGCCCCAGCCTCCGATACCCCTTACCTGATTTTTTCTCGCCGGGCGGTCATGGCCAATCAATCGAGTCGCGAAGCAGCTCTGGAGCGCCGCAAGGCCCTCACCAGCGCGGGCAAGAAGGCCGTGAGTCGCCACAGCTCCGCCCCTGGGCGCGTGCGCACCGCAGCCGATGCCCGGCCGTCCCGCACCCAGGAGCCCGAGGCCCCGCCTGCGAGCCCCCGATCCGTCGCCGCGGCTCCTGCCGCCAGCGCCAACCGGGCCGAAGCCCGATCGCTGTCCAGCCCGGCGCCCGGCGCCCGGCGCCCGGCGCGCCCCGTCTCCAATCCCAGTCGGGAGCTGGTTCTCTCCCGCCGCGAGGCCCTGAGTCGCTCCGGCAAGCGGGCCAATACCTCCCGCGATCGCACCCGCACCGACCTGGGACGAGCCACCACCCGGGGAACTAGCGCTGCCGCCCCGACTGCATCGGCCCAGAAGCCCTGCAAGTGCCAGGAGAACCGCGCTGAAACTCCCGCCAGCAACAGCCGTGGCAATGCCCCCACCCTCTCGCTGAGCAGCGCCCGCGGCGCCGCCGCCACCCCCGCCAACCGCGCCACGCCCCGCAAAGGGTCGAGCCAGCACAACCCCAGTCGCGCCCTGGTGCTGGCCCGTCGCGAGGCCCTCAGCAAGCATGGCAAGACCGCCAGCAAGACGAAAACGGCCGCTGCGACGTTGGCCCGCCAGATCAACCCCGATTTGAGCAGCCGCGAACTGGCTCAAAAAGTGCGGGAGCTCAAGAGCCGCACCGGTTCAGCGGCCACCGCCCGCACCGGCACGCCCCGCCCCAGCGGCCCCAACCGCCATGGCGCCCGCCAAGCCGCTGCCGCTGATGCCTCCTGGAAGGTCGGCGCCAGTGAAACGCTCTCCGGCCAGATCGTCACCGGCACCCAGGCCAACCGCTCTCCGAAAACCACCGGCAACGAGGCGGCCACCTGCCGCACCATCACTGGCACCGAGTACCTCGGCGCCGAGGTGTTCCAGGAGTTCTGCGGCACCCAGCCCACGGCTCCGATTCAGCCCGCCAAGGTGCGCGTCACCGCCACCAGCCATGGCAATCGCGTCACCGGCAATGAGGTGGGACGCAGCCAGAAGGTCACCGGCGACGAGCCCGGCACCTGCAAGACGATCACCGGCACGGAGTACATCTCGGCCAACCAGGCGATCGCCTATTGCGGTACCAACAACCCGACTGTCCGCAAGGTTGGCCGTAGCCAAACCCTTGGGGGACAGCCCGTCAGCGGCGTGCTGGTTGGTCGTAGCGAGAAGGTCACGGGCGACGAGCCGGGTTCCGGCCGCCAGCTCACCGGCGATCAATATCTCGGCTCCGAAGCCCAGGCTCCCGGCCAGGCTCCCGCCAAGGTCAGCAGCCTCAACACCCTGCGCGGCAGCGGGGTCACCGGCACCCATGTGGGCCGCAGCGACAAGGTCACCGGCGACGAGCCCGGCAGCTGCCGCAACATCACCGGCGACGAATACATCGGCCGCCAACAATTTGATGCCTTCTGCGGAACCCACCCCGCCGCTGAGGCCGCCAAGGTCGGCTTCAGCGTCACCAACCGCAATCTGGTGGTCAGTGGCACCCGCACGGGTCGGTCGTCCAAGGTCACGGGAGATGAGCCCGGCACCTGCAAGGTGGTCACCGGAACTCCCTATGCCGGACTGGAGCAGGCCGGCGACTTCTGCAACGCCGCCGCCGTGCGGGCCAATCGGGAGCGCACGCCAGTGCGCAATGCTTCGCGCATGACCGGCATCCAGCCCGGCCTCTCCTCGCTGACCGGCGCCGAACGGGGCGCCTGCGAGGACGTCACCGGCACTCCGTATGTGGGCGCTGACCAGCAAGCCGCTGTCTGCTCGGCCGCTGCTGGTGGCGATGCCGATTACCCCCAGACCCTGGCGGACGCGGCCTGGCAGGGGTTCAGTGTGGTGTCTCCGGCCCGGGCGGCCCAAGTCGAGCGGGAGCGCACCGGTGGCGTCACCGGCAGCACCTATGAGCACAGCGGTCGGTCCATCACCGGACCCTTCGACATGGCCCAGGGCAAGGTCACCGGCACTGAACAGTTCCGCTTCGATCGCACCGCGCCGCGCAGCGCCCGCCTCACCCCAGCGGCCGCGGTCGGGCCACGGCCGATCGAACGCCCCGTCAACCGGGTCACCGGCGAGGGCTCCGGCCTGCTGATCACCGGCGATGATTGGGACAGGGGCGAGCACGTGACCGGCACGGAAGGCAGTTCCGCCCGGCGCCGCAATCCCACCCGGGTTGGACCGATGAGCGCCATGCCTGGCTTTCAGCCAAAGCGGAACGAAAAGATCGAACCGCCGAGCAACAAAATCACCGGATCCAGTGGCAGCACCGACCAAGGCTCCCTGATCACGGTTTCCGGCGGAGCTCGCGGCTGAGGCCGATCCCATGGCTCAACGCCCGAATCCTGTTCAACAGCTGCAGGCCCCTAGGGCTCCAAGCCGCCGCCTGATCGCCCTCGGGGCCTCTGGTGAGGCAGCAGCTCCCGCTGAAACCCCATCCCGAGCCAATCGCATCCTGCGCCAACGTGAAATGGCCCAGGCAGCACGTCAACAGGCAGCCGCCAGCCCTTCGGGTCGTCGCCGGCCCCCAGCCGCAGCGATCCCGGCGGGGGCTCGCCCCGCCAGCGTGGCCGGTGAGGGCGTTCCAGGGGCCTCGATCTCAATGCCTGGGACGCAGCCTGGCTCCACCAGCCTGGCACCTGCGGGACGGCGCGTGCGGGCTGTGGCCTCACCGGTGATCCGGGCAGTACAACGCCCTCAGCCTGCGTTGCACCAGCACCCTCTCACCGACCCGACCGCCAATGCGCATCTACGGGCCTACGACACCCACACCAAGGAGAGGTTCGACCAGATCGTGCCAGTGCTCAAACGGCTCTCGGCCCTCCAGCATGAGCCCGATTTTGTCGAGCGCGCCCAGCAGTTGGCCCGCCGGGAACTGGGCACGGAGCTGCCACTGCCGATCCTGGAGAGCGCCTGGACCAGCCAGCTGGACATGCGCACCTTGTTTGCCTGGTGCGTCTTCGAGGCTTATGAACAAACCAGCCGCATCTTCTTCGACGATGATCCCCTCGCCGGGGAGCCAGGCGATGCCTCCGCCAAGGCCTTCGAAGCCTTTCTGCTTGATTGCGGCTTCCATCTGCTTGACATCACCCCTTGCGCCGATGGTCGCCTCGCCCATGCCATCGCCTACGCCCTGCGGCTACCGGTGAGTTCGGTCCGGCGCCGACCCCATGCCGGCGCCATGTTCGATGTGGAAAACACGGTCGACCGTTGGGTGAAGACCGAACACCGTCGCTACCGCGAGGCCATCCCCAATCCCGCCCACGCTGACACCCACTACCTCAAGGTGGTGGTTTACCACTTCAGCTCCCGCGATCCCGCCCATGAGGGCTGCGCTGCCCACGGCAGCGACGATGCCGCGGCCGCCGCCGGGGGGCTGCAGCGTCTGCGTGACTTCCAGCAGGCGGTGGAGAACAGCTTTTGCTGCGGTGCTTCCGTCGACCTGCTGCTGCTGGGGATGGACACCGATACCGATGCGATCCGTGCTCATGTTCCCGGCGCCGATGGCACAATTGATGTCAATCATTGGATTGATGCCCGAGATCTCTATAGCGAGACCGTGGATCTGGATGCGGCTCAGGCCCGAGTGCACATCGCCAGAAAGGTGGAACAGGCTGCAGCCTCAAGGCCCCAGCCCGGTATGGTACGGCTGGTTGCGCGCCTGCTGGAGAACAACTTCTCCCAACTTGATTATGTTCGCCAGTTTCATGAGGGCAGCTACAGCGATGCGGGTCATGCAGAGCGGTTCATCGGCGTGGGCATTGGCTTTAAGGAGATCCACCTTCGCAATCTCACCTACTTCGCCTACATGGACACTGTCGAGGAGGGAGCACCCGATCTCGATGTTGGTGTGAAGATCTTCTCCGGGTTGAATGTGTCCCGCGGACTGCCGATCCCGGTGGTGCTGCGCTTCGACTACCACGGTGCCGTGCCAGGAGCGCGGGAGCGGGCGATGCGCCATTGCCAGCGCGTGCGTGACGCGATCGCCAGTCGCTATGCCGATCTCTGCCGCGATGGGCTGTTGCATACGTTGCTCACCGTACGGGACCGCGATCGCCCCGTTCCCGCAGAAACGATTGGTTCTTCCATCCTGCTTGAGCAAGCCGGAGGTCACTGATCATGATCATTTGCAAGGTGCTCAAGCCTCTGGTATCAACCAATCGCATCGCTGATTTTCAGCACAAGCACCTCCAGGTGGTGCTGGATGGCAGCACCCAAAAGGTGGCCGTTGATGCGGTTGGAGCGATTCCCGGCGATTGGGTGATCTGCGTTGGCAGTTCCGCCGCCCGCGAGGCCGCTGGCAGTAAGTCCTACCCCAGTGATCTCACCATCGTGGGCATCATCGATCACTGGGATCCCGACGCGGCCAAGGCCATGGCCGCCGGCAGTTCGAGTGCTTCCAGCGCTGGCAATTCAGCGAGTGGCTCAGCCAAACCGGCGGATCCGTCAACCCCATCAGGCGCCTCTTCCGCCAACCCCTCCGGTTCCGCCACAGGCCCGGCCAAGCCTGGAGGCGCGAGCTGATGGAGATCATGCAGGTGGTGGGATCGCTGGTCTGCAGCCAACGGATCGAGGGATTTGCCCACCAAATGCTGCGGGTGCTGCGCACGCCGAAGGGCAAGCTCAGCGTTGCCGTTGATCCGGTTGGTGCCTCTCCAGGCAACTGGGTGTTCACCGCCAGTGGTTCCGCCGCCCGCTTCGCCACCGGCAACGGCGACTTGCTCACCGATCTCACCATCGCCGGCATCATCGACCACTGGTCTCCGGACGGCTGAGGTTTGCCGTCTCCCATCCCTCATCCGTCTTCGCTTCGATTCCATGGCCACCCCCTCTCGCCGCTCCCGGACCCGGGCCTCCGCCGGCTCCCAGCCTCCAAGCGCCACAACAATCACCGTCGCCAGCCAGGAGGTCCCCGCCGTGTCAGATGCCCAGCCAGGCATCACCGACGAAACCACGGCCCCAGGGCCTGCATCGGACGTTGCGGTTGTGGGAGCACCTGAACCTCCGGCGCTGCCTCCACCAGCCTCGGTGAGCAAGGTCCCTGAGGCTTCAGCCCCTGTCATTCAGCCCGAGACCTCGGAACCTCAACCCTCCCCCATCGACGCCAAGACCCAGCCGGTCAGGCCAGCATCCACCAAGGGCGCTTCCGCCAGCTCAGCTGCCACCAGGCGACAGCCGGCTGCGCTGGCAAGAACCAGCGCAAGGGTCAGTCCCACCAGCCGCCGTTCGGGTGCGACCAGCAATCAGCTGGCCGCCAGCCGAACACCAGCCCGCTCCACGTCAGCCAGCACCGCCGCCCGTGCCGCCTCAGGCCCAAGCGGTGGCTCAGCGACCGGCTCCGGTGGCCGCTCCGGCGGATCCACACCTCCCCGTTCCATTCCCCCTCTACACAACACCATGGACTCCTCCATCAGCGGCATCGCACTGGGCATGATCGAAACCCGCGGTCTGGTGCCCGCCATTGAGGCGGCTGACGCCATGACCAAAGCGGCTGAGGTCACGTTGATCAGCCGGGAATTTGTCGGGGGTGGCTACGTGACGGTGATGGTGCGAGGCGAAACCGGCGCCGTGAATGCCGCGGTGCGTGCCGGTGCCGATGCCTGCGAACGCGTGGGTGATGGCCTCGTGGCCGCTCACATCATCGCCAGACCTCACTCTGAGGTGGAACCGGCCCTGGTGGCGAGCCCGGCTGTGCGGCGCCTGTGATGGAGCCTGAAACGATTCATCCCAGGGTGCTGGGATATCTGGGTCGAGCCCTGAGCCTGGAGCTCACGGCCGTTCAGCAGTACATGACCCAGGCTTCGCTCACGGAGATTTGGGGCGATGGCGAGGCTTCGCAACGCTTCCGGGCCGAAACCGTGGAGGAGATGCAGCACGCCGAAAGGATCGTCTCCCGCATGCTCGCCCTCGGCGTGGCGCCTGCCGCCTCCCAACTGCGCCCGGTGACGGTGGCCGCCGATCTGATCGGCCTGCTTGAGCACAATGCTGATCTGGAAAGGCTACTGATTGATCATTACGACGAAGCCAGCCGCTTTTGCCAGCTGATCGGTGATCAGGACAACGCAGCCTTTTTCACGGCTCTGTTGGAGGAGGAGCAACACCATGGCGAGGAACTCTCTATCTGGCTGACCAGCCTCGGTGGTCCTCGCCAACGCTCCGGATATAGCGCCTTCAGCCAGCGGCCCTCCCAGCCCCTGCAGCGCCGCTGACTTGGGCCACAAACCGCCCGATGCGACCATCAACACCGATCGCGATGGGGCTGCATCGAGGCGCGAGGGGGGGGAGGTGAGCTGGTGATCGCCTAGATTTCGCACAGTTCCGAACTCCGGTCACACCGACTCCTCCAGCAAGCACTTGCACGATTCCTTGCCGCTGCCGATTCAGTTTGTTTGGTTGATCCCACTTTACGGGTTCAGTGGCATGCTCCTGTCACTTCCTTGGGCCAGTGGGTTAATCAGACGCAATGGTCCACGCCCGGCTGCTTATATCAACTTGCTGCTCACCTTGCTCGCTGTCGCGCATGGAAGCTTAGTATTTTACCATATTTTCAATAATGGTCCTCAGTACCTAGGTTTTCCTTGGTTTCAGGTTGCCGACCTTGATTTAAAGATTGGCTTCGATCTTTCGGTAACCAATCTTGCCGCCCTGGAGCTTGTCACGCTGATGAGCCTGGTTGGCCAAGTGTTCGCCCTCGGCTATCTCGATAAAGAGTGGTCTCTAGCGCGTTTCTATGCCTTGGCTGGATTCTTTGAGGGCGCGATGGCTGGAGTTGTACTCAGCAGCAATCTTTTCATGAGTTATTTCTTACTTGAGATGCTCACTCTTTCCACCTACTTGCTGGTGGGCTTCTGGTACGCACAGCCCTTGGTGGTCACCGCAGCTCGTGACGCCTTCCTCACAAAACGCGTCGGCGATGTTCTGTTGTTAATGGGGGTGGTTGCCCTCTCCTCTTGGGCCCCCTCAATGGAATTCCCTGAGCTCTACCGCTGGAGCGCAGCAGCCCATGCAGACCCAGCTTTCTCACCCTTGGCTGGAACGCTGCTGGGACTGGGCCTGATCGCCGGTCCGATGGGAAAATGCGCCCAGTTTCCCATGCACCTCTGGCTGGATGAGGCGATGGAAGGTCCTAACCCAGCCTCGATTTTGCGTAACTCGGTTGTTGTCACTTGCGGCGCCCTCGTACTGCTGAAGGTGATGCCGCTGTTGGTTCTTTCTCCACTAGCGATCAATGTGCTTCTGGTGGTGGGCACAATCAGTGCTATAGGAGGGGCGCTTGTAGCCATCGCACAGATCGATCTCAAGCGCACGTTTTCCTATTCCACAACGGCCTACTTGGGGCTTGTTTTCATTGCGATTGCCCTGCAACAGCCATTTATGGCGCTGTTGCTGCTGTTTACCCACGGTATCGCCAAAGCTTTGCTGTTCATGAGTCTTGGCTGTGTGATCTCCACGACGAACTGCCAAGACATCACCGAGCTTGGCGGTCTGGCCCGCAGCATGCCGGCCACCACAGCAGCCTATGTCGTGGCAGGCGCCGGCTTGACCGGCCTGCTGCCCTTTGGCTGCTTCTGGGCCTTGGGCCTGCTGTTCGATTCCTTCGGCAACTCGGCCCCCTTCTTTTCCGGTGTTGTCCTGGTCACCAATGGCTTGACTCTCTTCAATCTGACGCGAGTTTATCGACATGTTTTTCTCGACCAACTCCATCCCAAGACGCGCCGTGCACCAGAAGCCAACTGGCTGATGGCCCTGCCGATGGTGAGCCTGCTGGTCCTGGTGCTGCTGACGCCATTCATCATCCAACGCCTGAGTTCCCTTCAGCCGATCACCCACCTCTCCTGGTGGGCGATGGCGGGATTATGGGCCAGCAGCGTTCTAGGGTTGCTGGCAGGTGCGAAGGTGCCGCTGGATTCGTTCTCGTCCCGCTCCGTCCATTCCCCCCTGCGGCGCCTTCAGGACCTGCTCGCCAATGATTTCTATACCGAACGCATCTACAAGGCCAGCATCGTGGCCTTTGTGGCCCGGCTGGTCTGGTTGACCAACAGCGTTGATCGCCATGTGGTCAATCGCCTCGTCAACCTGGTGGGATCCACGGCCCTGGCAAGTGCATCTGCTTTGCGTCTCGGCGTGAGCGGTCAGCTGCAGAGCTACGTGCTCACCCTGGTGCTGGCCATCGTGATGCTGCTGGGAGGCCTCACCGTAATGCGGAGCTGAACGGCCATGCTCACACCTCTCGTGCTGATTCCGCTACTAGGGGCGCTCCTGCTGCTCCTTCTCCCTGCGGCCCTGCAGCCGGTTCGCTTTCGCTTCGTGGCGATCGCCACCCTGATGCTGCTGCTGGCCTGGACCCTGTTGGTCAGCCTGCGCTTCGATCCCAGCAGCGCCGCGATGCAACTCCAGGAAGCCCATGCCTGGCTGCCCAGCATCGGCCTGGACTACCGCCTCGGCATTGACGGATTGTCCTTGCCGCTCGTGCTGATCAACGCGGCCCTCAGTCTCGTGGCCGTGATCTGCACCCGGGACATCAGCCAGCGACCACGCATTTACTTCGCCTTGCTGTTGCTGATCAGTGCCGCCGTCAACGGTGCCTTCCTCGCCGGCAATCTGTTGCTGTTCTTCCTGTTCTATGAGCTGGAACTGATCCCTCTCTGGCTGTTGATCGCAGTCTGGGGAGGGGTTCAGAGAGCCTACGCGGCGACAAAATTCCTGATGTTTACGGCCACATCAGGTGTGCTTATTCTGGCCGCCTTCCTGGGCTTGGCAGTCCTGACTGGCAGCGTGGATTTCAGCCTGACACCGGTGACCAGCGAGAACCTGGCCATGGGCAGCCAGTTGCTCCTGTTGGTCCCCCTGCTGATTGGCTTTGGCATCAAGATTCCCTTGGTGCCCTTCCACAACTGGTTGCCAGATGCCCATACCCAGGCATCCACTCCGGTTTCCGTGTTGCTGGCCGGCGTGTTGCTGAAGTTGGGGACCTACGGACTGCTTCGTTTTTGCCTGGGCCTCTTCCCAGAGGCATGGGCGTTATTGGCGCCTGGTCTGGCTCTTTGGGCGGCGGTTTCCGTTCTCTACGGTTCGCTTGCGGCCATTGCTCAGCGGGATATGAAGCGCATGGTAGCGTATAGCTCTGTCGGACATATGGGCTATATACTTTTGGCCGCATCTGCCAGTACTCCCGTTAGTCTGCTGGGGACAGTATTTCAAATGGTGAGCCATGGCCTGATCTCAGCTTTGCTCTTTCTGCTGGTGGGTATTGTCTACCGAAAAACGGGCACACGCGATCTCGATGTTCTGCGCGGTTTACTCAACCCTGAGCGCGGTTTACCCCTCACCGGCACGCTGATGATCATCGGGGTCATGGCCAGTGCTGGCCTGCCCGGCATGGCTGGCTTTATCTCGGAGTTCTTGGTGTTCCGAGGCAGCCTCAACTCCTATCCACTGGCGACCTTGCTTTGCATGGTGGGCTCCGGTCTCACTGCTGTGTACTTCCTGTTGTTGGTGAATCGTGCTTTTTTCGGGCGCCTGGCGATCACTCCACCTCTCAACCCGATCCTGGATTCGCGGCTTGACGTGCGGCTGATCGCTGTCGCTCCACGTGAAACCATACCAGCGATCGCGATCGCTGTAGCCATCATTTGCTTGGGTCTGCTCCCCTGGGGTTTGGGGTATCTGAGTGAGGCCAGCACCAGTGCCTTGGCGTCCGGCCTGCTGAGCGCCCACACAACGTTAGGAGCAGCCTGATGCCTGTCATCCCCTCCCTGCTGACCCATGCCGGCGGCCTCCCCAGTGCTGACGATCTCCAACAGCGCCTGCTCAAGGGTGATCCTTTGCTGGAGGAGTCGACGGATAATCTCATTCAGGTGGTGGACGTTCTGGCCAGCTATGGCGAGGTTTTGGATGCCTACAGCGACAATCTGATTGATCAAGCTCAACGCCAGTTCCTGAATCCCTTGCCGATCTATAAATATTTTAATGGTGATATCAGTCCGGCGCGTATCTGGAAGCATCTCAATCATGATCGCATCAACTTCGAATACGCTGAATACTGTATGCGCACAATGCTGTGGCACGGCACTGGTGGGTTAGATGCCTATCTCGATAGTGAAGAATTTAAGCGGCTTTGTGATCCGATCGTGCGGCAGAAGACCTCTCGCGATCTTCTCTTGGCGCTACTGCAGCGCCTGGCTCCGGATTTCTTGCCCGAGTTGATTCGCGTCGCCGCCACCACCCACGCCCTGGGGCTGTTCTGGCGTGTCATGAGCGACCTGTTCGCGGCCTTGGCCAAGGCCGAAGCCGACGCTGAAGTGACCTCAATTGCGGACGTTGTAGCTTTCTTGCGCGATGGCCTCGTTGCCGCTGCCGGCCAGCCGATCACCTACGCAGTCTCGCTCTCCGGCCGCCGCTTCGAGGTGATCCCCGCCGAAGCAGGTCTGACCTTCCTGGTGGATGTGGCCGTGCCCTATGTGGAGGCGGTGTTCCTGCGCGGCACTCCCTTTCTCGGCACGGTGTCATTCAACGCCCAGGCTCGACAGATTTCGCCAGACCAGGCCCAATTTGCCTACGGCGCCCTGTTCGCCGATCCCTTGCCCACCATGGGCGCCGGCATCCCGCCCAGCCTGTTGATGCAGGACATGTATCGCCATCTGCCGCCACGCTTGCACCACTGGTATGTGGAGCGAACCCGCGGCGATGGCGACGAGCGCGTGAAGATCTGCATGAGTTTCCAGCGGGCGATGTTCTGCGTGACCAATGCGGCCATCGCCGGCACATTTCCCCATCCCCTCAACAGCCAGGAGCCCGCCGCTCAGCAGGGCAATGCGGCCTACGCACGCTCCTGGGCTGAACGCCTCGCCGCCGCCCGCACCGACTGCTTGGATAGCCGCATCGCCCCCGGCAGGGCCTGACTTAGCGTCGAAGCCATGACTGAATCCTGGAACCATCGCCAGCGCCCGGAGCGACTGGAGAGACGTCTCGAATTTGCCGATTACGATGCCACCAGGCTGTTTCTTGAACGGCTGGAGGCGTTGTCGCAACAGACCGGACACTTCCCGGATATCAGTTTTGGGCGCACCTACGTGAACCTCACGGTCCGTCCCCTGGAGGATGGTGAGGCGGTGGGCGAAGCGGAACACGCCTTCGTGGCAGCCGTCGATGCACTCCTCTGACCCTCCCCAACCCACCGCAGCCGCTGCGGAACTGGCCTCAGGCCAGGACAGCGTTGATCTGCAGGCCAGCTTTGATGCTGCGGGCATTCAGGAGCTTTTAGACCAACTGGATCGCGAGCTGATCGGCTTGCAGCCTGTCAAGGCCAGGATACGCGAGATTGCCGCCCTGCTGGTGGTGAACCGTGCGCGTCAGCAGGTGGGACTGCAGACCACAGCGCCCAGCCTGCACATGTCGTTCACCGGCCCCCCCGGAACGGGCAAGACGACGGTAGCGGAGCGCATGTCGAAGATCCTGCATGGCTTGGGTTATGTGCGAAAAGGTCATGTTGTGACGGCAACTCGCGATGACCTGGTTGGCCAATACATCGGGCACACTGCTCCCAAGACCCGTGAGATCCTGAAGCGAGCCATCGGTGGCGTACTATTCATCGATGAAGCCTATTATCTTTATCGCCCCGAAAATGAGCGAGACTATGGCGCCGAAGCCATCGAGATTCTTCTGCAAGTCATGGAAAGTAGTCGCGACGATCTGGTGGTGATTTTCGCGGGCTATAAGGAGCGGATGAATGTCTTTTATCAATCCAACCCGGGCCTTTCCTCAAGAGTTGCTAATCATATCGATTTCCCCGACTACTCTCCAGCAGAACTGCTGGCGATCGGTCGTTTAATCCTGGCCAAGGAAAACTACTGCCTGAGCGATGAGGCGCAGGCTGCCTTTAGCGAATACATCGTGCGTCGGATGCAGTTACCTTTTTTCGCCAACGCCCGCTCGATTCGCAATGCAATTGATCGTGCGCGCATGCGACAGGCCAATCGCTTATTCCAGTCGGGCGCGCGCCTGTTCAACCGCCACGATCTGATGATGATCGAGGCCGAGGACATCACCGCCAGCCGGGTGTTCTCCGGGGAGATCGAGGGTCGAGATCCCAGCAAGCCGCTCAGCGGGCTGGGCTGACCCTCAGCCCCCCGCTGGCCAGGCGGCCGAGCGCCTTCAACGCCTCTTGCGCGAATCGATTTGCAGCAAGTCGCGCACCTGCTGCACCTGGCGAGCCAGGGTGGGGTCGCTGTTCAGTTTTTTTTCCACCTGCTCCACGGCATACATCACCGTGGAGTGATCTTTCCCGCCAAAGGCTTCACCAATGCGCGGTAGCGAGAGATTGGTGCTTTGACGCATTAAATACATGCCCACCTGGCGCGCTTGGCTCACCGAGCGGCGGCGGCTGGGACTCAGCATGTCGTCGATGCGAACGGCGAACACTTCGGCCACCTTGTCGAGCACCTGCTGGGGTGTGACCTCCACGTCATTGCCCACCGGGTCGAGCATCGGCGCCACCGACTCCACCGTCATCGGCAGGCCAGTGATTGAGGCGAAGGCCACCGCCCGGGTGAGAGCTCCTTCCAGTTCACGGATGTTGGAGGTGAAGCGCCCAGCGATGTATTGAATCAAATCCCGAGGCAGCGCCATCTGTTCCACCTCGGCCTTCTTGTGCAGAATTGCCATGCGGGTTTCCAGATCGGGGGCCTGAATATCAGCAATCAACCCCATCGAGAAGCGTGAAATCAAACGTTCCTGCAGCCTGGGAATCTGGCTGGGAGGGCGATCGCTAGCGATCACGATCTGACGACCGGCCTCATGCAGGGCATTGAAGGTATGAAAAAATTCTTCCTGGGTGTATTCCTTCCCCTCAATGAATTGGATGTCATCCACAAGGATCAGCTCGGCGGCCCGATAACGGTCGCGGAACGCCTGCATGGCGTCCTTGCGGATGGCTTGGATCAGATCATTGGTGAATGCTTCTGTGGACACATAGAACACGCGTGCCTGGGGATCGATCTCCAGGCGGTAATGGCCGATCGCCTGCATCAGGTGGGTCTTGCCCAGTCCCACCCCGCCGCAGATGAACAAGGGGTTGAACTCCCGCCCCGGGGCCTCGGCCACGGCCAGGGCGGCCGCATGGGCCATGCGGCTGTTCGGCCCCACCACAAAGCGGTTGAACAAATAGCGGGGATTCAGCCCGGCGGCCGGGCGCCCGAACCCCGGAGGCTGGGCCGATTCCCCAGCCGGTGCGGCCCGCTGCTCCCGGGGCGGCGCCGCTGCCCCTCCCCAGTCACCCGCCTCCTGGGAGCCGCCCAGGGAGGCACTCACGTCCTCCCCCACCTCGAGGCTCACCCGTACCGGCTGGCCGCACAGGCTGCTGGCCAGTTGGGTGATCCGCTCAAGATAGTGGCGCCTCAGCCAGTTGACGGCAAAGCTGTTGGGCGCCTCCAACAGCAACTCCCCCTGGCTGAACTGGCGGCAGCGCGCCGGACGGATCCACGTTTCAAAGGTGGGCTTGCTCAGGCTGGCCTGCAGTTCCTGCTTGACCTGGTTCCACAGTTCTTCCCCACCCTGCTGCACCGCCGTCCCAGCTCTGAGCCCCGAATAGTAGGCATGCTGGGTGCATCGCTTGCCGTTTCGGTGAGCCCGTCCCGCCGACTGTCGTGATCCCCTCGCCACCGCTTCCTGAGCAAGCCAGTCCCTGCTCGGAACTGGGTTCTGATCCCCCCCGCCCCGTGGCGCCACCCCGGCGGCGGTTCCGTCGCCTTGCCTTGGCCTCCAGCCTCGCCGTGGCGGCGGGCGTCGTGCTGGCAGGATGCTGGCCCAACCGCAGCCAGGCCCCCAGCCCCGTGCGGGTGAGCGATGCCGCCTCGATGGCCCCCCTGCAGCCAGGGCGCAACGTGATCGTCGATGCCGTCGATCGGGTTGGTCCGGCGGTGGTGCGAATCGACACGGTCCGCAACGCCGTCAACCCGCTTGGCAGCCTGTTCGGAGGGGGCCCAGCGATCCGGCAGCAACAGGGCCAGGGTTCCGGTTTCATCACCCGCTCCGATGGGGTGGTGCTGACCAATGCCCACGTGGTGGACGGGGCCAACGAGGTGCACGTCACCCTGCCGGACGGTCGCAGTTTCAGCGGCAAGGTGCTCGGCGCTGACCCCCTTACCGACGTGGCGGTGCTGAAGGTGGTGGCCAGTGGCTTGCCGGTGGCGCCCCTCGGCGACTCCAGCAAAGTTCGTCCCGGCGAGTGGGCGATCGCCATCGGCAATCCCCTTGGTCTCGACAACACGGTCACGGCGGGAATCATCAGCGCGATCCAACGCACCAATGCCATCGGCGAGGGCCAGCGGGTGCCCTACATCCAGACGGATGCCGCCGTGAATCCCGGCAACAGCGGCGGACCCTTGATCAATGACCGGGGCCAGGTGATCGGGATCAACACCGCCATCCGCCAGGCCCCCGGGGCGGGGCTCAGCTTCGCCATCCCGATCAACACCGCCTCCCAGATCGCCGGCCAGATCCTGGCAAGGGGCTACGCCAGCCACCCCTTCATCGGCGTGCGGTTGCAGGCCCTCACCCCCCAGTTGGCCCGTGAAGTGAATGCCTCCACCAACGAATGCAAGCTGCCGGAGGTCAACGGCGTGGTGGTGGTGGAAGTGATGCCCTCCGGACCCGCTGCCCGCGCCGGGCTGAAGGCCTGCGACCTGATCGAGACGGTGGCCGGCAGCGCCGTGCGCAACCCCTCGGAGGTCCAGCTGGGCGTTGATCGTGGCCGGGTGGGTCAACCGCTGGAGCTGGGCATCCGCCGCGGCGATGCCAAGCAGACCCTCACGATTGTGCCGGCGGAACTGCCTCGGCAGGGGTGAGCCGCATCAGCGCCTCTCGGATCCCCCGCCTGCAAGTGGTGGTTCTGGCTCGATGGCCGGCGCCGGGGCGCTGCAAGTCCCGCTTGGCGGCCGGCATCGGCCGCCGCGGGGCGGCGGCCGTGCAGGCGCGGCTGGTGCTGCACGTGCTGGCTGTGGCGCGAGAGTTCGTGAGCCGACTGCGGGCCCGGCTCGAGGCCCCCAGCGCCGAGCTGGTGCTCGCGGTCGATGGCCTTGGTCGCCGGGCGGCCCGGCGCTGGGGGCGCGCGGTGGGCGTCGATCGGGTGGTGCTCCAGGGCGGGGGCGGGCTGGGCAGTCGCCTGCAACGGCAGCTGATGCGTGCCTGGCGGGAAGGAGCGCGACGCATCGTGTTGTTGGGGAGCGATCTGCCCTGTCTGGAACCCGGTGACCTGGCGGAGTCCTTCCAGGCGCTGGAGGCCGCCCCTTGGGTGCTCGGCCCCGCCCTGGATGGGGGCTACTGGCTGATCGGGGTGAGGCAGCCCCATCCCTCGCCCTTTGTGGGCCCCGCTGCGCCCATGGCCTGGGGAACCGCCGCGGTGCTGGAGTCCACCCTGCAGCTGGCCGCTCTCCACGGGATCTCGGTGCCTCTGCTCACCTGGCGGGCTGATCTGGATCTGCCCTCCGACTTGCGCCGCTGGCGATGAGTCCAGCCCATCCGGCCGCCAACCCGGGGCTCGCCGTGGTGATCCCCTGCTTACAGGAGGCCCAGCGCCTACCGCTGTTGCTGGCCGATCTGGCCGCCGCCGCGGACCTGGTGCGCGAGCTGGTCGTCGTCGATGGCGGCAGCAGCGACGCCACCGCCAGGATCGCGCTGCTGGGGGGTGCCCGCCTGTTGCGCTGCGCTCCCGGGCGCGGTGGTCAGCTTGCCCTCGGGGTGGCCGCCACAACCGCCCCCTGGCTGCTGCTGTTGCATGCCGATGCCCGCTTGCCCCAGGGCTGGGCCCGGTGGCTGAGCGCCGCGATCCGTGCCGATCCCGAGGCGGCCTGGGCGTTCCGGCTGGCGATCAATGCCAGGGATCCACGCCTGCGTTTGGTGGAGTGGGCCGTGGTCTGGCGCAGTCGCTGGCGACAACTGCCCTATGGCGACCAGGGGCTGCTGCTGTCGCGGCGGTTGCTCAATGCGGCCGGCGGGGTCCCGACGCTGCCGTTGCTCGAGGATCTCGTCTTGATTCAGAGGCTGCGGCGCCATGCTCCGATCCGGCTGTTGCCGGTCGCCCTGCGGGTCGATGGTCGCCGCTGGCGTCGCCTGGGGGTGTGGCGTACGGCGCTGGCGAATGCGGCGATTCGCCGCGCCTGGCGGCGGGGCGTCCCAGCGGCGGAGCTGGCCCGACGGTATTACGGGCATTCGTCTTGAGCAGGGGTCGGCGCGGCCGCGCCCGAGCCGTTGCAGGGGACCGGTCATGGACGCTGACGAGCGCCGCGAAGGTCTGGGTCCAACTCAGCCAGGCTTTAGTGGGCTCTGGCACCGTTGAGCACTGGCATCGTTGAGCATTGGCAACGCTGAACACTGGCAACGCTGAACACTCCCAACGATGAACAGTGCCATCGTTGAACGCAACCCTGATTTTTCAAGGGTTCAGCAGTGGCTCGGCGCTGCTTCCAGTCAGCCGGTTTTCCCTGAGCAGGCCTCGTGAGAGCCGGCCATCGGTGAACCCGTCTCCGGCCGTTGGACAATCCGTCAGTTGGCGTACCAGAAAGCGCAGCGCCGTTGCAGCGGTTCCAGGTCCCAGCCCTGGGCCGAGTAAAAACCCACCACGTCCGGGTCGGCAAACAGGCTGACCCGATCCACCTCCATCTGATCGAGGCACTCCAGCACGTACCCCATCAGCTGCCGCCCCAGTCCCGCCCCCTGGTAGCGCGGATGGACCGCCACGTCCCAGATGGTGGCGTCGACGATGCCGTCGCCCGTGCAGCGGGCAAAACCCACCAGGCGGGGCAACCGCGGATCGTGTCGCCAGAGCCCCACCCGCAGCAGGCTGTTCTCCAAGGCCCGACGCACGCGGCGCAGGGGCCGCCGACTCCAGCCGACGGCATCACAAAGGCTCTCCAGCTCCAGCAGATCGATGTCCCGCTCGCGGCTGAGCACAAGCTGCAGGTTGGGGTTGGGGTTCGGGCAGAAGCGGTGGCCCGCCCCGTAGAGATCCAGGAGCCTCTTCTCGTCGAGATCGAGGCCACTGGCCTGGTCGTCGTGGCCGGGCGGCCGGCCATCGTTGTCGACGCAAGGCTTGGGGGCAGCCACAGAATCTCTGGTTGATGGAGTCACTGACGAAGCAGTCTGAAGATCTTGGCGGAGAGGGCGCTGGCTGCGGCAGGGTGAGCTAGCAATTGTGGTGTGCTGCCCAACCCTGACCCCATGGATGGTGTTCCGGCGGTGACCAGCTCCGAGGCGGATCGACCAGTGTTGGTCGCCCTGCACGGCTGGCTGTTGAGCGGCAACCTCTGGCAGCCCCTGGCTCGGCAACTGGAACCCCGCTGGCAGCTCTGGACTCCAGATCTACCGGGCTTCGGTCACCATCCCCGCCCCCGGGGTCTGGCGGTCAGCTTGGCCAGCTACGGCCGCTGGCTCGCGCAGACGCTGCAGCGGCAGGCCCCTCAGCGTCCGATCGTGCTGATCGGTCACTCCCTGGGCGGCAGCGTGGCCCTGCATGCGGCGCCCCACCTGGGCTCGCAGCTCAAAGGCCTGGTGCAGATCGCCGCGGGGGGTGGCGTCTACCAGCCGCGACCGTTCCGATTGGTGCGTCGCTCCGGGGCCCTGTTCCTGGATCTGCGGCCCAGCTGGTTGGCCCGCTGGCCCGGTTTGCGGGCGATCCAGGCGCCGCTGCTGGCGGAGGTTCACGCCGCCCGAGGCCTGTTGGCCTGCAGCACCCGCCGCGCTGCCGTGCGTCAACTTCCCTGCCTGGCGGCCCAACTCACGGTTCCGAGCCTCTGGATCGCTGGCAGCCGAGATGCGGTGATGGCGCCCCGGTATGTGCGCCACCTGGCCGGTTTTTGCCGCGGGCATCAACTGGCCGAACTTGAGGGGGCCGGCCATCTGCCGATGCGCCAGATGCCCGAACGCCTGGCCGAGCTGATCGAGGCCTGGCTCGACGACACCCTGGAGCTGACGGGGGAGTCAGAACCGGCTCAGAGGGCGGCCAGTCCCCTTTCCTGCAGTTCTGCCAGCCGCGCGTAGAGGCCGCCGGCTCGGCGCAGCTCGCGATGATGACCTTGCTCCACCAGGCGGCCCTGGCGCAGCACCAGGATGCGATCCGACGCCTCGACGGTGGCGAGACGGTGGGCGATGACGATCGCGGTGCGGCGCTGGAGCAAGCTTTCGAGATCGCGCTGCAGGGTGGCCTCGGTAGAGGGATCGAGGAACGCGGTGGCCTCATCCATCACCAGAACGGCGGGATCCCGAATCGCCACGCGCGCCACCGCCAGCAGCTGCCGCTCTCCCGAGGAGAGGTTGGCGCCCCGCTCCCGCAGTTCGGTGTCGAGGCCGCGTTCCAGCCGCCGCAGCAGCGGGCCCAGGCCAAGATCCAGGCAGAACCGCGACAAGTCGGCCTGATCGATGCTGGCATCCAGCCTCAGGTTGTCGGCGACGCTGCCACTGAATAAAAAGGTGTCTTGCAGCACCACCCCGAGTTGACGGCGCAGCTCGGCTGTGGGGATGGAGCGGATGTCGCAACCATCGAGCAGGATGCGACCCCGCTGAGGTTCGTAGAGACGGCAGAGCAGGCGGATCACGGTCGACTTGCCCGAACCGGTGGGGCCCACGATCGCGACGTGCTCCCCCGGCGCGATGCGAAAGCTGAGGTCCTGGACGATCGGTTCATCCGGCCGGTAGGAGAAGCTGACCTGCTCGAAAATCACTTCCCCCGCCGCCGGTTTGCGGCGCCTCTCCCCCTCCTTGCCGATCGGAATCGCTGGAGTAAAGACCTCAGCGATCTCAATGGGCTCCTCCAGCAGCTCGTTGATGCGCTCCACCGCAGTCAACCCTCCTTGGATCTGAGTGAACCGCTCAGCCACCTGGCGCAACGGGTCGAACAGACGCTGGGAGAACAGGATGAACGTGGTGAGGGTGCCCAGACCCATGGAGCCTGAGGTCACCATGGCGCCGCCGATCGCCAGCACCAAGGCCACCGCCGCCAGGGACACCCACTCGATGAAGGCGGAGATGGCGCTGTCGTAAAAGATCGTTCCCGTCACGCTGCGGCGATAGCGTTCCGTGGTGGTGGCGAAGCGGCGACTGTTGAGCTCCTCCCGCCGGAACATCTGCACGACATCCAGCCCTTGCAGGTTTTCCTGCAGGTCGGCGTTGAGCTGGGCCAGCTCCTCCCGCACCCGGTAATTGGCCTTGCGGTAGCGCTTCTGCAGCCAGAGGATGCCGAGGGTGATCGGCACCTGAACGAACGCCAACAGCAGGCCGAGGCGCCATTCGATCGTGATCATCGTGATGGCCAGCACCAGCAGGCTCACCAGATCAGCGAGCACGCCGACGGCGCCGCTGCCGAAGACCTCAGCCAAGGCATCGACATCGCTGGTCAGGCGGGTGAGCAGCTTGCCGACCGGTGTGCGGTCATGGAACCGCAGCGACAGCGCCAAGGCGTGGTGAAACAGATCCTCGCGGATCCGGGCCGTGAGGCGTTGCCCCACCAGTTGCACGGTGTAGATCTGGGATCCCTGCAGCGCCAACCGCACCAGCACAGCCGCCAGCAACAAGCCCACCAACAGGCGCAGGGCCTCGGGGGTGGGCAGGGGCTGCAACCAGGGCAGCACCACTTCACCGCGCAGCTTCGAGATCGCCTGACCCACCAGAAGCGGTTGGATCGCTCCCGCCAGGGCGAGAGGAATCAGCAGCAGCAGGGCGAGCAGCAGCCGCCGCCGATCCTTGCCCAGGTAAGGCAGCAACCGACGCAACCGCTGCCAGTCGTGGGAGGCCATCAATCTGGCTCCGCCAGGGCGGCGGCGGTTGGGGCCGCCGGGCAGACCACGCTGTTGAGGTGCCGCACCAGCTCCGCCAGCGGACCGGTATCGAGGCGCAGGGAGAGCGGGTGGCCCACCAGGCGAGCGGTGCTGTGAAACAGGTCGTCGATCGCCACCAGACCATTGTCTCGCAGGGTCCTGCCGCTCGCGACCAGATCCACAATCGCTTCGGAGATTCCGGTGAGCGGCCCCAGCTCCACGGAGCCTGTCAGATGGATCAGCTCCACCGGCAGGTCGAGGCTGTCAAAGAACTCTTCGGCGCAGCGGCTGAATTTGCTGGCGACGCGGCAGTGGGGCGGCAGGTCGAGGGCGCGCTGGTACCCGCTGCTGGCCAACACGGCCACGGCCATGCGGCAGCCGCCGAAGCCGAGATCGAGCAGCTGGGCCACCGGCAGCCGCTGTTCCCGCAGCACGTCGTAGCCCACCACCCCGAGCTGGGCCTGGCCGTAGGCCACGTAGACCGGCACATCGCCATTGCGCACCAGCAGGGCCCGGGCCCGGCCGCAGCGGCTCGGCACCCGCAACAACCGGTTGCCCGGCTCCAGCAGCTCGGAGAAATCCAGGCCGGCGGCGGCGAACAGGCGCACCGAATCGGCGAGCAGGGCACCCTTGGCCAGGGCGATGGTGATCATCGTTGAAGCGATGGGCAGCGCGGCATGGGCATCGAAGCGGGCGGCAGCCGCGATCATGGAGCAGCACCCAGAGGCCCGACTTGATGAGCCCCACCGCCATTGTGGCCTCCCCCGGGACTTCCCCAGAGACCACGGCAGAGGCCGGCGACCCGATCCGGGGAAGGCCTGAGGCGGCGCCGGGCCGGAGCATGGCCCTGATCCCAGCTCTTCAGGACAACTACATCGTGGTGCTGCACGATGATCAGCAGGCGCTGGTGGTGGATCCCGCTGAAGCCCAGCCCGTGCGGACCTGGCTGGAGGCCAGCGGGCTCCAGCTGGTGGCGGTGCTGCAGACCCACCACCACAGCGATCACATCGGCGGCACGCCCGAGCTGCTGCGGCGCTGGCCGGAGGCGGCCGTGGTGGCCGCCGCCGCCGACCGGGAGCGAATTCCCTTTCAAACCCAGGGGGTGGTGGATGGCTCGCGCTTCAGCTTGCTGGGCCGTTCGGTCTCCGTGTTGGCCGTGCCCGGCCACACCCGAGCCCACCTGGCCTATTACCTGCCGCCAGCGGCCCTGGAGGCCGAATCCCCCGACGCGGAGTCTCCGATCAAGGAGGCACTGATGGCCGAAGCAGAGATCGAGGCGACATCCAGCGCTGCGACATCCAGCGCGGCCCGGCCGCGCTGGGATGGGCTGGCCTTCCGGATTCCCGCCGAGGCCGGCTGGGGCGAGTTGTTTTGCGGGGATACCCTGTTTTTGGCCGGCTGTGGACGGCTGTTCGAGGGAACACCAGCGCAGATGCAGGCCTCGCTGCAGCGCCTGGCGGCCCTGCCGGCCCACACCCGCGTCTGGTGCGCCCACGAATACACCCTCACCAATCTGCGCTGGGCCCTGCGGCAGCGGCCCGACGATCCAGGGTTGCGGCGACGGCTGGAGGCAGCGTCCCAGCGCCGCCGGGAGGGTTGGCCGACCCTGCCCGGATCGTTGGCGGAAGAACGGGCCACCAACTTGTTTTTGAGGGCGGGTAACGCCGCGGCTCTGGCGGAGCTGCGGGCCAGCCGCAATTCCTGGACAGGCTGATTGGCCGTGCTGGCTGGACCGCGGCTCGCCGCCCCGGCCCATGCCGCCTGACGCCCAGCAGCTGGCCCCCCATCCCTGCCCTCTATTCCGTGCCCAGGGCCCGCAGCGGCAGGCCGGCGGGGAACAGGCGCCCTCGCGCTCCCGGTCGCAGCACCAGCCGGCAGCGCGCCCCCCGCTCCACCGTCTGGCCCTGGTGCAACCCCATCCGCAAACGGAATCGCTGGCCTCCGCGCTGCACCTGCAGCCACCAGCCGTCACCCTGAAACTCCCGGCTGAAGACCCAGTCCTCGGCGCTTGGATCCGGAATCAGTTGCAGCGCTTCGGCATCCACCAGCACCGAGAGATCCCCTTGGACGTCCAGAGCCGAAGCCTCGCCGGCATTGTTGCCATCCCGGTTGAGCGCGTCCGCCGGGACGCCGTCGCCATCCCTGGGCAGGGGAACCAGCAGGCCAAAGGGCGTGACCACCCGTGAATCCTGCCAATGGGCCGGAAGCAGGTTGGATTGGAGAACGAAGCGTCCCACGAAGGCGCTGGCGGGTTCCTCCACCAACTGCCGAGGAGCGGCGCACTGGTGCAGCTGGCCGGACTCCAACACGGCCACCCGGTCGCAGATCGCCAGGGCCTCCTGGGGATCATGGGTCACCAGCAGGCCCGTGCAGCCACAGCGGGCGAGCACCAGCGGCAGCTCGGCCCGCAGCCGCTGGCGCACCTCCACATCGAGGTTGGAAAAGGGTTCATCCAGCAGCAGAAGCGACGGTTGGGGGGCCAGGGCCCGAACCAGGGCCAGCCGTTGCCGCTGCCCTCCCGAGAGCTGGTGGGGGAAGCGTTGCTCCAGGCCCCCCAGCCCCAGCAGCTCCAGCAGCCACCGGGCCCGGTCACGATCCTGGCCGCGGCCGATTCCGAAGCAGGCGTTGCGCCAGGCGTTGAGGTGGGGGAACAGGGCATGGTCCTGGAACACCATTCCCACGCCTCGGCGTTCCGGCGGCAGCCAACGTGACGGCCCGGCCACCTCCTGACCCTCGAGCAGCACGCGCCCAAGCCGGGGGCGCTCGAAGCCGGCGATCAAGCGCAGCAGGGTGGTCTTGCCACAGCCGGAAGGACCGAGCAAACCAATCAGCTCGCCGTGACGCACGACCAGGTTGATCTCCCGCAGGATCCAGTCAGCTTCAGCGTTCTGGCTGTAGCGATGCCAGAGCCGTTCCAGGCGGATGTGCTCGCTGGCGCCAGCCTCAAGCTGGCTGGCCGGGGCGGACTCCAGGGGGACGTGCAGGTGAGGAGTGAAAGAGGCCATAGGCTCGTTCTCTCATCTTCGCCTGGCATGGGTCTTCACCTCACGCCGATCCAGACCGACGCGGCTCCGGCCCCGGTTGGCCCCTACAACCAGGCCGTGCTGGCCGGCAGTGTGCTGTATTGCTCTGGCCAGATTGCCCTCGACCCCACCAGCGGTGTGCTGGTGGGGGGAGGCGATGTGGAGGCGGAAACACGCCAGGTGCTGGCCAATCTCCAGGCGGTGCTCGCCGCAGCCGGGGCTTCCCCCGGGCAGGTGGTGCGCACCACCGTGTTCCTCACTGACCTGGGGGATTTCGGCCGGGTCAATGCCCTCTACGCCGAGGTCTTCGGCGCGGGGGTGTCACCGGCACGGGCCTGTGTGCAGGTGGCCGCCCTGCCCAAAGGGGCGAAGGTGGAGATCGACGCCATTGCCGTGATGGGGTGATCAACGGCAACACGGCAGCGAGTGTCGCCCATGGCTGCTTCCAGGAGCAGCGCCGTGGCGCTGGTGAGCAATAAGCAGCGCCGTGGCGCTGGGGCGTTGCCCATCTGCGCATGCTGGTCCTCGGTCTGGACAACGATCCCAGGCCAGCGTGCACCCCAGCCCTCGGGAACGCAGGCGCTGACCCCTGGCCCTCAGGCGTTCGCGGCGCCAATCTGGGGTGATCCCACCGCCTCCAGGAATGTGTTCGAGGGCAGCAGGCAGCCTGAAGTGGTGGTGATGACTCCCGCCCGCTACGACGAGGCCGCCCAAGCGGTTCGGGCGGTCCAGCAACAACGGACCGTGGTGCTTCATCTGGGGGCGATGCCCACGGATGAGGCGCAACGTGCGATCGACTTTGTCTCCGGCGGGGTCTGCGCCCTGGATGGCCAAGCGGAACGCCTGGCCGACAGCGTGTTCCTGTTTGCCCCCACCGCCGTCGCGATTCATCGCGATCCCGTTGGCGCCGCCGCCGCGGCTGGGCGACCCGATCCCCTGGATTGAAGACCTGGCAGCCATCAAGCCGGCAGACAGCCGCGCTCAGCTCGGGGCCAACAGCACCGGATTGCTCACGCGTCCCACGCCCGTGATGCTCACCTCCACGAGATCTCCGGGCTGCAGGAACCTCGGAGGCGTCCTCCCGGCGCCGACACCGGCTGGCGTGCCGGTGAGCAGCAGGGTGCCGGCCAGCAGGGTGGTGCCACGGCTGAGTTCAGCCACCAGTCGGGACACCGAAAACAGCATCGCCCCTGTGGTGTCCTGCTGAACCACCTCGCCATTGAGACGGGTCGTGATCAGCAGATCCTGGAGATCGCCGACCTGATCGATCGGCACGGGATCGCTGAGCGGGCAAAACGTGTCGAAGCTCTTGCCGCGGCACCATTGCCCACCACCGGCTTGCCATTGCCACCAGCGCTGGCTCACATCGTTGGCCGCCGCCACATGGGAAATCACGGAGCGGGCCTCGGCTTCCGGCACATCCTTGGCATCGCGGCCCAGGATCACAGCCAGCTCACCTTCGTAATCGACGCCAGGATCAGGGGTGAGTACCACCTGCGGCAGCAGAATCGGCTCGCCATCGCCGATCACCGCCGCAGGATTTTTATGGAACACCACGGGGTCTTGCGGTAGCTCACCGCCCAATTCGCGGGCGTGGCTGAGGTAGTTCTTGCCGATGCCGAGGATGGCGGGTGGTCTCTTCACACCAGCCCCACCAGCCGCATCGATAGATCCCAAACGCGCCGCGCCGTTTCAGGGTTGCTGGCCTTGTCCGAGAGCTCCTGATTAAATTGGCGACCATCCTTGCGTTGGCGATTGCCCCAGCTCCAGTGCATTCCGGAGCGACTGAAAGCCGGATCGGCCACCACCTGGGCAACGCGATCGCCCGCCAGCGCCTGACTCACGTAGCCGCCGGTGATGTTCTTCTGAAACCAGGGAAAGATCGTTTGAAACGCCTTGGGTGTGTTGCGGAACAGAGGCGTGTCCGCCACGCAGCCAGGATAGAGAGAACTGAACACGATTCCCGTGCTGTCATGATAGCGACGGTGCAGCTCCTGGCTGACGATCATGTTGCAGAGTTTGCTGTCCTTATAGGCTTTACCAGGTTTGAACGCACCACCGTCAGCCATGCTGATCGGTGCCTGGAAGCCAGCTTCAAATCCCGCCAGATTGCCTAGATCCGCAGGAGCGGGGATGGGGATCTTGCCTCCCAGCTCTTTGGAGTTGGCCGTCACCGTCCCGAGGATCACGAGACGGCGCGAAGGATGGGCGGAACGGCGCAGGTCTTCCAGGAGCAGCTGCAGCAGCAGGAAATGACCGAGATGATTGGTGGCCATCGAGAGTTCATAGCCCTGGGGAGAGCGCTGCGGCTCCTTGAGGCGCGGCTGGTACACCGCAGCATTGATCACCAGGGCATCCAGCGGTCGACCGGTGGCGTGGAAGGCCTCCACCAGCCTGCGCACGCTGTCGAAGTCGGCCAGATCCACCTGCAGATGGGTGACCGAAGGCTCGGGGATGGCCAGAGCCGCCTGGGCGCGGCGGGCCTTGGCCGTATCCCGGCAGGCCATCACGACATGCCAACCGCGATCCACCAGGGAGCGGGCGGTGAACAGGCCCACCCCGGATGAGGCCCCAGTGATCAGAGCTGTGCCGGGAGTGCCGCTGGAATCGTTGTTGGGGGCGTCCTGAAGCACAGGGACCATCGCTGGGGGCATGGGAGAGGGCTGCCCAACCTACGGACGCGACCCCGCAGCGGCGGGCAGGGCCTGGGCCGTCTCAACAGTTGGCAATGGCTTGGGCTTGGGCTGAGGTTGTTGCCACACCACCCGCAGGCGGTTGGGAGCGATCCACTGGCTTTGCTCGCGGATCAAACGCTGCTCACCTTCCACGTTGAACAACAGATCAAAACGCTGGCGTGCCTTGGCCATCTGCGCCATCTCCAGCTCCAGCACGGCGCTGATCTCGCCCTGGCGCTCCATACGCTGCTGGTAAGCACCCGCCAGGCGGATCAGGCTCACGGAGGCGACAGCCACAAGACCGAGCTTGACCAGCAGGCCAATCACGCTGCAGAGCAGCTCCTGCCGCTCGTTGGTGAGGGAGAGGAGCTGCCCATCGCCGCTGAACAGGGCCACCGAAACGTTGGCGGAGTCCGGTCGGTCAGTGGGCATCGGCCGGCGCAGCTTGCGATTGCGACGCTCGGGCTGGAGACCCTGGACAGCTGGAGAGTTGGTGGCCTGTGCAAGCACCGCGTTCCCCTGGCGGGATGGGCGGCGCAGCGGGTCGCTGAATCTGGGACGGGAAAGATGGAACACCGGCGCCGGGTGGGGAGCTTCACGCTTTTAGCTCCCGCAGCCCGGGTTGCCAAGGGCAGGCAGCCTGGACAACGCACCGATCTCAGGCCTTGTACAGGCTGAAGCAGAGGCGAATGGCCAGAACGCCGGCGTGGGCGGCAACCACTAGGGCGATCAGCACTTCGGCTTGGGTGATCGAGGTGCCCATGAGCTTGAAATCCAGAAACCGAACCATTCTTCAGACTCTCCCCGCTACGGTCCAGACCTGTGCGCGGGGCTGTCACAGCTCTTGACGGCTGAGGCGCAACCTCCGCCCGCGCTTTCGTGTTGCCGCAACGTGCCCGCTCCTCCCGCCTCGCCCGTGTCCGTGTCCGCGGCCTGCATCCGCAGCCTCGCGATGGAGCCCCTGGAACCCTGGGCGGCGCTGTCGCCAGCGGAGCTGCTGCAGCGGGCCGGCCAGCTTGAGCTTCAGCTGGAATGGCCCCGTCAGGATTCGGATCCCCGGGAGTTGTCCGAAATTCCGGAGGTGCGGCTCTGGTGCCTGCGTGCCGATGCCCTGAATCCCTGGTTGCCGCTGGTGTTGGAGCGCGCCAGCGGCCAGCTCACGCGCCACGTGGCGATGCTGCTCCCCCACGGTTTTGACCGGAACGAAGGCATTCGCTTTTCGGAAGGTAGCCTGGATCTCTGGATCAGCCACCGGCTGTTCCTGCTGGATCACTGGGGTCGCGCCCGGGGAATCGAATGCCGGCAGGGACTGGCCCAGATGGCTGCGGTGCTGGGCTTCGAGCTGGACCCCAGCTTCTGGGCAACGCTGGACTGAGGGTGGGCCAGGGCGATGGCGGCGCAACGGCGATGGGCAGGTGCTCGGTTCAGGGGATCGGCATCCCGGCCCCGAGCGCGGATGGCGTCGTGATGGGCAAGGCTGGATGAGTGTCAGCGTCGCCGCTGCCCCCTTGCCCCGGAGGCCTTGAAAAGCTCCTTGCGCTGGATCCCTCCCATCTGCCTCGGCGGTCGCTGGCAGATGGCGATTGATGGCTGGCTGCTGGCTCAGGTCGACCCCGCATCGTGTGTGACCGGGACAGTCAGCCCGGTTCTGCGGGTTTATCGCTGGAGCCGTCCCACCCTCTCGCTGGGGCACCACCAGCGCCACGTGCCACCCCATTGGTGGCGCCTGGCTGAGGCGGGCCGGCTGGACCTGGTGCGACGCCCCAGCGGTGGCCGCGCCGTGTTGCACGGCTTCGATCTCACTTACGCCCTGATCTGGCCGGACCCGCCGCGGCGCCGCCGCCAGGCCTATACCCAGACCTGCGGCTGGCTGCAGGCCTGCTTCGCCGCGATGGGGCGACCCCTCCATGCCGGAGCGGAGGCCCACGACAGCCAGCCGCCGAGTTGTTTCAGCAGCGCCACGGAGGCTGATCTGGTGCATGGCGATGGCAGCAAGCGCATCGGTAGCGCCCAGTTTTGGCGCCATGGCGCACTGCTGCAGCACGGCAGCATCCAACTGAACCCACCCTCTGCTCTCTGGCGGGAGGTGTTCGGGGAAGAGCCCCCAGCCCTGGAGCCCCTGCCACTGGGACTGGAGGAACTGATCGACCTGTTGCGGCTCCAGTCTCTGAGGCATCTGCCCATGGCAGCTGGCCTGGAGCTGCAGTGCCGCGATCTGAGCAGCGACGAGCTGGCAGCGATTGCCACCGAGCTGCCGCGTTACGGCCTATCCAGCTGCGTCGGAGCCGCAACATCACCGCTGGTCAGCATCGATCGGGCCACCTGACCCAGGGCCAAGCCCAATGGATACCCGTTCTGGCTGCGGGCCATGCTCAGCAGGCTCTCAGGCAGGCGCACACCGAGACGCTGGAGGACCGCTTCGCCAATCTCGGGACGCTGGATGGTGCCCGAAGGCAGCCCGGCGGCACTCAGCACCAGCAGCCGGGACACGCCTTCCTCATCAAGCTGCAGCACCGCTTGCCAGAGGGGCGCCGTTTCGACGATCGATGGAAGGCTGCTCAGGGGCTTGAGGTGATCGGCGAGCTTCTCGCGATCCCAGCGCTGCACCGGCAAGGCCTGCAGGGGTTCGTCATCAATGACTCCTCGCCAACGACCCCGATCGCAGACCAACAGCCAGTCCGGCCAGCCATCGGCCGCTTCGTTCTCCGCTGGGCGGTCTGTCAGCCGCAGCTGGCTGAGCTCGCGCAGGCTGGAGCTGGCCTCCAGCACGCGGAAGCGACGGCGGGCCGCATCCTTCACCTTCAGCTCCTGCAAGGCCTGTTGCACCACCAGCATCTGGTGCTGATTGCGGGCCGATCCCAGGCCGAACCAACCCAGCAGCATCAACCAGGCCCCACCGATGCCCCCGCCGCGGAGCAGCAGAACGGCGCCCATGCCGATGGCCATCAGGGCCAGCAGGCGACCGCTGGCATTGGCGACCTCGATGCCGCGGCGGCGGCTGCCGGTGATCTGCCAGATCAAGGCTTTGAGGATCAAGCCCCCATCCAAGGGCAGCCCCGGCAGCAGATTGAACAGCCCCAAGACGAGATTGAGGATGCCCAGCTGGTTGGCCATCGCCCCGAGGGGCATCGCAAGATGATCCAAGCGATGGGTGAGGCTCAACAGCAGCGTCCCAAGGATCAGGCTCACGGCGGGTCCTGCCATCGCCACCAGCAGAGCGCCCTTGGCCGTGGGACATTCCCGCTCCACACTGGCGACCCCGCCCAGGAGGAACAGGGTGATGTTCCGCACTTGCACCCCTTGACTGAGAGCTGTCAAGGAGTGGCCGAGTTCATGCAACAGCACGGAAACGAACAGCAGCAGAGAGGTGACAAAAGCGATCACCCAGATGCCTGCTTCGCCCAGATTGGCGCTGAGCTCGGTTTGGCCGCGGTACTGATCCTGAAAGGCCACGGTGGCCAGCAGCAGGATCACGAACCAAGTGGGGTGGATTCGCAGTGGAATTCCCCGAATGCGAAACAGCTCCCAACCCTCACGCACGGCGTTAGTCCCCGAGGAAGATCACAGGCGCCTCGGTGCGCAGGCCCTGCAGTCGCTGGATCATCCTAGAAAGACGGGATCCGCGCCCAGCGGAACGTGAGGATGCCGCCATGCCTCTGGTGAAGATCTGTGGTCTGCGCCACGAAGCTCAGGCGGCGGCTGTGGCCCGCCAGGGAGCCGACGCCATCGGCGTGATCGCTGTGCCCGCCTCGCCTCGCTGGGTGCCCGCCGAACGTCGCGCCGCATTGTTCGCGGCTGCGGCCGGGGAGCGCCCCGGTTGTTTCGGGGTGCTGGTGGTGGCCGATCCCACGGATGCCGAGCTGGAGACCCTCGACTCCCGCGGAGGGCATCAAGTGCTGCAGCTTCACGGCCAGGAGAGCGCTGAACGCCGCGCCCAGCTCAGGCAGCGGCTGGATGTCAAGCTCTGGAAGGCCTTACGGATTTCCCGCCCCGAGGATCTTAGCCTGGCCGCAGCCTACGGGCGGGTGGTGGACGCCCTGTTGCTGGATTGCTGGGATCCCCGGCAGCTTGGCGGCACCGGCAGGAGCATTCCGCTGGGCTGGCTGCGGGACTTCACCCCAGCCTTGCCCTGGTGGCTCGCAGGCGGGCTCAATGCCGCCAACCTGCGGTCAGTCCTGGGCTCGGTGGCTCCCACGGGGTTGGATCTCTCCAGCGGGGTGGAGGATGCGCCCGGGGAGAAAAATCTCCACAAGGTGGCGGAGCTGTTCGCCGTGCTTCGTGACCACCAACAGGCTGGTGGCCTTCCCGAGCCGCAGGATGGTCCCGACTGATCCGATGCGACTGCCGATGGCTGTTTCGTTGGCGCCGTGCCGATGGGGCCCGACCGCTGCGGCCTCGTGGCATCCGGTCGCAAGAGGCTGCGGCGGCCGCCTGGCCCCGTGGAGGCTGATGCCGCTCGTGGCGTTCCTGGCCGTGCTGGCGGCCACGGCTGCTCTGGGCCAGGAGCCGCCTGGCTGCAAGCTGCTGGATGGCCAGTTGCGGTGCAGCCCAGGGGTCGGCGCGGCCCCGTTGGCGCGGATCCCGATCGTGCTTTCGGGATCGGCCCAGCAGCCGGCCAGCTCGCTCTCGGGGCTCACGCCACATGGGGCCAATGCCGCGGTGGCGCTGCAGGGAAGGGCCCAGGAGGGGGCATGGCTGCAGGCCAGCGTTGACCGTGCTGGGCTGCCCCTCCTCTCGGACGGCGCGTATCACTGGTACCACAAACCTCCCGGGCGACTGCGCTGGGAGTTCATTGAGGGGGCATCCGGCCCTGCCTACCAGCTGCAGCGGGGGGACATGGCCTACGAGGTGATGGTTGTGGTGGTTGTTCCCCGCCCTGACGGCTGCCAGAGGTTGCTCTCCAACTCGCTGGGCCCTGTGCTGGCGCAAGGGGCCACCCCACCCTGAGCAGAGGCAAGGATCGTCCGTCCAGCTCGGCACAGCAGGGTCTGGGCCCTCCGCTGACACCCCTCCTGAACAAGGCCGCCAGCGTGAACCGAAAACGATGCCGTTCCCATCGGTCCACATCAACATCTGGAGAGCTCAGCGAAGCCGGGCCAACACTCGAAATAAGTGTTGCCTGACGATTGCTTCAGGAAGGGCAACTGATGAACCGCAGGCGGCGAACAGGATCGAGCTGGTTCGCGCAGCGGCCAGTTGAACTCAACTCCAGATGGAATGGAATGGCAGGCAAATTCGGATCAGTTTGTGATCCAGGCCGCGTCAACTGATGAGCACAGATTCCTGCTGCTTGACCAGCTCAAAAAATTCCTGCTTAAGGCTCGGATCATGACGGAAGTCACCACGAACCACCGAATTGATCATGCTGGCCTGCGGCTCTTTTACACCCCGCCATTTCATGCAATAGTGCTGGGCTTTCAGAAGGATGGCCAGGCCCTGGGGTTTGCAGAGTCGCTCGATCTCATCAGCCAGGATGATCACCGCCTCTTCCTGGATGTGAGGCCGAGAAAACACCCAGTCGGCTACTCGTGAAAATTTGGAAAGACCGATGACTCGATCACCAGGTTTGATGCCAATCCAGCACGTGCCCAGGATCGGCACAAGATGGTGGGAGCAAGCCGAACGAACCGAAATAGGTCCGACCGTGTATATTTCATCGAGTTGCTTCACATTGGGGAAGCTGGCTACTTTGGGTTGATGGTGATAACGACCTTTGAATACCTCATGGAGGTACATTTTGGCGACACGCTCAGCCGTCTCTTCGGTGTTGTGGTCGTTATCGATATCGATCACAAGGCTGCGCAGCAACGCGCGGATTTTGCCGGCGACCTCGAGCTCGAGTTCATCTAGCTCGCCATCAAGGATGTGATCGGCAATGTTGTCGTTGGCGAAAAAGGGAATGCCGCTGGCCTGAAGCCGTTCGCGGATTCGCTCACTGGTCGCAACGGGGAGCTGCGCCGTAACAGCGGTTCGGCCGTTGATGGAGGCTGGGAGAGTGGATGTCATGGGGATGGTCAGAAAGCGCCGGCAGCCGGCATCAGGGTGAGGTCCTCGACCGTCTGGCTGCGAGGCTGACGGGCCAAAAAGAGCAGGGAATCAGCCACTTGGTCGGGCGACAGCATGGCACGGCGGTCAAAGCTGCTGTCGACGGTTTCGCTGTCCCACAGGGGGGTGTTCACCGAACCGAGGGTGAGGGTGGAGACGCGGATCCCGTGTTGGCGCTCCTCGGCCGCCAGGCAGCGGCTGAAGCTGACCAGGGCGGCCTTGGTGGTGCAGTAGGCCCCCCAGTCGCTGAACGCGTTGTGAGCGGCATGGCTGCTCACGTTGATGATCAGGGCGCCTCCGGCCTGGCGCAGAGCCGGCAGCACGGCCTGGCAGACCTGAAACACGCTGGTGAGATTGAGCTGCAGCAGCCACTGCCAGCGCTCCAGCGGCATGGCCGCCAGAGAACCGGTCCAGGCGGCTCCCGCATTGTTGATCACCACCTCAGGGGCAGGCCCCCTGGCGCAGAGTTCGCTGATCGCCGGGGCGATCGCCGCGGTGTCGCAGAGGTCAAGTTGGCAGGTTTCCACCTGGCTGCCACCGTGACGAAGTTCTGCCGCCAGCTCATTCAAGGGCCCCGTGGATCGGGCGACCAACCGAAGGTCGAATCCATCTGTGGCCAGACGGCGAGCGGTGGCGGCGCCAATGCCCCGTGATGCTCCGGTGATCAGGGCGACAGGCAATGAAGGACAGTGGGAACATTGATCTTACGAGACTCAGGCCTCTCCCGGAGGGTCAGGCCTCGAGAAATCGGCCCATGCGACGGAATTTGGCGTAGCGCTGCTCAAGCAGCTCCTCCTGGCTGAGGCTCTCCAGTTGGATCAACTGCTCCAACAACCCCTCCTTGAGGGTTTCGGCCGCTTCCAGTGGCGCCCAGTGGGTGCCACCGGAGGGTTCCGACAGGATCGCGTCGATCACCCCAAGCTGCTGCAGATCGTTGGCGGTGATGCGCAGGGCTTCGGCGGCTTCTGGGGCTTTGCCGGCATCGCGCCAGAGAATCGAGGCGCAGGCCTCGGGACTGGCCACGGTGTAGACGCTGTGCTCAAACATCAGCAGCCGGTCGGCCACGCCAATCCCCAGGGCCCCGCCGGAGCCCCCTTCGCCGATCACGGTGGCGATGATCGGCACCCGCAGCCGAAACATCTCCCGCAGATTCACGGCGATCGCTTCGCCCTGCCCCTGCTCTTCCGCTGACAGGCCGGCGTAGGCCCCCGGAGTGTCGATGAAGGAGAGGATCGGCAGGCCGAAGCGATCGGCATGCTCCATCAGCCGCAAGGCCTTGCGGTAGCCCCCCGGCGAGGCCATGCCGAAGTTGCGGGCCACGTTCTCCTTGGTGTCCCGACCTTTCTGGTGGCCAAGCAACAGCACGGAGCGCTCGCCGATGCGGCCGATGCCAGCCACCAGCGCTTTGTCGTCGCTACCGCGGCGATCGCCATGGAGTTCGATCCAGCTGTCGGTGATCAGCTGGATGTAGTCGAGGCTGCTGGGCCGCTGCGGATGGCGGGCAACCTGAATCTTCTGGGAGGGGGTGAGGGCGCTGAAGATCTCCTCGCGGCGGCGGCTGGCCAGGGTTTCCAGCTGCAGCAGTTGCTGGCTGACATCCACTTCGGAATCGCGCGCCAACTGACGGATCTGTTCGATCTGCTCCTCCAGCTCCACCAGAGGCTTTTCAAAATCGAGAAGGGCGCGACGGGCCATGAACGCTGCTGGCGAAACGGGTGAGCTGGTGCTGAAGAGGAAGGTTCAGGGCGATGTCAGGGCCGGCGCGGCATTGGCTTCGAGGCCCAAGGCCCGGAATCCATGCCGCAGCGAAGCTTCGCCGATGCGATCCATGGCGGCGAGGTCGATGTTGTTGCGACCCCAGCTGAAGTTGGTATGCAGCCCCTCGAAATCAAGCAGCATCGCTTCGGCGAAGCAGGCGAACATCTGGCGTTGGGGCTTGGCCATATCGGCCGCCTGGGCGATGGTGTGCCAGTCGATGTCGGTGTGGAACTCGACGATGCCTCCCTTCAGGACGTGAATATCCGGTCCAGTCACCTTGCTGTCGAGGTTCTTGGGGTAACCGCCATCAATCATCAGGCAGGGCTGGGGCAACGACGTGGTGTCGAGGCTCAGCCCTTGGGGGAGGCTCGCCACCCAAACCACGACATCCGCTTCAGGCAGAGCTTCCTCCAGGCTGAGAATGCGCCCGCCACCCAGCTCACTGCGCAGATCCTGCAGGGGCTGCGGTTGGCGGGCAACCAGCAGCAGCTCCGCCACACCGGTGCGAGCGCTGAGCCAGCGGCACACGGCGCTGCCGATGTCGCCCGTGGCGCCCACCACCGCCACCCGCGCCCGAGTCAGATCGATGCCGACCGCTGGAGCGTTCTGTTCCACCTGGCGACAGATCACCCAGGCTGTGTGGGTGTTGCCCGTGGTGAAGCGCTGCCAGTCGAGGGTGGTGTTGCGGATGTGCTGCTGACTCAGCAGGTTGAAGTTTTCGAAGATGATCGAGGTGAATCCGCCCAGTGCGCTGATGTCAATGCCGCTGCGCTGGGCCAGGTCCATGGCATTCAAGACCTTGCGTCGTGCGGTTTTGAACCGCCCGAGCATCTCCGGCACGAAGACGGAATCGATGTAGGCCCCTTCGATGCGGCGGCCTTCGGGGCTGGTGAGCGTGAAATGCTCCACCAACTGGGGCGGAGCGCTGCACCACATCTCCAGATCGCCGTTGGCGTATTCCGGATAGCCCAGGCGTTCGGCCAGTTGGCGCGCGGCCTCAAGACTGGTGGAGTGACCGATGAGGCCGAACATGGGATCAGCAGGGGGGCGGAAGGAGTCGCCTGTTCGAGGCTGGAAGGTTCAAGGAACCTGACCAATCGTCGATCCTGCCATGGCAGACGCCGCCTGGACGAGCAAGGCTCTGCCAGAGCAGAGACCGGTCGGCATTGCTGGCAGATTCAGCCCGCGAGAGCGGCTGCGGCCAACCGTGCGATTTCGCGCGGGGAGAAGCCTATTTCCATGAGAGTTTCCTGGTAGGAGGAGAGGAAATCAGCCATCAAATCTTCCCGCTCCATGTGCAATACAGCCGCGTCGTCAGCCACTTGATCGAGCATGCGACGCACCAGCGGCAGATTATCGCGATTGGCCTGCTCAAACTCGGCCTGGATGGCCTCGCGGTTGGCCCGGAGCCATACCTGGCCGTAATTCAAATGGGTGTATTCATCCTTGACCACAGATTCCGTGATTCGGCGTGCGAAGGGATCGGCTACAGGGATGTAGATATGGTAGGCGGAAATGGCGAAAGCTTCGATCAAGATGGCCTGAATGAGCAGACAGGTGGCCACCTTCCCCTCGGCCAGCGCCGCTTGAAAGTTGTTGCGTAATGGCGCAAAGAAATCTCGGGCGAAGGGCATGTCAGCCTCCACGCCGAGGTTGGCCGCACAGGCTGTAAAGCCCTTTTTGTGCTTGAGTTCCATGCGCGCCAGCCGGCTCAGCTCCTCGGCTTCCTCGGGCAGCAGGGTGCCGATCGAAAGGTAGTTGTCGTGAGCCTCCTGCTCCCCTTCAATCACGATCGCGTTGATGCGGCTGTAGGCGTCTTTGTAAGAGGCGCTGCTGAAGTCGGGCAGGCTGACCTGCGAGGGCTCGGCACAGTCCTGGGAGGGGATCGATTGCAGGGTGTCGGCGGATGTCATCAAGGCGGGGCACCAAGCAAGTTGGGTGACTTTAGTCACGCTTGCGGATCTGTCGACGGCCAGTCACTGCGCAGCAACGCCTCCAGGCGGCTTCGCCAGCCCTCCACGAGCCGCGCAAACAGCTCGGCGCCGAGCTGGACAGTCGCTCCGGAGGGATCCCCCACGATGCCGTCGCGACTGAGGTCCAGGGTTCGCCAGCTGGTGGGGGCATCCCCCTCAAGCGACCACCCCTCGGGAGGTGTGGCCGGGGGATCAAGCGGTGGCTTGGGGCCAGTGGCGTCCAAGCCCGGCTCCGACCAGCGGACCAGATCCGGAAAGAGATGCAGCATCAAGCTCGTTTCTGCCAGGCCGGCGTGCAGTCCCTGACTGCGTTCGGGCTCCGGGATCAGGGAGGCGATCCCTTCCGGTCCCCTCCACAAAAAGCAGGGGAACACGGCCATGGAGGGATGCTGGCGCCTCAGCTCTCGGGCGGCCACATCCAGCGCCGAGATCTGACCGCCATGGCCATTGAGCAGCACCAGCCGCCGCATGCCGGCCTGCGCCAGTTGACCGCCCACCGCCACCACCAGCTGGATCAGGATCTCGGCTGGAAGGCTGAGGGTTCCCGGGAAGCCCAGATGCTCGACCGAAAACCCCAGGCTCTGAAGTGGCAGGCGCCAGATCGGCAGCTCCGCGGGCAAGGCCGCGAGCACCGCCTCGCAGACGGCCTCGGCGAACAGCCCGTCAGTGGCCAGTGGCAAGTGCGGTCCGTGCTGCTCGATGGCCCCGAACGGCCACAGCACCGTGCTGCCCCGCCGCAGGGCCTGCTGGCGTAGATCCGGCCAGGTGAGGTGATGCAAACAGCGCGAAGGCGTCATGGGCCAGGCAGGCCGCTAGGGCCGAGACGGGGTCTCTTACAGTGTCAAAACAGGTGTTCAGATCTCAGCCCATGGCCGGAGCCGGCAGCCCTTCGCCGCGTCGTCCCAGCAACTCCGGTCCGCGTCCCGAACCCCAGCCACCGCTGGCCCGGCGCCCGCCCCAGGTGGTGATGATCCGTAAGGACGAACCCCCACAGGCGGAACCGCGCCCGGCGGCCGATGCCGTTCAGGCTCCAGCCCAACCCGCCGCTCCGCGTCCATCCCAGGGCCGGGAGCCTGCCCGCTCCGCGGGGGCCGCTGGGGCCGACGAAGATGTGGTGGATCTGCAGGGGTTGACGATGGCCGACCTGCTCGGTCCGGAGACCCGATCCGGATCGCCGGGCCGCGCCAGTCGTTCCGCCACCCCCCAACGGGGCCCCGAAGCGGCGCCGGCCGCCTCTCGCACGGTCGACGATTTCGACTTCGATGAAGAGGCTTTCCTGGCTGCGTTGGGGGAGAACGAACCCGTCGGCACCACCGGCGAGGTGGTTCATGGGGTGGTGATCGGCCTGGAAAGCGATGGGGTGTACGTCGACATCGGCGGCAAGGCGCCGGGCTTCATGCCCAAGCAGGAATGCGGTCTTGGAGTCATCACCAACCTCAAAGAGCGCTTCCCCAAGGGTCTCGAAGTCGATGTCCTGGTCACGCGTGAACAGAACGCGGACGGCATGGTCACGATCAGCGCCCGCGCCCTGGCGCTGCGCCAGAGCTGGGAAAAGGTGCGACAGCTCGACAAGGAAGGCAAGGTGGTGCAAGTGAAGATCAACGGCTTCAACAGGGGTGGTGTCACCTGCGATCTGGAGGGCCTGCGCGGTTTCATCCCCCGGTCCCAGCTGAACGAGGGCGAAAATCATGAAGCTTTGGTGGGCCGCACCCTGGGTGTCGCCTTTCTGGAGGTGAACCCGGAAACGCGCAAATTGGTCTTGTCGGAGAAAAAGGCCGCCACCGCCGCTCGGTTCTCCGAGCTGGAAGTGGGTCAGTTGGTGGAAGGCCGCATCGTTTCGGTCAAGCCCTACGGATTCTTCGTGGATCTGGGCGGTGTCAGCGGCCTGCTGCATCAGTCCTGCATCACGGGCGGGGCGCTGCGCTCGCTGCGCGAGGTGTTCGATCAAGGCGAAGTGATCCGGGCCCTGATCACCGAAATCGATCCCGGTCGCGGCCGCATCGCCCTCAACACGGCCCTGCTGGAGGGGCAGCCGGGTGAATGGTTGATCGACAAGCCCAAGGTGCTGGCGGAAGCGGAAGATCGCGCCAATCGGGCGCGATCGCTGTTGCGCCAGCAGGAGCAGACGGCTGGATGAGGCCAGTGCCCTCCCCTGGGTCCCGTCCCTGTCCGGACTGGGAAATCGATTACTACTCGCGGCCGATCCTGGAGCCTGACGGCAAGAAGCGCTGGGAGCTGCTGATCTGCAGCTCACCGCTCGACACCGATCGCAACGGGGACTCCTCCCCGCCCTTTCGCTTCGTTCGCACCTGCCCGGCCGCCAGTGTCAACTCCATCTGGCTGCGCCAATCCCTGGAGCAGGCCCTCGCTGCTGCCGCAGAGCAAGGCTTCGGGATGCCCCAGCGCCTGCGCTGCTGGCGAGGCTCGATGCGCACGATGGTGCAGCGTGCCGCGGAAGGCCTTGGCCTTGATCTGGTGCCGAGCCGCCGCTGTTACGCCTTGATCGACTGGCTTCAGGAGCGGGAGCGCCAGGTTTACCCCGCTGAAGCCGGTTTCCAGGCCGGCCCCTTGGCACCGCCCCCCACCCCGATCCGTCCTGTGCCGGTGCCATTACCCGAGGCGGCCCGCGGTGAGAGCTGGAACTGGGCCACGCTGCCCCTGGAAGCGCTTCTCGATGCGGCCGACTGGGAGACCGGCTTTCAGGCTCTGCTGCCTTGTCCGCCAGACCTTGATGCCTCCCTCCCGGTCCCCGGGATCCGGCTGTTCAGCAAGCAGCGTTCTTTGGCGATTGCGGCCCTGGTGGCCGGCCTGGAACCGGTGCGACTGGAGGTTGTGGGCCTACAGCTGATTCTGGAGGCCGGGCAGGACGACCGCTGGTTGATCGCCAGCTTGACGGAGCAGGAGGCCCACTCTGCTGCGGCGGTGCTGGCGGACGCTCGGGAGCGGGGCGGAGCTCTGCAATTCATTGCCGTGCAGCCGGATCCCGAGGCCAACCAGTTGGATGGCTTCTGGATGTTGCGGGATCTCGCCGATGCCTGAAGCCGCTGAGGCCTATTTCCAGCGGCCGGATGCCGGCTTCAACGATCTGCCGGGCTGGAGTTGGGTGGGTACCTACGGGGGATATTTCCTGCAGGCGGATCTGCTCAGCGATTTCGAGCATGGCTTCTTCAGCCGTCTTTGGCAGGGCCGTGCGCCCGATGAACTCGCCGGATTCCTGTCCGCCGGGGTGAGCGTGCATCGCCCCCGACAGGTGCATGGCGGCGTGGTGATTTCCGCCTCGCAAGCCACTGGTGAACCTTGGCCGGAGGCGGATGGGCTGAACAGCGACTCCGGCGGGCAAAGCCTGTGGGTGTGCGGGGCGGATTGCACACCGGTGCTGATCGCCGATCCACGCCACGGCCGGGTGGCTGCCTGTCATGCCGGCTGGCGTGGGGTGGCGGCGCGCATTGTGCCAACCGCCATCGAGCGATTGGAGGCCGCCGGGAGTTGTCGGTCCGACCTTCGGATTGCCCTCGGGCCAGCCATCGCCGGACCGGCTTATCAGGTGGAGCGCAGCGTGACAGAAGCGGTTGCCCGATCGCTTGAACCCTGGAATCCTGCCGATCCCGCTGAGGCGTTGCAGGCGCTGGCGGCGGCCGGGGCCCTGCTACCTGACGCCGTTGCCGGCAGGGACCGGTTGGATATCCGAGCCGCGACGGCACTGCAGCTGCAGCGGTTTGGGATTGCCCGCGAGCGGTTGGCCTTGTGCCCCTTGTCCACCCACAGCGAGAAAAATCTGTATCATTCCTGGCGTCGGGATCAGGTTCGCGCTGTGCAGTGGAGCGGAATTGTCAGTCAGGCTTGACGTTTTCCGTCAGAATCTGCTCTGCGGCTTGGTCGGGGGACCGCCTCAGACCTTCGCAGAGTTTTTAACGAAGTGAGGCAAGACCGGCCGCTGGGCAGAGCCCAAGCTGCCGCGTCGTGTTGATTGATCACTCCCGACATGGCAAAGTGTTGTACTGGTGCCGCGAGGGATGTCGTGGGTCAGCCAGGCTTCAACCCGTTCAAGCGCGCAGCGTCTCGCTATGGCCTCGGGGGCGATCGCGCCTGGACCTTTGTGTCTGGACGTTGGCAAGACCTGGCAGGTGAGGACCATCAACCTTGGGCCAGTGTGGCAACGACAGGGACCGCAATGGGGGCCTGGTCCGCCTGCCGCCACGCAAGAGTGACCAGAGGGTCTCACTTAGACGAACCCCAGCAGGCACGGGGGCGAAAGAGGTTATGCAGCTTGCGCATACGCCCTCGAAGGAGCACAATGCGTTAGGTGCAATTTCTTTCTCATGCTCACCGGCGCAGACCTCCTGGCCAAGGTCAAGGAGATGGGCGATGTCAGCAAGTCCGATCTGGTTCGGTCCTGCGGCTACGTCTCAACCAAGAAGGACGGGACTGAGCGCCTGAACTTCACCGCGTTCTACGAGGCCCTGCTCAATGCCAAAGGTGTTGACTTCGGCGCGCCTCCCAAGCCTGGCAAGGCGGGGCGCAAGCTCAGCTTCAACACCAAGGTCCAATTCAATGGCAACCTGATGGTGGGCCGGGCCTACACGGCCATGCTCGATCTCAAGCCCGGCGACGAGTTTGAAATCAAGCTCGGTCGCAAGCAGATCCGCCTTGTGCCCCTGGGCTCGGAAGACGAAGAAGGCTGATCGCCACCGCCTCCGCCGCCTTGATCCCATCAATGGCGGCGGAAAGAATCCCACCGGCGTATCCGGCCCCTTCCCCAGCCGGATACAGCCCGCGGGTGTTGATGCTTTCCAGGGTCAGAGGATCCCGAGGGATGCGTAGCGGCGACGACGTACGGGTTTCCACGCCAGTCATCAGTGCACCCTCCATCGCATAGCCCGGCAAGCTCGCCTCAAACGCCGGCAGGGCCGCACGGATTGCCTCCAGGACCTCAGGGGGCAGGCACTCCCTCAGATCGCCCAGTCGCAGACCGGGCTGATACGAGCCCACCACAGCATCGGCGGGCGGCTGGTTAGCCCGGCTTGGTCGGTTCGCCAGCAGATCTCCCAGCCATTGGGCTGGTGCCTGATAAGTCCCGCCGCCGGCCTCAAAGGCACGCTGTTCCCAGTGCCGTTGATAGGCGATACCGGCTAATGGGTCGCCAGGTCTGCGTTCCCAAGAGCTGAAATCAGTGGGGTCAACCGGCACAACCAGCGCACTGTTGGCGTTGCGTTCGTTGCGGCTGTGTTGACTCATGCCGTTGGTCACCACGCCACCGGCCTCGGAGGCGGCTCCCACCACCAGCCCCCCCGGGCACATGCAGAAGCTGTACACCGCCCGCAACCCCTGGGAGGCGGGTCGCACCAGCTTGTATTCCGCCGCCCCCAGCCGGGGGTGGCCGGCGCAAGCACCCCAGCGGGCGCGGTCGATCAGGGACTGGGGATGTTCGATGCGCAGACCGATGGCGAAGGGCTTGGCCTGCAGCGCCACGCCCTGCTCATCCAACATCGCGAAGCTGTCGCGGGCGCTGTGACCAATGGCCAGCACCAGCCGCTCCGCCTCGATTCGGCTGCCATCCGCCAACAGCACCCCGGTCAGCCGCCGCCCTCCGGCCTGGGTGTCGAGCAGCAGCCCAGCCACTTTCGCGCCGAAGCGCACTTCACCGCCAAGGGCTTCGATCCGGCTGCGCAGGCCACGCACCACCGTGGCCAACTGGAAGGTGCCGTTGTGGGGCCGATGCTCCGTCAGAATCTCTCGCTGGGCACCTGCCGCCACCAGCTCTTCCAGCACCTTGCGGATGTAGTGCTGGCCTTCGCTGATCTGGCTGTAGAGCTTGCCGTCGGAGAAGGTGCCCGCCCCGCCTTCACCGAACTGGGCATTGGAATCCGGCAGCAACGGCCCCTGCTGGCGCCAAAAGCGGAAGGTATCGGCTGTGCGTTGCCGCACCGCTGGTCCCCGCTCCAGCAACAAGGGCCGCAAGCCCATCTGGGCGAGCAGCAGGGCCGCGAAGTAGCCGCAGGGCCCGGCCCCCACCACCACGGGGCGAGGGGCTGATCCCGGGCTGAACTGATGGGGCAGGCGGTAGCGGTCGCTGGGAGCGGGGCGCAGCTGACGATCGCGGCCCGCCCGCTCCAACCAGCGTTGGCGCGCGGCGCCGCGGAGATCCAGATCAAGATCCAGGGCATACACCAAGCGGATGGCGCGCTGGTCCCGGGCGTCGACGCTGCGTTTGACGATGCGATGCCCCTGAAGGGCATTCTCGGGCAGGCGCAGGCGGCGCTGAATGGCCTGGAGCAGATCCGACTCGTCATGCTCCAGGGGCAGCTTCAGCCCGCTCAGCCGCCAGACCATCGGTTCGGGTTGGTCGCGATGGGACAAGGGCCGGCGGACAGGGCTGCTGTCTGTCTAGGACCTGAGGCGTTGGAGCGACAGGCGCGGCCAGAGATGCCATGGTGAGGTCTTCCCCTGCCAGCCCGCCATGGGTCCGCTCCACTGCCCCCTCTGCATCGGCCTGGCACTGTTCTCCCTGCTGCGCACCGCCGCTTACGGGGTGCTGCTGGCCCGGATGGCGGGGTTCGAATTCAGATTGGCAGGGGATCAACCTGCACCGCTGCCGGTCCCCCTGTCGGCCCCGCTGCTGGCTCACTGACCGGCCGCGCCCGTTCAGGACCAAGCCAACCACCCGGCCATCCCAGCCCGCTGGGCTCAGCCTGCGGCGGCTGGGACCAGCTCCGCTTCGATCTGGGCGATCGCCAGGCGCGTGGGGATCACGGCATCGGCGTTCAGGCTGATGGAATCAATCCCCTCCTCGATCAAGAAGCGGGCGAAATCGGGGTAGTCGCTCGGAGCCTGGCCGCAGATGCCGATGGGGCGTCCACTGGCATGGGCGCCGCGGATGGCCATACGAATCATCGCTTTCACCGTGGCGTGGCGCTCATCGAAACGATCGGCCACGAGTGCCGAATCGCGATCCAGGCCCAAAGTGAGCTGGGTGAGGTCGTTCGAACCGATCGAAAAGCCATCGAAGCGCTCGGCAAAGGCTTCGGCAGCGATCACATTGCTCGGCAGTTCACACATCACGTACACCTTCAGGCCCAGCTGTCCCCGTTGCAGGCCCTGCTCGGCCAGCTCGGCCAACACCGCATCGGCCTCCTCAGGGGTTCGACAAAACGGCACCATCGGGATCACATTGGTGAGACCCATCGCTTCCCGCACACGCCGCAGCGCCTGGCATTCGAGCGCGAAGGCGGGCTGGAAGGCGGGGGAGATGTACCGGGAGGCCCCACGCCAGCCCAGCATCGGATTCTCCTCCTGCGGCTCGAAGTCGCTGCCGCCGAGAAGACGGGCGTATTCATTGCTCTTGAAATCGGAGAAGCGCAGGATCACAGGCCTGGGATAAAAGGCTGCCGCAATGCGGGCCATCCCCTGGCTGAGCACATCCACATAGAAATCCTGGGGCTGGCTGTAGCCCCGCGTCAGCTCGGCGATGCGCTGCCGCACCTGGGCATCGCTGACCCGCTCGCTGAACAGCAGCGCCAGGGGATGAATGCGAATGTGGTTGGCAATGATGAACTCCAACCGGGCCAGGCCAACGCCATCGCAGGGGATGCGGGCCAGGTTGAAGGCCTCTTCAGGGTTGCCCACATTGATCAGGATCTTGACCCGCGTTGGCGGCAGGGCCTCCAGGGATTGCTCCTCCACCGCATAGGGCAGGGCACCGCGATAGACGTGGCCCACATCCCCCTGGCAGCAGCTCACCGTGACCGTTTCTCCATCCGGGATGCGGCTGGTGGCATCGCCGCTGCCCACGATGGCCGTGATGCCCATCTCCCGGGCGATGATCGCCGCGTGGCAGGTGCGCCCCCCCTGGTCGGTCACCACGCCGCTGGCCCGGCGCAGGATGGGTTCCCAATCGGGATCGGTGCGGCGGGTCACCAGCAGATCCCCTTGCTGGAACTCCTGGATGGCGCTGGGATCGGCGATCACCCTGGCGCGTCCGCTGCTCACGGAGGCGCCGATCGCGCGCCCCTGCACGAGCTCCTCGGCGCCGGAGGTCTCGATGCGCCAGCGCCGCAGCACGGCCGCTGACGTGCGGGACTGGACCGTTTCCGGCCGGGCCTGAAGGATGAACAGCTCCCCCGAAACCCCATCCTTGGCCCATTCGATGTCCATGGGCGTGTCGGTTTGGCGCTGGCGGCTGTAGTGCTCTTCGATCAGACAGGCCCAGCGCGCCAGGGTCAGTGCCTCCGCGTCCGTGAGGGCAAAACGCTCCTGCTCCGCCTGGGGCACAGGCAAGCTGCGCAGGGCCAAGCCCTCGCCTTGATGCCGCTCATCGTGCACGAAGCGCACGGCCTTGCTGCCGAGGCGGCGGCTGATGATCGGCGCGAAACCCTGGCGCAGGGTGGGCTTGAAGATCAGCAGCTCATCCGGATTCACGGCGCCCTGCACGATGCTCTCCCCCAGTCCGTAGGCGGCATTCAGCAGCACGGCGTCGCGGAAGCCGCTCTCGGTGTCGAGGCTGAACATCACGCCGGAGCAGGCCAGGTCGGAGCGCACCATCCGTTGCACACCGATCGAGAGGGCTACCTCGAGGTGAGCAAAGCCATGCAATTGCCGGTAGGAGATCGCCCGATCGGTGAACAGCGACGCGAAGCAGCGCCGGCAGGCCATCAGCAGGGACTCCTCTCCCTGCACATGAAGAAACGTCTCCTGTTGGCCGGCAAAGCTGGCATCGGGCAAATCCTCGGCTGTGGCGCTGGAGCGCACCGCAACGGCCAGGCCCACCCCGCCGCCACTGCCGCCACTGCCGCCACTGCCGCCGCAGTCGCCACTGCCGCCACTGCCGCCGCAGTCGCCGCCGCCGTCCAACTGGCGATACGCAGCGAGGATGGCCCCCTCCAGGGAGGCGGGCAGTGGGGTCTCCAGCACCAGGGCGCGACAGGCGGAGCCGGCCTGTTGGAGCCGGGGAAGATCCTCCGTGTCGAGGTCCCTGAGCAGCGAAGCGAGCTGGTGGCGCAGGTCGTTCTGCTCCAGCAGCAGCCGGTAGGCGGTGGCGGTGGTGGCAAAGCCAGAAGGCACCCTCACCCCAACGGACGAGAGCTCCCGGATCATCTCTCCCAGGGAGGCGTTTTTGCCGCCCACCAGGGGAAGCGCGTCGATGCCCAACTGTTCAAACGGCAGCACCAGTGCTTCGGCGCCGTTCGTGTCTGCGTTCGTGCTCGTAGCCGTGGTCGTGGATGGCTCCGTCATGCCCCTGTCTCCGTTGAGCTTGTCGCTCTGTCAAGGCCTTAACTCTGGCGCCGCCAAACGCAAAAAACAGCCAGCGTTACGGAGCATGCCGTCAGCGCCGGCTGCCGAAACGCCAAGGGCGGGCAGCGGACAGGGCAGCGCCGACGAGGGGATGGTGGTCAGGCAGGTGTTTGTGCCAGTGCCAGTCAAGCCCGGGAAGACGGAGAAGGCCGTCGGGTCTAGGGCAGAGGCAAGGGTGAAATGTCGCGGAGGGTGAAGGGTGTGACGTGCATCGAAGGGTGAGGGTCGTGAAGAACTACTCGGTGCCATCACCCGAAAGACTGCTGGACTTCAAGATGTCGCCCATTTATGGAGCAATCGTGTCGCCGGATCCAAAGACACGGTGAAACTGAGGAACGCACCGGCGCCAAGGAACCTCTGGACAATGCGCTCCCCATGAGACCCGGGGAGCATGGTTTGTTTGGAGTGAATCTTTTTAGCGGAGCTGGTATTGATCAGCCTGAAGCGGGTTCGGCTCTGGTGTAATAGCGAATGCTTGGGCAGGGACCGCGATGCCGGCTCTAAGGATGCCGGCTCTGAGGATGCTGGCTCTGAGGATGCTGGAGCTGCGGATGCTGGGGCTGAGGATGTTGAGCTTGAGGATACCGTCCAGGCCAAGGGTTGCGCCGGCATTCAATCCCGTTGAAGAGAAGGTGATGGCCATGAACAATGGGAGGCATTGGACAATATTATCTTGCATCAACTTAGAGCAGATCTAGGGCAATAGATTGGAGTGGAAAGGTAATCGAGGGCGGTTAAAGTGTTCGTGAGCTTGTGCGAGGTTGGGATTGTTCGGCTATTCGATGCTGATGACGCCTGACTCGGCTGAGCGCCTCCAAGGAAGCGGCTCAGCCACCGCCTGGTCGTGCCCAGCAAGCCCCATCCCCAGGCCGGCCTAGCTGCAGGCCAGCGGGCGATGCGTCGCGGTCTGGCCGCCCTCAAACCCAGCTGGCCTGCCCCAGGACAGCGGCTGCGAACACAAGTCTGAGGGCCTGGCCTTGGCCGCAGCGGTTCGATGCAGCCTCCTGAGGGGAGGCGAGAGCCAAGGCCAGGTCTGGCGGCGGCTTGGGCGTCGCCTCGGCGGGATGCGCCACGCCAGTCATGCGCACCAGGCTGGGATGGCAACCGCCACTGGCGAACCGTTCCTGGAGAACCGTTCCTGTCGACGCACCACCACCCCACAACCCTGGTCTGCCTGGCCGCAGCCCCTGCCCTAGCCTGGAAGGGTTGGAACCGGCCTGCTTGTGAACCTCCTCGACGGCGGACTAGCTTGACCTCTTGTACAACGACGGCCAACGCTGTCCTCGACCTGCCCGATGTCCAGCTCTGTGCCCGATTTCCCCGATGGACCCACCCTGCGGATCGCTTCTCGCCGCAGTCAGTTGGCCATGGTGCAGACCCATTGGGTGCGGGATGAGCTTGCCAAGGCCCACCCCAACCTGATCATCTCGATCGAGGCGATGGCAACCCAGGGCGACAAGATCCTCGATGTCGCCTTGGCCAAAATCGGCGACAAGGGATTGTTCACCAAGGAACTGGAAGCCCAGATGTTGGTCGATCAGGCTGATATCGCGGTGCATAGTCTCAAGGATCTACCCACAAACCTGCCTGAAGGATTGATCTTGGGTTGCATCACTGAGCGGGAGGATCCTGCCGATGCGCTAGTGGTGAATGCTCAACACCGTGACCTTCAGCTCAACACCTTGCCTGAAGGGGCGGTGGTGGGAACGAGTTCGCTGCGCCGACTCGCCCAGCTGCGACACCACTATCCGCACCTCAGCTTCAAGGACGTGCGCGGCAATGTGATCACCCGGCTGGAGAAGTTGGACGCCGGCATCTACGACTGCTTGATCCTGGCCGCCGCCGGCCTGGAACGGCTTGGCCTGGCGGATCGCATCCATGAGCTGATCGACCCGGCGATTTCCCTGCATGCCGTCGGTCAGGGGGCGCTGGGAATCGAATGCCGCCAGGGCGACGCCCAATCCCTGCAGCTGATCCAAGTGCTGGAGCACCGCCCCACCGCCCTGCGTTGCAGGGCGGAACGGGCCTTCCTGCGCCAGTTGGAGGGAGGCTGTCAGGTGCCGATCGGCGTGAACAGTTGCTTTGAGGCTGGAGAGGAGCAGCCTGAACTCGTGCTCACCGGCATGGTGGCCAGCCTGGATGGCCAGCGGTTGATCCGCGATGTCTGCCGCGGTCCGCAGGAGGATCCTGAGGCGATCGGCATCGCCTTGGCCGAGCGGCTGCGCAGCCAGGGAGCCACCGAGATCCTGGAGGAGATCTTTGCCAGCGTCCGCCCCGAAGCCTGAAGGCTCAGGCCTGGCCGCTGCCCAGCCACTGCGGGCTGACACCTCGGGGGAGGCTCGTGCTCTGCCCTATCAATGGAATCTGCTCGCCTGGGCAGCACTGGTGGGCCTCCTCACCGGGGTGGCGGTGGTGGCCTTTCATGAACTCCTGGGGTTCATCAACAATTTCCTGTTCGGCCCCCTGGTGGACCTCCTGGCCCTGGTGGGTCGTTCCACGCCAGCGCCTCCGGCTCCGCCGAGCCTGCCTGAACTCCCCGCCGCGACCGTTGGCCCCGGCCAACCCCTCGCCGCGCTGTTGCAGCTTGGCCTGGGCGGGATCGGCTTCCTGCCGCCTCCCCCCGCCCCGCCGGAACCACCCACGATCGCCCTGCCCTCGTCTCCCGATTGGTTGAAGCTGTGGCCGGTGGTCGTGATTCCGACCCTCGGCGGCTTGGCCGTTGGGCTGCTGCGTCGCTTTGGCGGTGAGATCGGCCCTGGCCTGCCAAGCCTGATGGCCATGGCTGATGGCTCCTTGGCGGGGCAGCCCCGCCTGCCGTTTCAACGGTTGTTGGCCGCGTCGTTGAGCCTGGCCAGCGGGGCCTCGCTGGGACCCGAAGGCCCCAGCGTGGAATCCGGCGGCAACATCGGCCTGTGGGTGGCCTTGCGGGCAGGCGTTTCGCCCCAATCCCAGAAGGCGCTGGTGGCGGCAGGGGTGGCTGCGGGGCTGGCGGCGGGGTTCAAGGCCCCGATCGCTGGGGTGTTCTTCGCGTTGGAGGGCAGTTTCAGCTCCGTGCCCGGCAGGCCCAGCCTGCGGGCTGCGCTGGTGGCGGCGGTGGCCTCGGCCCTGATCACCCAGTTGGCCCTCGGCGACACGCCGATCCTGCGCTTGCCCGCCTACGAGGTGCGCTCCATCTGGGAGCTGCCGTTTTATCTCGGGCTGGGTGTTGTGGCGAGCCTGATGTCCTGGTTGCTGGTGAGCCTGCTGTCCGCCGGCCGCAACCCCCGGCTGCAGAGCTGGTTGGGGCAACTGCCGCCTGGACTGCCCACCGCCTTGGGGGGCCTCGCCGTTGGCGGCATGGCGCTGGTGTTCCCCCAGGTGTTGGGGGTGGGATACGACACGGTGGAGGCCCTGCTCGGCCGCGATGGGGGAATCCCGCTGCTGGCCCTGTTCAGCTTGCTGGCGATGAAGTTACTGGCGTCCGCGACCAGCAATGCCGCTGGATTTGTGGGTGGCGGTTTTGCCCCCTCACTGTTTCTGGGGGCGGTCCTGGGCAATGCCTATGGGCAGTTGCTGGGAGAAAGCGGACTGCATCTGCCGGTGGCGGAACCCCCGGCCTATGCGATGGTCGGCATGGCGGCGGTGCTGGCCGGCAGTGCCAGGGCGCCGCTGACGGCGCTGCTGTTGTTGTTCGAACTCACGCGCGACATTCGTATCGTCCTGCCGTTGATGGCGGCGGCTGGCTTGAGTGCGGCCCTGGTGGAACGATGGCGGGGGCTGCGCGATCCTGACTTGCTCGGTCCGGACCCGGTGGAGGCGGAGCGGCGGGAGCGGCTGGCCGCCCTGCCGATTGAGGAAGCCCTCGAGCCCCTGGCGCCGCTGCTGTTGCCTTCCGGTCTGGCTGCCGCGGAAGCGCTGGAACGTCTGGTCGCCAGTCACGGGCACAGCTTGCTCGTGATCGACAGCGGTTCGGCCATCGGGCTGGTCACGCTCTCGGATCTGCAGAGGGGCCTCAGCGCGGGAGTGGGGCGCCAAAGGCCGGTACGTCTTGAAGAGTGCTTAAGGACGGAACTGGTGTGGCTGCCATTGGGCGCCAGATTGGATCAACTGGAGGATCAGCTCATGCCGAATGGATTGCGTCAACTCCCGGTTTTCGATGTTCCATGGGGAGTGGCTGGTAGTTTACCTGTTGGATTGCCTAGCGAAGGATTATCCTTAAACAAGCTACGGGGTATGGCGAGCCGCGATGGAATGGCTAGGGCTTTAGCGAAAGCTTCAGCGACGCGAGCTGGCTTCACTGGTGAGAGGAGCTGAAATCAGGGCCTCCGCCACTGGGTCGGCCTGGGAGAGGAGGTTCAAAATCCGCTCCAAATCGAGTGGTGAAAGCTCACCATCCTCAGCCCATTTGAGCGCCGTGCAGGTGGGCTGGCTGGACTGGAGCGAAGGCATGGTGCCGTTGGAGAAAGGTGCGTTGAAACGAGCTGTCGACATGGTCTGAGACGGTTGGTATCACCGTCCGTCGAATCTTGAACAACCGTAACGGCATCAGGCTCGCAAGGCGGGTGTCGCCTGGGGGATTTCAAGAAAGTCTTCCGATCCTTGGGGCAGCTGCGGTTTTCTGGCAGTGATCCCCCTGCTGAAGGGGGATCACTGCCAGCACTGGCGCCTGAGCCCGCGCGCGACATCGGCAAGGCGCTTTGTAACACTAGATACAATATTGGAGCCTTGACGTCTACGGATTCGGGTTTGGTTTCTGGGGATGAGATGAAGGCGATGAGCAAATCCATCGCCTGGCGCTGCTGTCGCCAAAGTGGAGCAGCCGGGCCGCTCTCGTCGGCATCTGGCCTACCCCTTGTCGAGCCCGGGATTCACCTGCGCACAATCACCGGCGTGCCGATCGAGACGCGATCGAAGAGGGCCCGCACATGATCGCCGAGCATGCGGACGCAGCCTTGGGTGACGGCAGCACCCTGCTGCACAGCCCAGGCCCAGGCCGATGGGGTGCCATGGATGCCGAACTGATCAGGGCCCTGGCTGTGAAACCCGATCCAGCGGTCTCCCAGCGGTCCGTTCGGACCGATGTTGGCGTTGACTTTGCCGCTCTTGGTGCTCTGGTACTGGGGATTCACCACCTTGTTCAGCACCCGGAAGCTGCCAGTGGGGGTCGGGGTGGCGGGATCACCGATGGCGACCGGCCAGCTGCCCATCACCTTGCCGTTGTCGATCAGGCTGATGCGACGGCGGCCAAGTTCGAGCACGATCTGCGAGGTGCTGTTGATCGGAGGAGGCTCGCTCACCGCTTCGCTGGGCAGCCGTGTTCCCTGCAGCGACTCCGCCGGGCCGCCGAGGGATTCGGCGGCCGATGCGGAACCGGCAAGGCTGAAACCGCCGCTGAGGCCGAGAAGCACGAGCGCCAGGGAGACGCCTCGCTGGTCACAGCGGGACGAGTAAGGCTTGCGGGGACTGGACATGAATGGGCTGAAATCGAAGTAATCGCAATGGGGCAGGCCTGGGAGCCAGAGGCCTGAGCCAGCTGGCTTCAGTTCACCAGACGTGGGTCAACCGTCGCAAGGTAGCGAGCCTCGCACTCCTTGATGATGCGCACCGCCTCATGGGTGTCAAAAAAACCGTTGACCTTGCAGGTGCCCGGCTTTTTTAGGTCCTTGTAATGCTCCCAGTAATACTGGGTTTCCTTGCGCCAATGCTCTCCCAATTGTTCGTAGCTGGTGATGTGATCCATGCGCTTGTCGTCAGCCAGCACAGCGATCACCTTGTCATCCACCTCGCCTCCATCATCAAAGGTCATGATGCCGATGATGCGAGCCTCCACCAAGCTTCCAGGAGCCAACGGCTCGCTGATGCCAACAATCTCAATGTCGAGCGGATCGCCATCCTCATCCCAGGTCCGAGGGATGCAGCCATAGGCGAACGGATAAGCCAGGGAGGAATAGCCAACACGATCGAGTTTCAAGTGGCCGGTTTCCGTGATGAGCTCATATTTGTTGATCGTGCCGGAATTGAGCTCGATGATGGCATTCAGCCGCAGCTCTGCCTCCTCGGCGAAGGCCGGCAGCACATGCAACAGGTTGAGCATTGTGCGGCTGGGAGCGTGGTCGATGTTCGCCATGGCCAGAGGGAAATCAAGAGGATCTTAAGGACCCATCCGGCCGCCGCTCGGGGCTGTGGGGGCTCGATCAGCGCCGCTGAAGCGGCTCTCGCGCCTTGGGCCGCGGGCGTTCTCAGTCCACGAGACGCCACGGTCGGTCGGGCTTCAGCCCTCCGCCAGCCGCTCCAGCTTGGCCGTGAGGTAGTTGAGAAAAGGCTCCGCGCTCAGCGGTCGACCGCTGACCCGTCGCCCCAGTCCCGCCCCATCGCAGCCACGACCGTGGGGCCAGACCTCGCGGGCCAGCCAGGCCCGCAATGCCGCTTCTTCGCCGTTGGCAACGCGCTCATCGATCGGGCCGAGCTCGGCCTCCAGGGTTTGCGCCAGCTGGGCACTGATCAGAT
>JBKDOR010000080.1:0-5651 GCA_046342775.1 Synechococcaceae cyanobacterium
TTGACGTCGTCGTGGAAGCCGCTGCAGCTGGGACGGATACGGTGGAATCGTCCATCTCCTTCATCTTGGCTGCCAATGTCGAGAATTTACTGCTGACGGGCAACTCCTGGGATGCAATCGATGGTCAGGGCAACGCTCTGAATAACCGCCTTACGGGCAACAGTGGCAATAACAATCTAGACGGAGGATCAGGGGCCGACACAATGGTTGGTGGAGGAGGTAACGACACCTATAGCGTGGATGATGCTGGTGATATGGTGATTGAATTCCAGGCGTCCGGGTCTGACCACGTACGTTCATCAATTAGTTATACACTCGGGGCGTTTATTGAGAACCTCTCCTTGTTGGGAACCAGCAATATCAATGCCACAGGCAACGTGTCTGCAAATACTATTGTTGGCAATGTTGGAAATAATGTGATTATGGGAGGCCTCGGTATTGATACGCTAACTGGGGGCGCCGGCTCCGACGTTTTTCGCTATTCACTGACCACCGAAAGTGGCACAACGCAGTGGGCTGTTGATTTGATTACCGACTTTAATGCTGCTCAACTTGATGTTATCGACCTAGGAATGATTGACGCTATAGAGAGTTCTACCACAAATGAGGCATTCTCTTATATTGGCTCTTCCGCATTTACGGCGCCTGGACAGGTTCGCAGCTTCGTATCCGGGAGCACGACATACATCGCCCTAAATACCAACATTGACTCATCTTCAGTCGAGATGATGATTAGCATTACAGGCACCCAACCATTACAAGCTTCGAATTTTATTCTATAAGCTCACCGCAGAGATTCCATATAGATTTGCATTTATTCGGGACTTATGCCTTGCTCTTCTTCGTTGATCAGTCTATATTTTGCTTTGGGCTGGGCAGGGAACACCGAACAACCAGCTGCAGTGAATGGGCGCAAAAGACCTGATATCGAGTAAGCGCCGTGCCTGCCAATCAGGGGCAGCGTTCGGCAATCGTCGCCAGTCGCGGAAACCCCGCCACAGCAAGATGGCGATGCCGGCCAGCAGGCACAGGGCATCCACCACCAGATGCAACATTAGAAGTGGCGGCGGTGGCTCGCTGTTGATCGTGCTGCCTCCAGGCGGGCCAGCGGCGATTAGCCGGCCGGCTGGGTGCGGCGCCGGCGGTAGGGCTCCCAGCGGAGCCGCTCGGCGGTCGCCATGGTGAGTTGATCCCACACCCTCCAGCCCAGCAGCAACATCCCATAGCCATAGGTGAACAGCAGCAAGGTGCGCCCATCGCTGCGCAGGAAGCGGCTCAGCCCCGTCAGCGAAAAGGGAAACAGCATCGCCGGCAGCGACAGCAGCAGCACCACGGGCTGGCCCTGGCTCCAGGCATGCAAGCCATAGGTCAGCGCCAGGGCGAAATCCAGGGGCCAACGCACCGTTTTGATCGCCATCGCCAACGCCGCCATCCGCGCCCGGCCATTGAGGGCCGGCAGGCGCCGCAGTTGCTGCAGCGCCACCTGGGTGTAGCCCCGCACCCAGCGGCGCCGCTGGATGCGCAGCGACGGCAGCGAATCCGGCACCACCGTGGCAGCTGCAAAAACGGGCTGAACGCCAGCCGCTTGCCCTGCTCCAGCAAACGGGCGGTGAGGGCCACATCCTCCGCCAGATGGCTGCTGGAGAGGGGCCCCGCGGCCCGCAGCGCCTCGCTGCGGAACAAACCCAAGGCGCCGGGGATCACGTCCTGGGTGTGGCTGAGGTTGAGATCGAAGCGCCAGAGCCAGTGGCGCAAAGCCATATCGCCGTATTCGAGATGTTGCAGATGGGTGAGCCAGGTGTCGCGATTCAGCACCGACAGGTGGCCGCCCAGGGCATCCTCCGCCTCTCCCTCCAGCTGTCGCACCGCATTGCGCAATCCCTGCCGCGGCAAGAGGCAATCCGCATCCACGAGCAACGTCAGCGGCGTGGTCACGGCGGCGATGCCGGCATTGAGGGCGGCGGCCTTGCCGGCGGCGGGCTGGCGCAACACCCGCAGCTCGGGGCCTCCGGGCGCGGCGGGGATGGAGGCGTGGGCCGCGCTGTTGGGGGTGTTCAACCTGCTGTCCTCGGCAGCATCCGTGGCGGTATTCATCGAGAGATCCAGCAGCATGTGCCCAGCAGTGCCGATCGGGCTGGCTATGGATGGAGTTGCCCCCGATGGAGTTTCCCCAGGTCGAGATGCCCCTAAAGAAGTTGTTCGCGACGCTGTTGTCCCAGACGGTGTTGTCACAGACGCTGTTGCCATCGAGCAGGCGATGGCGGCCGTGGCGTCGCTGGAGCCATCATCGACCACAAGAATGCGCAAGTTGGGGTAATCCACCGCCTGCAACGAACCGATCGTCGCCGCGATCACCTCGGCTTCGTTGTGGCAGGGAATCACCACGGTGAGGCCTGGCCAGTCGTGTTCGGCGATCGTCGCCAGTCGCGGAAAGCCCCGCCACAGCAAGATGGCGATGCCGGCCAGCAGGCGCAGGGCATCCACCACCAGATGCAGCATCAAATACCAGAACACCAGCTGATCCAAGCCGCTCAGGTCCCGCCGCTGGATGATCAACATCAGCAGGGCGAGGTGCAGTGCTGTCGCCACCACGCCATAGCCCAGCAACCGCGTCCAGCCGCTCCAACCGCGTCGGGCGGTCCAGAGCCTCAGCAGATCGCGGGCCGTCGGCGAGGGGGGATTCAACGGACGGCACGGCCATGACTGGGGAGCAGTTTCGCCGTTGGCGTCCAGCCCTCCTGCTGCTGGTGCTGATCCTGGGCAGCTTCCAGGCCGGCCGCCTCGCCGAGCGCGAGGCCTGGCCCTGCCGCCTGCGGCCCCTGCTCAGCCCGTTGGTGCCGCTGCTGGCCTGGAAGCTGCCGGATCGGGGCCTCTGCGAGCTGCTGTTATGGCTGCCGGGCTGAGCACTGCGCCCGCTGGCGTCCGGGCCTGAACCGGCAGGACGGGGCCGGGCAGGTCGCCAGGGCCTGGGAATCCTCTAAGGCAGCCGTGGTTCCCCCGTGCTGGCTTCCGATCCGCCCGGGCGGCGGCGGCCTCGGCCGCTGGCTGATCCGCCGCTGAGCCCGAGCAGCGCCCAGCCGCCACCGCCGCCGCCGAGCGGCCAGCTAAGCCCCCCGCCGAGCGGCCTGCCAACCCCCTCGCGGAGCGGCCTGCCTGCTCAGCGGCCAAGCGGCCTGCCAACCCAACTGGGGCGCAACCTGCTTAGCCAGCTCCGGGCTGCGCTGCTGCCGCGTCTCCGGGGTGCCCTGCTGCCGGGCCTGCTGGTCGCCTTGCTGCTGCTGGCGATCCTGCCGCGGTTGCAGCCCCAGCCCGGCCGCGACGACCCCGTGCGCCAACTGGCGCCCAACGCACGGGAGACGCCGGTGCTGCTGCAGGGGCGGTTGCTGCAGGATCCCCGCCCCCTCGGCGTGGCTGCCGACCAGTCCTGCAGAGTGCTGCTGCAAACCGCCGGAGGCGCCAGCGAGCTGCAACTCGAGCGCTGCGGCCGGCTGCAGCAGGGCTGGAGGGTGCGGGTTTGGGGCCAGCTGCGGCGGCCTCGGCCGGCGCCCCATCCATGGCTGGCCGGCCCCTCCGAGCGGCTGGAGCGCCAGGGGATCTGGAGCCAGGTGCGGGTCGATGAGCTGCGGGTGTTGGAGCGGCCCGCCACGCCGATCGCCGACCTGCGACGGGCCATCGCCCAGCGCCTGATCGCCCATGCCGGCCCGGAGCGGGGCGGCCTGTTGGCGGCCCTGGTGATCGGCAGCGCCGTGGTGCCGCTGCCGGCCGACCTGAATGAGAACTTCCGGGCCTCCGGCCTCTCCCATGCCCTGGCGGCCTCCGGCTTCCACCTCACCGTGCTGCTGGGGGCCACCTTGGCGCTGGCCCGGCCCCTGGGGCGGTGGCCGCGGCTGGGAGGCGCCGCAGGGGCGATCCTGCTGTTCCTGCTGCTGGCCGGCCCCCAGCCCTCGGTGGTGCGGGCCGTGCTGATGGGCGCCCTGGCGCTGCTGCTGCTGGAGCTCGGGGCCAAAGGACGCCCCCTGGGCATCCTGGCCCTGAGCGTGGTGGCGATGCTGCTGCTGCGCCCCGACTGGCTGCTGGATGTGGGCTTCCAGCTGTCGGTGGCGGCCACCGCCGGCCTGCTGCTCACCGCCCGGCCCCTGCAGGCCTGGATCGGCCGCCGGCTGGGGGTGCCAGAGCTGCGGGGGCTGAGCGGACCAGAGCCGGGGGCAGAACCGCGTGCGTCAGAGCTGCGCGGGCCAGATCCGCTGGCATCTGACCTGGGGGTGCCAGAGCCGCGGGCGCCAGAGCTGGGGGCATCTGAACTGCGGCCGACAGAGCTGGGCGCGCGGGAACTGGATCAGGAGTCAGCGGGGCGGGGGAGCGACCCGGCCAACGCCCAGCCCCCGCCCCCGGGATCGGGCTGGAAGCCGTGGCTGGCCGAGAACCTGGCCGTGCCGCTGGCGGCCTGCCTCTGGACCCTGCCGCTGCAGCTGCTGCATTTCGGCGTCGTGCCCCTGTATGCGGTGCCCGCGAACCTGCTGGCGGCGCCGTTGCTGACGCCGCTCACGTTGGGGGCGATGCTGTTGCTGCCGCCGGCGCTGCTGCTGCCCCAGGCGCTGCCGCCGCTGGCCTGGCCGATCGAGCGGCTGGCGGATCTGCTGATCGCCATCGCCACCCTGTTCGCCCGGCTGCCCTTGGCCCAGTGCCGCACCGGCCGGCCGCAGGTGCTGGTGGTGCTGCTGCTGTCGCTCGGCCTCCTGGGGCTGCTGTTGCCGGAGCTCTCGCGGCGTTGGCGCCGCCTGGCGTTGGCCCTGGGCGCCCTGGCGATGGCGCTGCAGCTGGGGACATTGGCGGGGGATCGGCTGCTGTTGGTGCACCAGGCCGCGGAAGTGGCGGGGCGGGATCTGCTGATCGCCCGCCACCAGGGCCGCGCCGCGCTGATCGCCAGCCGCGCCGATGCGATCAGCTGCCGCCAGGCCAGCCAGCTGGCCCTGGGGCTGGGGGTGGAGCATTACGACTGGCTGCTGCTGCTGGATCCGGTCGCCTCCCCCGATCCCCAGTGCTGGACACGCCTTGGAGGCCATCTGCTGGCCTACGGGGAGGACAGCATCCCGTTGCGTCCGGGAGAGTCGTTGAGCAGCGAGGGGCTGGCGGTGCAGGCCCTCAGCCCTGACAGCCACGCGTTGCAGCTGCGCTTGGGGCGCCAGCACTGGACATTGCTGCCCGATCGCCAGGCGCAATGGGCCTGGATGCGGCTGCAGCACCAACCGCCCGAGCGGCTCTGGCTGGGCTTTCAGCCCCATGCCGGCGAGCGGGCCCGCTGGCAACGGCAGCACCCCAAATCCCAAGCGGTGTGGGTGAGCGGCCCCGAGCCGCAGCGGCGCAACTGGCCCCGGGGCTGGCAGGCCACCGGCCGCAACGGCTTCCTGGAGGCCAACGGCTGAAGGGCGCTGCCGTCCAGGAGGGGCGACACATCCTCAGAGAAGCGGCCGACCCGGAGCAGCGGCCGGCCCGAGAGCCCTGACGTCACCGCGACTCCGTACACTGCCAACATCCCTGGCCTGGGAGCCCTCAGGCAACAACACGGCCATGCCGCTGTCGGGGACCAGGAGAGGTGGCTGAGTGGTCGAAAGCGAACGACTCGAAATCGTTTGAAGGGCAACCTTCCGTGG
>JBKDOR010000081.1:0-4920 GCA_046342775.1 Synechococcaceae cyanobacterium
GGGTCTGGGGGATTGTACGGTGGGAACGTGGGGATTTTATACAGACCCGGTATCGCCGGCTAAGATTCCGCCTTCTTTACAGGAAATCTGGCCCACTTGTGACATCCGATGATCCATGAATCAGGATGCGCGCATACACCACTGACCACATGCAAACATGCTCAGAAATCATAGAGCTCGCCTAATCGTGCTTTGAGACGCTAGTGCGAGTGAACTTCAGATTGCCTCGTCTTTGCAATCCGGCGATATGATTAGTCTGCCAATGATTGCATGATTCATGCAGGAGAACAAGGGTCTTGGCGTAGTTGGATACAGTTTTTCAGCAAGAATAATTTAACAAGCGAGGGAAAGTGCTATCCATTAGGCTTGAACCCCGATCCTCCCAACACCATATCGGCGGACCCGCAGATTACCGGCTTTGCCACCGGTTCAGGCGCCTATGCAGCATGCCTAGGCGGCGGACACCCTTGAAACCGCTTACACCGCCAGGATCGTCACACAAGACGGAACCATGTCGACTTTGATGGGCAGGTCCGCCGATCAGCGCTCACAAGGTTACAAAAGAAAGCTAATATCCTGGCACGTTTTATGGGCCTTGGAGTACACTACTTTCACTCAACGCTGAGTAGATTATACTAATTTATAAACTCCTAAAACCTTCCATCTTTTACAGGTAATAACGATCGAATAATAATTCTATGATTTTAATACATGGATATCAGGATCTTAGATGGGCCGTATCAACCCAATCCTCGCGCTTGCAACACTTGAGCACTCGGAAACAAGTCCCACCATTTCTGCCCCCCTCAAGCCACCTTCCGCCCCAGCAGGCTGGCGGCATAGCTGCGGGCTTCGCCTGAGTCTCCCCCCGCCAGTTCGGCCAGTTCCGCCTGGCGTTCGCGAGTGTCCCGCAGTTGGGACACTCGCGTGTGGGTGGTGCCTTGCAGCACCTCCTTGCTGACCCGGAAATGGTGGTCGGCCGCCGCCGCCACCAGGGGCTGGTGGGTGATGCAGAACACCTGGCGGCGGCTGGCCAGGCGCCGCAGCAGCTCGGCCATGGCGCCGCTCACCCGGCCGCTGACGCCGGCATCGATCTCATCAAACAGCAGCACCACATGGGGATCGGCCTCCGCCAGGCAGGTCTTCAAGGCCAGCAGGAAGCGGCTCATCTCACCTCCGGAGGCCACCTCCGCCAGGGGCGCCAACGGCTGGCCCGGGTTGGCGGAAAACAGAAACGCCACCGCATCCGCTCCCTCCTCCGTCGCTTCGGCGCTCTCCAACACGACGTTGAAGCGCACATGGGTCAAGGCCATCGGCCGCAGCGCCCGCATCAGCTGCTGCTCCAGCTCCTTGGCCGCCCGTTGCCGCGCCTGGCGCAACGCCGTATTGGCCTGGTCCCGCATTTGGCGCGCCTGGCGCTCCTGCTGCTCCAGCGTCTCCAACGCGGCGCCATCTCCTCCGGGGCCGAGCTGCTCGCGCAGGCGATCGCGCAGCTGGATCAGCTCCGCCAGCTCCTGGCCATGGCGGCGCTCCAGGGTCTTGAGCTGGGCGATGCGCAGCTGCATCTCCGCCAGGTTCTCTGGGTCGCTCTCCAGCGACGCCCCATAGCGATCGAGATCGCGGGCCAGATCCTGCAGCTCCGCCAGCAGATTGCAGCAGCGATCCCGCAACGGCTCCAGGCTGGGATCCAGGGCCTCCATCAGCTGCAGCTCCTGCTGGCAGGCGGCCAGATGCTCCAGGGCCGGTGGCGCCGCCGGATCCCCCTCCTGCAACCGCCCCAGCACGGTCATCACGCCCTCTTGCAGGCGCACCCCATGGGCCAGCCGGTCCTGGTCCCGTTGCAGCCTCTGGCGCTCCTCGGGGTCCTCGAGCTCCGCCTCCTCCAGATCGGCCAGCAGTTGCTCCTGCTGCTGCCGTTCCCGCTCCAGCCGTTGGCGATCCAGCCTGGCCGCCTCCAACGCGTTGGCCGCCTGGCGCCAGTGGCGATAGGCCGTCCGCGCCGCCTCCAACAACGGCAGCAGCGGTTCACCTCCGAAGCGATCCAGCCAGCGGCGCTGCTGCCCCGGCCGGGCCAGCTGCTGGGTTTGGCCTTGCACGGTGAGATCCAGCAGCAGCGGCCGCAGCTCCAGCACCTGGGCCCGGTTCACCGCCACGCCATTCACCCGTTGGCGGCTGCTCAATCGCTCCTCCTGCAGGCGCCAGTCGCGGCTCACCAGCAGCTCCTCCTCCACCTCCAGCTCCTGGCTCTCCAACCAGGCCCGCAGCGGTGGCGTGAGGCTGAAGCTGGCCTCGATCCGGCCTTGGCGCTGGCCGCTGCGCAGCAACCGGGCCGCCTGGGCGCCCTGGGCCCCTCCCAGCACCGCATCAAGGGCATCGAGCAGGATCGACTTGCCAGCGCCCGTCTCGCCGGTCAGCACCGTCAGGCCATGGCCGAAGCTGAGCTCCAGCCGCTCGATCAGGGCGATGTTCGCGAGGGTCAGACCCGTGAGCACCCGGCCTCCGGCGCTTGCGCGCAGTGTCGCCCGACCGTAGCGAGAAGCGGCTGGCGGCACCAGGGGCCGGTGGCCACGGGATCGCCACCATTCGCAGGCCGGCCGTCAGGCCGGCCCTGGCCGGGTGACGCGCTCCAGAAACGCTTCGGCGGCCCCATTCAGCCCCTGGCGGCGTTGGGGTTCCATCCGATCCAGCGTGCGCACCGCCATCGCCAAGCGCGGATTGCTGGCAAAAAAGTCCCGATGGCGGTCGATGAATCGCCAATACAAGCCATCCCAGATCTCACACCAGGGGCCGCGTCGGTCGTCGCCCATCTTGAGGATGTAATTCGAGCCGCACAGGTAGGGCTTGGTGGCAAAGATGCCGCCATCGCTCATCAAGCCCATGCCATACACATTCGGCCCCATCACCCAGTCATACGAATCCAGATAGCGCTCCATGAACCAGCGATGGGCCTGTTGGGGATGGATCTCACACAGCAACATCAGGCAGCTGATCACCATCAAGCGCTCGATGTGGTGGTTGTAGGCCAGCCGGTTCACCCGCTCGATCGCCCGATCCAGCGGCGGCAGGCCGGTGCTGCCGTCCTCCCAGCAGGGGGCGAGGCGGCGCTGGTGGCCCCAGTGGTTGGCCTGGGCCTGGGTTTCTCCATGCACCAGGTCGATGCCGCGCACGAACTCCCTCCAGCCGATCACCTGGCGCAGGAAGCCCTCCAGCGACGCGATCGGCAGCGGCCCGGTCGCCGCGTCGCCCGGGCTTGCGGCAGCTGGAGTTGCGTCAGCGGCTGGCTCCAGGGCGATACCGCGCCGCTCGGCATGGGCGAACAGGCGCTCCAGCACCCGTTGCGGCGTCAACAGGCCGATGTTGAGCAGCGGCGACAGCAGCGAATGGTGCAGCGTGTCGTGCTGGCAGCTGAGGGCGTCCTCATACGGGCCGAAGCCCGTGAGCCGCTGCTCCAGAAACGTCTCCAGCCAGGCCTCGGCCCCCGGCTGATCCCAGGGGATGAACAAGGGCCCCAGCTCGCCGGGGTTGGAGCCAAAAAAGCGCTCGATCTGCAACCGCACCGCCCCGTCCTGGGGGCTCTGCGCCACCCGCGGCAGCGGCGGTTCCCGGTAGCCCTTCGGCAGTTTGCGGCGGTTCTCGCTGTCGTAACTCCAGCGGCCGCCGATCGGGCCGCCTTCGGCATCGAGCAGCAGCCCCAGCCGGCGCCGCTGCCGCTCATAGAAGGTCTTCATGAACGGCCGGCGGCGGCCCGAGAACCAGGCGCGGCTCTCGGCCTCCGATTCCAGAAACGCCGGCGAGGGCAGGATCTCCAGCCGCACCCGCCGCTCATCGCAAAAGCGCTGCACCGCCTCCTGGAAGCCGCGATCCGGCACCTCGCTGAGCCGCAGCACCGGCTCCGCTGGCGCCACGACCTCAGCGCCAAGCTCAGCGCCAAGGCCGCCGCTGGGCCCGCCAGCCGCTTCACCAGAGCCGCCGGGAACCACGGGGCCACTTCGGTATTCGACGCCCAGCTCCTTGTCCAGCCGCTGCCAGAACGGCCATTGGCGCGACTCCTCCAGCTCTCCGTAGATCACCCGCACGTGGTGCTCTCGCAGGCGCTCGGCAAAGGCCCGCATCGCCACAAACGTGTGCAGCAACCGCAGCCGGTGGTAGCGGTAGGCCGAGGCGATGCCCAGGTCCTCCAGCATCAGCACGGTGCTGCCGGGCGCCAACCGCAGCGGCGAGGGCTCCAGCCAGTCGCGGTAGAGCTGGTTGCCGAGGATCAAGGTGAGCGCCATCGGGGCCGCGGGCGAGGGGATCGGGTCAAGCGTGGGCGGATCCGCCTCGGCTGCGGGGCGGCCGAGGCGGGCCAGCAACCACGGACCGCCTCGATCCTGAACTAAAACGGAAGTCCGGCGATCCTGCCGGCCTGCTTCGCCCATGGATCGATCCGGCCCCACCCTGGCTGCGCCAACGCCAGCACTCCCGCTCGCTCCGGCAGCACCGCCAGCCCTGGCACACCAACCTGCAGGGGACGATCTGCCCGCCGCAGCCGATCAGGCCAGTTCGGCCGAGCCGGAGGGGCTCCAGCCAGCTCCACGGCCAGCAGCCCAGGCCTCTCACGCCTCCGCTGAACTGGCCGAGGCAGCCCCAGAGCCAGCGACCGCGCCAGCACCGCAGACCGCCGTTGCCCACGCTGATCAGACCGCCGCCGAACGGGCCCTGGCGGCGATGCGGGCGGCGGTGTTCGGCACCGATCCGATGGCTCCCGCCCCTCCCTTCCAACCGCGCATCAGCGCCCCAGCCGATCCGCGCGCCCCCGTGCAAGCCAGCGTGTCCACCCCCAGCGATCTCGGCGATTTCATCGAGGCCTCCGGCCTGCTCAGCTACGACCCCAAGGCGATCACCCGCATCTACAGCGGCCACCCCGAACGCCTGTTGCGG
>JBKDOR010000082.1:0-14164 GCA_046342775.1 Synechococcaceae cyanobacterium
TCAGCCGATCGCCGGGGCGGTCAGGGCCACCGGGGTGGCTTCAGCCGAGGCCAGATCGAGGGGGAAGTTGTGGGCGTTGCGCTCGTGCATCACTTCCATGCCCAGGCCGGCGCGGTTGAGGATGTCCGCCCAGGTGTTCAGCACACGACCCTGGGAATCCAGGATCGACTGGTTGAAGTTGAAACCGTTCAGGTTGAAGGCCATCGTGCTCACGCCCAGGGCGGTGAACCAGATGCCGATCACGGGCCAGGCAGCCAGGAAGAAGTGGAGGCTGCGACTGTTGTTGAACGAGGCGTATTGGAAGATCAGGCGACCGAAGTAACCGTGGGCAGCCACGATGTTGTAGGTCTCTTCCTCTTGGCCGAACTTGTAGCCGTAGTTCTGCGACTCAGACTCGGTGGTTTCACGCACCAGGCTGGAGGTCACCAGCGAACCATGCATGGCGGAGAACAGGCTGCCGCCGAACACACCAGCCACACCCAGCATGTGGAAAGGGTGCATCAGGATGTTGTGCTCAGCCTGGAACACCAACATGAAATTGAAGGTGCCGCTGATGCCGAGGGGCATGCCATCGGAGAAGGACCCCTGGCCGAAGGGGTAGATCAGGAACACCGCAAAGGCGGCGGACAGCGGAGCGCTATAGGCCACGCAGATCCAGGGCCGCATGCCAAGGCGGTAGGAGAGTTCCCACTGGCGGCCCATGTAGGCGGAGATGCCGATCAGGAAGTGGAACACCACCAGCTGGTAGGGGCCACCGTTGTAGAGCCACTCATCGAGGGAAGCGGCTTCCCAGATGGGGTAAAAGTGCAGGCCGATGGCGTTGCTGGATGGAATGACAGCGCCGGAGATGATGTTGTTGCCGTAGAGGAACGATCCGGCAACCGGTTCGCGGATGCCGTCGATGTCGACGGGGGGGGCGGCGATGAACGCCACGATGTAGCAGATGGTGGCGGCCAACAGGCAGGGGATCATCAGCACACCGAACCAACCCACATAGATGCGGTTGTTGGTGGAGGTGATCCACTGGCAGAAGCTTTCCCAGCTTCCAGTGCGGCCGCTGCGAAGGGCAGTGGTCATGGAGGAGGGCGATGAATCGCGGGTAATGATTCCCGGCGCGGAACCGGGTCGTTCAAGCCTAAAACGAAGCCCCGGGCTGGCCAGCACCGAGACGTGTCAGCGAGGAATTGTTACCAACCAAAAAATATCGTAGTAAAGCTATGTAAATGCGCTCAGGCGCCCGCGGGCCTCGCCGGGTTGGCTCGCAGCCAGCCGCTGGCCTGCTGCAGGAAGCCATTCCAGTCGAGCCGCTCGGCTGCGGCCGCCTTCGACACCAACACAGGCGCCTGCCGCTTCACCGCCTCCAGATCCGGCGCAGCCACCCCACTGCAGAGGGCCATGTAATCGGCCATGGCGTGGCTCACCACCCGCGTCAGGAAAGCCGCCGCCAGGGCTTGCAGGGCGGTGCCCACCAGCCAGCCGGTGCCTTCCAGCCGCAGCACCGCCAGCAGCGCCTGGCTGCTCCACTCCACCAACCCCAGCCCCAGGCAGGCCTGACCCAGTTCGGCGGCCACGGCGCGCAGCTGCTCGGCGCTCCAGGGGCAATCCCAGATCCGTGCCATCTCCTGCAGCATCAAGGCATTGGCGGCCGCCATCACCACCAGATCGAGGCTCGCCAAGGGGGTGGCGGCCACGCCGGCGGCCACCAGCCACTGGCTGCGTTGCAGCAGCGCACGCCATTCGCGGCGCCGCAGGGTCTCAAGCTCCGCCTGCCAGCAGCGATGCACCTCCTCCAGGCGACGCAGAGGCGTGGCCTGGCGCAAGGTCCCGGATTCCTGGTTGAGCCAGCGGGTCAAGGGTTCCAGGCTGTTGTCGAGGGAGGCCGCCTCGCCATCCCAGAGGAGCAGCCTTGAGGAGATCGGCTCCGGCCCCTGGCCGTGCAGCGGCGCCAGGGCCGCCGCGGCGGCCTCGGCCTCGGCGCCACGGCAGAGCAGCCACAGGGGCTGGCCGGCAGGCAGGGCCTCCAGCCAGCGCAGATCCACTGCCAGCAGCGGCAGGGGCAGGTGGTACACCACCACGTCGCAGTCCCGCACAGCGGCGGGCCAGCTCCAGCGCTCTGTTGCCGTCGGCAGCGGCTCCCCCCAGTGAAGCCGAAGGGAGCCGCGGTGGCGCAGGCCGACGGCCACGGCTTGTTGATGCTCTTTCGGTGGCAACTGGCAGCCCACCAGCGCCAGATCGAGGGGGCGGGGGGCTGTGCTGGCCCGCAGGGCCTGCAACTCCGCCTGACGGCGCTGTTGAGCCGCCTGGCCCGCTTCGCCTTCGAGGCGCTCGAACTGCGCCAGCAGCGACTGGCAGCGCTCCAGCCAGGCTGCAGGGTTGTTGGGCAGTCGTGGTGTGACTGGGCGGTTGCGTTGCGACAGCCACCACCAGCCACCGGCCAGAGCCGCCACAGGCAGCAAACCAGCATCAAGATGCAGCGCCTGCACGAGGCTTTCGCTGACCAGCAGCCCTCCAGCCAGCAGCAGGACCGGGCGTTGCCAGCGGTGGGCCAGCAGCGGGCCCAGCGCCGCCCGAATCGTGGCGCCAACCTGGTCGAGCGCCTGCGGCCGCGGGGCCGATGGGGAGGAATCCAGGCTGGTCACGGAGCTGTGCCGAGGCCCTGCATCTTTAGCTCAGCTCGCTGGCGCCTCAAAGAGTTGGATGGCGCTTTGCCGGCCCCTGACCGGGGGCAGGCCAGCGCCTGGTGCGCGGTGCGGATTTCCTTTGTATTCCCGATGCTTGCGGGATCGCCGCGGCAGCATTGAACTGAGGTACTGCCGTCTGCAATCCATGCTCGATACGGTCCAGCTCCTGCCCCGACACCTCCAGGAGGCCCAGAGACAGCTGCAACGGCTGCAACAGGCCAGCCGCTGGGATGGCGAGCTGCCGGTGCTGCTGCTCGACCGCTGCTGGTTGCGGCTGGAGGTGCAGCCGATCGCAGGATTGTGCCGCCGCCTGCCGCCGGATGCCAGCCGGGAGGCCCCGGAGCTGGTGCGCTATCGCGAGCTTCTGGATCGCGGCCTGCCGGCCTTGGTGGCGCAGCAGATGTGTTGGAGCGAGTTTGGTGCGCTGGCCTGCCATCAGGCGCAGCGTCGCTTCTGGCTGGCCAGCGAGCAGGGGTTGCGCGTCTGGACTCTGGAGGACTTCTTGAACCTGTTGGAAGGCTATCGCCACAGTTTTGCCATCGGCCGTCCACGCCCGTTGCCGCTGCTGGTGCTGGCCCGGGAGGGCGAGGCTCTGCAGGGGGGGCGCCACCAACTGCACTGGTTGGAACCGTCCGACTTCGGTGAGGACCGTCCGATGCGCCACACTTGCCCCTGACTTCCGGCTGCGCCGATGGCTGACGACGCTTCCAGCACCCCCTCTTACGAACGCCGTGGTGGACAAGGCCGCGGCGGGCGTGGTGGCCCTCCCCGAGGCGAGGGCGGTCGCGGCGAGGGTGGCCGCGGCGATGCTGGTGGGTTCCGCATCCGCCTGAGCGATAACGAAATGCAAGCGGCGCGGGCCTTGCAGGAGGCCTTTGGCCTGCGATCCACCGTGGCGGTGCTGGGCTTTTGCCTGCGCAGCCTCGCCCAGTTGCTCGAGCAGGGAAAGCTGGATGAGCTGATTCAGCAACAGCGTGCCCAGGCCGCCTCGCGCCCCCCCACGCCTGGACGCGATGGCGAACGCCGCGGCGGCCGTGCCGAAGCCGGTGGCGGCACAAGCGTCAAGGCTGACCCGTTCGCCCGCCCCAGTCGCCCCACCGCGACGCCGGTCGAGGAGCCGGTGCTGGATGAGGAGCCTCTCGACGCCAGCGCGATCGACCGCGATGATGCCGAGCTGGCCGGACTCGAACCAGCCGAGCAGTCTGACGAGGTCGCCGCTGACAAGGACCTTGCCGCCGCCAGCCCTGAGCCAGAGTCTGCCGCTGAACCTGCGGCGGCCGCCAGCGCCGATGCGGAAGCGGCCGGTGTTTCGAGCCAGGCCTGAGCGCCATGGCCAGGCCCCGAGTCCTTTCCGGTGTCCAGCCCACCGGGGCTCTGCACCTCGGAAACTGGCTGGGCGCCATCCGCAACTGGGTCCACCTGCAGGAGAGCCACGACACCTTCTTCTGTGTCGTGGATCTGCATGCGATCACGGTCCCCCATGACCCGGCGGTCCTGGCTGAGCACACCCTGACCACGGCAGCCCTCTATCTGGCCTGCGGCATCGATCCTGCCCGTTCAACCGTGTTTGTTCAGAGCCACGTCAGCGCCCACAGCGAGCTGTGCTGGCTGTTGAACTGCCTGACGCCGCTCAACTGGCTGGAACGCATGATCCAGTTCAAGGAGAAGGCCCTCAAGCAGGGAACCGATGTGTCGGCCGGCCTGCTCGACTATCCCGTGCTGATGGCCGCCGACATCCTTTTGTATGACGCCGATCTGGTCCCCGTGGGCGAAGACCAGAAACAGCATCTTGAGCTGGCCCGCGACATCGCCCAGCAGCGCGTCAACGCCCGCTACGGCGGCCGTGATGGCGCTGGTGAGCCCTTGGCGATTCTCAAGGTTCCAGAACCTCTGATCCTGCCGGAGGGGGCGCGGGTGATGAGCCTTGCCGATGGCCGCAGCAAGATGAGCAAGAGCGATCCCAACGAAGGGTCGCGCATCACCCTGCTTGATCCGCCGGAGCTGATCACGCGCAAGATCAAGCGGGCCAAAACCGATGCCGTGATGGGGCTCGAGTTCAACAACCCCGAGCGCCCGGAGGCCGACAACCTGTTGGGCCTGTACGCCTTGCTGAGTGGCCAGGGGAGACAGCAGGCGGCCGAAGAGTGCGCGGCCATGGGATGGGGGCAGTTCAAGCCGCAGCTCACCGAGGCGGTGATCGAGGCGCTGCGACCGATCCAGGCGCGCTATCGCGCGTGGCGGGCGGATCCCGGGGCCCTGCGGCAGGTGCTGGGCCAGGGGCGGGAGCGGGCCGACTCTGTGGCTGGCCAGACCCTGGAGCGGGTGAGGGCGGCGCTGGGATTCCTGCCAGCCGCCTGAGCCGCCTCCCAGGCCCAATACTTCTTAACAATCTTCAGGCGATCCATGAGGCCTGCTGATCGCTTGCGGCTGTCTCGAACGTCACTCCTGGTGAGACACGAGGGCCGAGCCGAGCGGTGGGATTGAGTCTCGGTGAGGGATTCCACACCGATTGATCCCCGCGGGTCCAGGGCCATGCACAGAGTCGCGCGATTGTCCAGGGCGGTGCCGGTGGGGTGGTGCCTATGGCTGGGGATTGAGCAAGGTCCTGCGAACCCGTTGTCTTCTGTCGCCCTTGCCTGGTCCACCGTTCCCCCGGTTGCGTCGCGCTCGTCGCTCTTTGCCGCGCTCCCCACGCACGGCCCTGCCCGCGGCCCAGCCCTGCCTGGTGGCCCTGCTGCTGGTGCTGCCCCTGACGGCCCCCCGGTTCCTCCCAGAGGCAGGCACCATGGCCATTGTCCCCCTGCAGGCGGTGAGCCAGCCGCGGGCCTCGCAGGCCCCCGCAGCAGCCTCCTCCCTGGAGTTCTACCAGCTGACCCCCGAGCGCCTGGCCCTGCTGAGCACGATTCGCTTCGCCGAGGGCACCTGGCTGGGAGGTAGCCGAGAGGGTTATCGGGTGCTGTACGGCGGCGGCCGATTTGAAGGCTTTGCGCGCCATCCGGAGGTGGAGGTGCGGAGCCGCTACGTGAGCGCCGCGGCCGGCGCTTATCAGTTCCTTCCCCAAACCTGGCAGGCGGCAGCCCGCGATCTGGGTCTGCCGGATTTCGGACCGGCCAGTCAGGATCAAGCGGCCCTGCACCTGGTGGACAAGCGCGGCGCCCTCAGTGCCTTCGATCGGGAAGGACTGACGCCCGAGGTCCTGGCTCGTCTCGCCCCGGAGTGGGCCTCTTTGCCCACGTTGGGCGGGGCCAGCGCCTATGGCCAACCGGTTCGCACGACGGCGGAGCTGCAGGGCTTCTTCCAGCGGGAGCTGGAGCGTCAGCGCGACCTGCGGGCGGGCTGAGCAGCCTTCAGGCGGGCGATGCAGGCGGCGAGTCCAGGCGTAGGCGTCACCGGCGCCCAGCAGGGGCAGGGGAGCGGGAACCACAATCGTCCTGGATGCGGCGCCAGCGATGACCCGCAGGGGAGCGGTCATCGCCGACAGGGCATCGGCTGACCGGTGAAGATGTGGGCCCTGGTCTTGCTCCCCAGCGGCTCACGGCTCGCGATACACCACCCGACCGCGCTGGTCGTTGCCTACATCAAGGAGCTCGGCGTGGAGCAGCCGCTCGATTTCGGCGCTGACCTCGGCGCTGCTGATCGAGTGGGGCAGGTCGAGCTCCACCAGAGCGTCGTTGATCGTGAACCCCTCCGGACCGGCGCGGCGCGCCAACAGCAACAGCTGACGCTCCAGCGAGGGGCCTTGCCGCTCCTCCAGCTGGGAGAGGGCCTGAGCCAGCAGCAGCGGCTGGTTCGCCTGCTCGACCAGTGAAGGGATCAGCAGCAGGTCCACCAGCTGCCCCAGGCCGCAGAGGCCAAAGCTGAACAGCCACAACAGACCGGAGAGGGGTTTGCGGTTGTAGAACCGCTGCAGGCCGCACACCCCCAGCAAGCCCAGGCACCACAGCAGATAGGTGAGCGCCAGGCTGCGCCGCTCTTGTTTCGGGTGGCGAAGGCCGCTGCGAGGCGGAGCGGCGCCGGATCGGGGCGCGGCGGGCATCAAGGCGGCGGATCAACCCGAGGTGCTCCCTTCCAGGCTAGGAGGCCGAGCGGCTGACGCTGCGTAGGATCGACCCTTTGGATTCGGGGTTTCTGTGACCAGCTCGCCGATCGCTCTGCCGAAGACGAGTGAAAGCCCCCAGCTGCTGCGCATCCGCCATTCCATGAGCCACGTGTTGGCCATGGCCGTGCAGAAGCTCTTCCCCCGCGCCCAGGTCACCATCGGCCCCTGGACCGAAACCGGCTTTTACTACGACTTCGACCATCCCGAGCCGTTCACCGAGGCCGATCTCAAGGCGATCCAGAAGGAGATGGGGCGGATCATCGCCCGCCGCCTGCCCCTGGAGCGTTTTGAGGTGAGCCGAGAGGAGGCCGAGCGGCGCATCCGCGACCAGAACGAGCCCTACAAGCTGGAGATCCTGGCCGGACTGAACGAGCCGATCACGATCTACAGCCTCGGCGATGGCTGGTGGGACCTCTGCGCCGGCCCCCATGTGGCCAGCACCGCCGAATTGAATCCCAAGGCGTTCGAGCTGGAGAGCGTCGCGGGCGCCTACTGGCGTGGCGATGAGACCAAGGCCCAGCTGCAACGCATCTACGGCACCGCCTGGGAGACGCCGGAACAGCTGGCCGAGCACAAGCGCCGCCGGGAGGAGGCGAAGCGGCGCGATCACCGCCGCCTGGGCACGGATCTTGATCTCTTCTCCATCGAAGACGAGGCCGGAGCCGGATTGGTGTTCTGGCATCCGCGCGGGGCGCGCATGCGGCTGTTGATCGAGGAGTTCTGGCGCCAGGCCCACTTCGAGGACGGCTACGAGCTGCTCTACACCCCCCACGTGGCGGATCTTGAGCTGTGGCGCACCTCTGGCCACCTGGATTTTTACGCCGACAGCATGTTCGGCCCGATGCAGGTGGATGAGCGCCAGTTTCAGCTCAAACCGATGAATTGCCCGTTTCATGTGCTGACCTATGCCTCGCGGTTGCGCTCCTACCGCGAGCTGCCGATTCGCTGGGCGGAGCTGGGCACGGTGTATCGCTATGAGCGCCCCGGCGTGATGCACGGGCTGATGCGGGTGCGGGGTTTCACCCAGGACGATGCCCATGTGTTCTGCTTGCCAGACCAGATCGGCGACGAAATTCTGCGCGTGTTGAACCTCACTGAGTACATCCTCTCAAGCTTTGATTTCCGCAGTTACGAGATCCACCTCTCCACCCGGCCTGAGAAGTCGATCGGTGATGACGCCGTGTGGGAACTCGCCACCCAGGGTCTGGTGGAGGCGCTGCGGCGCAAAGGTTGGCCCTACAAGTTGGATGAGGGAGGCGGTGCCTTCTATGGGCCCAAGATCGACTTGAAGATCGAGGATGCGATCGGGCGACTCTGGCAGTGCTCCACAATCCAACTGGATTTCAACCTGCCGGAGCGCTTCGATCTCCAGTACGTGGCGGCCGATGGAACACGGCAACGGCCGATCATTATTCACCGGTCGATCTTTGGATCACTGGAGCGCTTCTTCGGGATCATGGTAGAAAATTATGCTGGTGATTTCCCTTTCTGGCTGGCTCCGGAACAGATCCGGTTGCTGCCGGTCACCGATGAGGTGCGGGGTTACGCCGAATCGGTCGGCGAGAAGCTCCGAGACGCAGGAATCCGAGCCTCGGTCGACCGCAGCGGCGATCGCCTCGGCAAGCTGATCCGCAATGGGGAGCAGCTGAAGATCCCGTTGCTGGCCGTGATCGGGGCCCGCGAGGCTGAGTTGGGGCAGGTGGCGCTGCGCAGCCGTCGCGACGGCGATCTGGGTGCTGTGGCCGTGGACACGCTCCTGCATGCTGCCGGCCAGGCGGTGCGGGAACGCCAGGCGGGCCTGGCGCTGCCGGCACCTGTTACCGCTCCGGTGGCAGCGGGGTGAGGGCCATGACGATCCAGCGACCATCACGCCAGCCCCACCCTGCCTGGTCGCCCCGTCCGGCGATCCCGGCGGAAGGGCTCCCCGGGTTTCAGCCCGCCGTGCCGGGGGTGATCGAGCGATGACCCTGGTCCTGGCCGGCGACATCGGCGGCACCAAAACCCTGCTCAGCCTGTATGCGACCGAGGCCGATGCCCCGCCAGAGCCGCGCCACGAACGACGCTTTCTCTCAGGCGATTGGCCGGATCTCGCGGCGATGGTGCGGTCTTTCCTCGCCGATGCCGCACAGGCTGGCCATGGCCTGCCGGAAGCGGCCTGCTTCGCCGTCGCCGGCCCGGTGCGGGCCGGTCGCGCCCAGCTCACCAACCTGCCCTGGCAGCTCGAAGAAGCGGAGCTTGCCCGGGTTTGCTCCATCCCGGTCGTGGCGCTGGTCAACGATTTCGCCGTGCTGGTCCATGGTCTTCCCCATCTGCGGGACGACCAACAGACCCAGCTTCGGGGCGGCACGGCTGATCCTCTGGCACCGCGGCTCGTCCTGGGGGCGGGCACCGGCCTGGGCGTGGCCATCGGCGTGCCCACACCCCAGGGGCTGCTGGCCATGGCCAGCGAAGCCTCCCACGGTGAATTCGCACCCCGCGAGGCCAATGAATGGCAGCTCAAACAATGGTTGGCGGCCGACCTGGGCCTGGAGCGGCTTTCCATTGAACGGATCGTGAGCGGCACAGGCCTCGGCCATGTGGCCCGCTGGCTGCTGGCCACGCAGGATGCCGCCGGCCAGCACCCCCTGCATGAGCCTGCCCGCCGCTGGTTGGACCCCGACAGCGTTGGCGACCACGACCTGCCGGCCCTGGTGGCCGAGCAGGCGACCAGCGGCGATGGCCTCTGCCGCCAGGCGCTCGATCTCTGGCTAGCGGCCTACGGATCGGTGACCGGGGATCTGGCTCTGGCGACTCTGGCCCGTGGTGGGATCTATCTGGCGGGTGGCACGGCCGCCAAGCTGACCCAAGAGCTGGCCTCGGACGCGTTCCGACAGCCGTTACTGAACAAGGGCCGACTGGGTTCCGTACTTGAGGACATCCCGGTGACCGCCATCACCGACCCTGGAATCGGCAGTTTCAGCGCCGCCTGCCGCGCCCGGATGCTGCTCACCTGATCGGCATCCCTTCAGGTGGGACACTGAAACCAGTACCCCATCTGTGATGCTGCGCACCCGAATCGGCCAGGGCGTTCTTGTGGACGTGCCGGCGACCACGGCCAACATTGGTCCTGGTTTTGATTGTCTGGGGGCCGCCCTGGATCTCAGTAATCGTTTTGAACTGAGGGTGATGGAAGGAGGGCCGGAGCGCTTCGAGTTGATCATTGAGGGCCCCGATGGGTCTCACCTGCGCGGTGGGCCGGATAATTTGGTCTATCGATCCGCCCAGCGGGTCTGGCGCGAGGCGGGCAAAGACCCAGTGGCGCTGGAGGCTCGGGTGCAGTTAGCCGTGCCTCCGGCTCGGGGGCTCGGCAGCAGCGCCACCGCGATCGTGGCTGGCTTGGTCGGCGCCAACGCCTTGATCGGCTCTCCGTTGAGCCAGGAGAAACTCCTCGAGCTGGCGATCGATATCGAGGGCCATCCCGACAATGTGGTGCCCTCCTTGGTGGGTGGTTTGTGCCTCACGGCGCGCACCGCGCACCAGCATTGGCGTGTGATCCGCTGCGAGTGGCACGCGACGGTGCGGGTGGTGGTGGCGATCCCGGCGATCCGGCTCAGCACCAGCGAGGCGCGCCGAGCCATGCCCCGCAGCATCCCGATTGCGGATGCGGTGATCAACCTGGGCTCCCTGAGCCTGCTGCTCCAGGGTCTGCGCACTGGTCGTGGCGATCTGATCACCGATGGGATGTACGACCGCATCCATGAGCCCTATCGCTGGGGCCTGATCCAGGGGGGCCGCCAAGTGCGTCTGGCGGCGCTTGATGCAGGCGCCTGGGGTTGCGTGATCAGCGGCGCTGGACCAACGCTTCTGGCCCTTTGTGGCGAAGAGGTGGCCGGGGCGGTGGAAGCCGCGATGGTGGGCGCCTGGCAGGAAGAGGGGATTGAAGCCCGGGGTGCCGTACTCAGGTTGCAAACCGAGGGCAGCCGCTGGCAAGAGGCGCCGCCGCGCCCCGAAGCCCAACCAAGCGATGCGTAGCTTTACCTAAGCTACCTGGGCTCAAGCCCGTGGAGGGCAAGCTTCTGGCTCGTGTGCGCAACGCGGCTCCTGGAGCTCTCTTTCTGGTTAAGCCTTTCCTGCACCTGTGAGATGGACATCAGCTTGCCCCTGGCAGCACTGAACCTGGACACCGGCCTCGCCGCCGCTCCTCCAGCCCTCCCCTGGTTAAGCCTGATTGTGCTGCTGCCAGCCCTGGCTGCCTTGCTGATGCCTCTGTTGCCTGGGGACGACGGCAATCCCAGGCTGCCGCGCAGCATCGCCCTGGTGGCCCTGGTGGCCGATCTGGTTCTGATGCTGCTGGCTTTCAGTCGCTATTTCGACCCTGCCGTAGGCGAACTGCAGCTGGTGGAACGGATCAGTTGGGTGCCAGCGCTGCGGTTGGAGTGGTCCTTGGCGGCGGATGGTCTCTCGGCTCCCTTGGTGGTGCTCAGCGGGCTGGTCACCCTGTTGGCGGTCGCAGCCAGCTGGGATGTCAATCGCAAGTGTCGGCTTTATTTTGGCCTTTTGTTGTTGCAGGCCTCCGCCCAGAGCCTGGTCTTTCTCTCTCAGGATTTTCTGCTGTTTTTCTTGGCCTGGGAACTGGAATTGGTACCTGTATACCTTTTGATTGCTATCTGGGGCGGAGCTCAACGTCAATATGCTGCCACCAAGTTCATTCTCTACACGGCTACGGCATCGCTGCTGATCCTGATCAGTGGCTTGGCCTTGGCTCTTTCCGGAGATACTTTCACCCTAAACCTCAGCGAACTCGCCAGCCGCTCCCCTGGGGGCACATTTGGACTACTTTGTTACCTCGGATTCTTGGTCGGTTTCGGCGTCAAGCTCCCGATCTTCCCCCTGCACACCTGGCTTCCTGATGCCCATGGTGAAGCCAATGCGCCGGTGTCGATGTTGTTGGCGGGTGTGTTGCTGAAGATGGGCGGCTATGCCCTGTTGCGCTTCAACGTCCAGATGCTGCCAGAGGTGCATCTGCGCCTGGCTCCAGCCCTGATCATTCTGGGTATTGTCAATATCATCTACGGGGCTCTGAACGCCTTTGCCCAAGACAACGTGAAACGGCGCATTGCCTGCAGCTCCGTGAGCCACATGGGTTTCGTTTTGATGGGGATCGGTGCAATCAACGCCCTCGGTATCAGCGGAGCGATGTTGCAAATGATCAGCCACGGCCTGATCGCCGCTGCAATGTTTTTCACGACCGGCTGTTTCTACGAGCGCACCAAAACTCTCTCGATTCCCAACATGGGGGGGTTGGCCAAGGTGCTGCCGATCAACTTCGCCTTCTTCCTCGCCAGTTGTCTTGCCTCCCTGGCGCTGCCCGGCATGAGCGGTTTCGTCAGCGAGATCACGGTTTTTCTCGGGGTCACGGCCAACGAAGGCTTTACCACCAGCTTCCGTGTGGTGGCCATTGTGTTGGCCGCGATCGGCTTGGTGCTCACCCCCGTCTACTTGCTCTCCCTCTGCCGCAGGGTGTTCTTTGGACCGCGCATCCCGGCCCTGGCTGTGCTGGGCGACATGAAGCCGCGGGAGGTGCTGATCGGACTCACCTTGCTGTTTCCCACCTTGATCATCGGCTTCTGGCCGCGCGTGGCGATCGACTTCTACGAGGCCAGCACCAATGGTTTGGCCAATCAGCTGGCCGGTCAGGCGCAGATGGCCCTGAGCCGGTTCCCGACCCTCGGCTGATCCACGGTTCATCCAGCCGTTGCGCTGGAATCTTGTAGTGAGAACTTCGAAGGTCCCAGTTGATGAGCGTCAGCAGTCCTCCAACCCCTGCCCTGCTCGCCGGAGAGGGCCTGCCAGCCTTTGAGGCGATCGGACCCGATCAGGTTGAGCAGCACATCCCGGAACTGCTGGAGCAACTGCTTGCCGAACTCGACCAGCTGGAGGCGGAGTTGCGGTCGGCCCTGGCCAGCGGTTCCCCGTTGCGTTGGGACCAGGTGATGGAGCCGCTGCATCGCCTCGGGGAGCGGCTGCGTTGGAGTTGGGGCGTTGTCAGCCACCTCAACGGCGTCTGCAACAGTGCGGAACTGCGCCAAGCCCATGGGGCCCAGCAGGGTGCGGTGGTGGCCTTCGGCAACCGCTGCGGCCAGAGCCAGGTGGTGTACCAGGCCCTGCGACAGCTCCAGGCCCAGGCCGGCTGGGACACCACCCAGCGACGCATCCTGGAGGCCGAGATCCGCGACATGGAACTGCGGGGTGTGGCCCTGCCCGAGCGCGAGCAACTGGCCTTCAACTCGGCCAGCCAAGAGCTGGCCGAGCTCGCCACCCGCTTCGGCAACCATGTGCTGGATGCCACCAACAGCTGGACGCTGTGGTTGAGGGACCCGGCTGAGGTGGAGGGCCTGCCCGCCAGCCTGCTGGAGCTGTTGGCCCAGGCGGCCCGCGAAGCCGGTGCCGCCGATGCCTCGGCAGCCGCTGGCCCGTGGTTGATGGGGCTGGACATGCCTCGGTTCGCCCCGTTCATGCAACACAGCCGCCGCAGGGATCTGCGCGAGCAGGTGTATCGGGCCCATGTCAGCAAGGCCTCGGGTGAGGAGGCCGGCAACTGGCCCTTGATCGAACGCATCCTCAGCTTGCGTTTGGAACAGGCCAAGCGGCTGGGCTATCGCGATTGGGCCGAGGTCAGCCTGGCTTCGAAGATGGCCCAGGACGAGGCTGCCGTGGAGCGGCTGCTGGAGGAGCTGCGCGCCGCCGCCTATCCGGTGGCCGAGGCGGAACTGGAACAGCTCAAGGCCTGCGCAGCCGCTGCGGGCGCGCTCGATTCCCACGACTTCCAGCCCTGGGATGTGAGTTACTGGGCGGAAGTGCAGCGTCAACAAAGCTTCGAGCTCGACAGTGAGGCTCTGCGGCCCTGGTTTCCGCTGCCCCAAGTGCTGGATGGTTTGTTCGCGTTGTGCGACCGGTTGTTCGGTATCACGATCAACGCCGCCGATGGCGAGGCGCCGCTTTGGCATCCGGATGTGCGCTTTTTCCGGGTGAACGACCGCGATAGCGGCGAGGCCCTGGCGGCGTTTTATCTCGACCCCTACAGTCGGCCCGGCAGCAAGCGCGGCGGCGCCTGGATGGATGAATGCCTGGTGCGCTCCCGGCGGCCCGATGGCACGCCGGTCCTACCCGTGGCCTACCTGATCTGCAACCAAAGTCCGCCTGTGGGGGAGACCCCCAGCCTGATGACCTTCGCCGAGGTGGAGACCCTCTTCCACGAATTCGGCCATGGATTGCACCACATGCTCACCACCGTGGAGCGGCCCCAGGCGGCCGGAATCAACAATGTGGAATGGGATGCGGTGGAGCTGCCCAGCCAGTTCATGGAGAACTGGTGCTACGACCGCAGCACGCTGATGGGCATGGC
>JBKDOR010000083.1:0-3563 GCA_046342775.1 Synechococcaceae cyanobacterium
GGAGTATACGGCGGCCTGTCCACTCAAGGGGCTGGTTGGAAAGTGCTCTTCGCCCGTAGCGGAAACCTCTCAGGATGGCGTATCGACTCGACAGATAAGTCAATATCTAAATCAGGCCAATATAGGTGGTCGGCCGTAGGCCGCAGGACGTTGAGGATCTGCTGAATTGTGGCTGCCTTGAACCAGGGAAACTCTGAGTACGGAAGTGCAAGCTCCTCATCATCAAGAAGTATCCAGATGCAATGTCCGGAAACATTGGTGACCTCAGCTGCCAAAGTGGCGGCTCCAAGCATCTGTGATCTCCTTTTGGCGGGACTTGATGAGGCGTTCTGCCTCTTTCACCTCTGATGAGCTTAGCCCAATATTGCGGGCGAGTTCAATGGTTGGTACTAACCAGAATTTAGCCTCACCATCTGGATGACTGACATGGATGTGAATACGGCTTTCCTCTCTTGAGAAGAAGAAAAACCGAAACTCGCCTTCCCGGAAGACGGTTGGCGACAAGCGGGACCCCCCTTCTTTTGGATGTTCAGCATAGCGTCAGTTCCCGCCATGGGAGAGCAAATAGCTTCAGAATCACGCCTCACATGCTCAGGACGATGGCTTGGCGAGACGGCTGTTTGCATCTTTCCAACGCCAAGATCAGCAGCGGCGGAGCCGTCTGCTGCATCTTGATGTTGGGCGGCCAATCAGGGCATCAAGCTTGGGAAAAGGCGCGATTTTCTCAATAAAGAATTTAAGGACAGGATCCCCACATTTATTTACCTAAATCATAAAGGGGGAGCATCGAACCGTCACTTTTGTCGACGCCATAAAACAGGCAGGATTACTTTTACAAGTAAGGTGATTGGTTAGTGTTATGCAAATGGCGATGCACGCAAAATACTTGGTGCATTGTCTTGCAGTGATTCGATCCTCTCTGTCATTTGTGTCACCCAATCTGGAACATTGTCTGAGGTAAAACCATTTTGCTTGATCTGCTTGTAGAGATTCATTCCTTTCTTTGATGTTGATATTCCTAGATTCTCATTCAATGTACATAAAAAACCGAGATGCTTTTCGTGAACTGCATTATCAGGAAAGTCATTAGAAATATCAAACAGTGAAAGTATTGCTCGATTCTTCTCAATTGTTGCATTTTCGTCATTTGTCCCAACATGTTGGTTGTCTCCATCAAACAAGAGAAAACAAGGAATTCCAAACTCTGTGTATAGTCTATAGAATCGGTCTAGTTCAGTTTTGGCCCCACATCGTACTATAGTTATTCCTTTGCCAATATAGTCATAGCCTATCTTTTCAAAGAAGTATGGAAGTAAGAGTGTCTCACTCTGGCCTTCAACTAAAATTATTTTCTTAGCGAAGAATGCTTCATTTGCTTTTTGTGTATCACCAGTCTCCTCATATGCATTTTTGTAATGAAGCATAACTTCCTCAGATGTTGCTTTTATATTTCTTCTTGCGAATAAGTCATCTGCAAATGATTGAGGATTTGAGCATCTTACATATGTCCCGTCTGTCGCATTCTTACGAACAATAAATATTTCATTAAATCTACCGACATTCAAAAAGTCAGGGGAATGCGTTGTAAAGAATATCTGTGTCCCAGCATCGGCTAACTCACAAAGAACTTTATAAAATGCTCGTTGAGCTTGTGGATGGAGAAAAAGCTCAGGCTCGTCTATAAATAGAGGTGTGCTATTTTGGAGCTTAATTTGCGAATATGCTTTTAAAATAGCGATTGAAATTGATGCTTGAACTCCCATTCCGAGATTAGATGCTTGAAAAGAAAGGTTTGTATCACTCTCACAGATGACAAGTTGAAGCGTTCGGAAAAAATTCCAGGGATCGTAAAGGTTTAAATCAACTTTTAGTTCATTCTCTGGCCGGTTTAATTGCTTAGCTGTTTCGCGTTGAAGAGTCTCAATAAACTTTTTCATCACTTGCATCCCATTTTGATCCTCAACTGTAAACAGTATTTCGTCTCTTACTCTCTCGATCTCATTTTTAAAAATATCTGTCTTTTTTTGAATCTCCCCAGAATCTTCATCAATCACTTCTTGTTCTTTGAACATTCGGTTTATATCTAGAAGTATTCTGCCCATTAATGACCACTTATTTGAAGGAGAATAATCAAGAATTGACCGGTCGACTCCGAGATATGCAGAGCAATACCTTTGTCTTTCGGCGTCTTTAGTATAGTTTTTTGATAAGTTTAATCCTGATTTTTGATTGTTTCTATAGTCAAACCATTTTTCTGCAAGCTGCAAGTACTTGCCATCATCAAAATGTAGAGTAATGTCAATTTCATTATCCTCTTGCCCCATGAAGCGATCTTGCGGAAGTGTCGAATTAAATGAAGGCCAAACTGGTCCAAGAGGCCAATTTATTGCATCAAATATGTTGCTCTTCCCAACGCTGTTCTCTCCAATAAACGCATTGATCTTTGGCGAACAGGCAATGTCAATATGCCTAATGCTCTTGAAGTTCTTAATGACAATTCTTTGTATCTTCATGATCTGCGTATTTAATTAACACTATTTTAGTATAGTGTGTAATACGCCTTCCTCTACTGACCACCCTGTGCATCTTTAAGGTCGGTAACGTTTTGCCTAGTCTCCATCGTCAGTAAACGCGCCTCGGAGTCGCTTGTCATGTCCGTCCAACGCTGGCCATCACCTGGCCGCAGGGCGCTTAGGAGGTAGACAGAAACTTGCCGGTGGCGGCTCGGGTGCATGGCCTTGTTGGATAGTTCAGTCTGTGCACGATCAAAACAAGACTGATTATCTTGCTGGCAATAGCTTTGCAGAATGAAGGAGAAAGACGGTGGCGTTGTCGGAAGACCTTAGTAAAGCCCAGTCTTGATGTGCAGCCTGCGCACGGCTGATTGCCGCAACGACTTCGACTCGTTTAAACGATACAGCTGTGTTGTAATCTGCAGAGTGACGAAGGGATTGGAGATCCACAAAAGTGGTACACACGCGAATCGATTCAGGCTCAATAGTTGCCGTGAACAACGGAGCAGGCCAAGGCGGCGTGACCTTTGACTGTTCGATAACTTTATTGGCTGCATCTTTTACCGAGGTGTGCTGAAATGATCGCGCAACACAAGATTGCAACATGGTATTTGCCGTAATGCGCCGTGCCCCTTCATCAATAAGCAAGTGAAAAACTGAATAGTACGCGGCTGAAATTGCGCGTCTTAGCGATGCCTGTTTAGGCTTCATTGGATCAAGACCAGCGAGTGTGCTTGCTTGATCGAGAAGATCAGATGCGAGGCTCACTCTTCTTCGCCCTCTTTTGAAAAGGAGATTACAGCTGAAACTGGCAACTCAGTTGCTCTTTTTCGAACCGCAGAGGCAATATTGTTTAGGATTTGTCCAGCTTCTGCAGTTGGAGCTGAAGTAGAGAATGAAGGTAGAAGGCTAATTGAGATTTGAATTTCTTCTTGCCCATCCTCGCCAGCCTGCACTGAAGCATGAATGGCTGAAACATGTTCTTGAAGATCTGCAAGATCTTCAATCCTCCTTTTTGACTCTTCGTCCAGCTTGTAGATCATGGTAGAA
>JBKDOR010000084.1:0-4016 GCA_046342775.1 Synechococcaceae cyanobacterium
CCACGGGCAGCAGCGGCAATCCCGCTCCAGCCAGCACCAGGGAAGTTCGCAGAAACGTTGGTGCCTGCGTAGGTGATTTCGATCGGGGCTGCGGTGCCTTGCTTGATCGCATAGCCAAGCTGGTTGGCGCCAAAGGCCACCGCGCCAATGGTGCGGGTGGCCGCAAAGCTCAGGCCGATGGCCCCATCGCCATCGAGATCAGCAGTCAAACTTGATTCTGCGGCAAAGAGCTGCTGCGGGCTCAAGGCACTGCCGCCGGTAAAAACGCCACTGCCATTGAGGTTCCAAACGGCATAGGAGCCGTTGGTGTTCTTGAAGTACAGATCAAAGCCAGCACCACGGGCAGCAGCGGCAATCCCGCTCCAGCCAGCACCAGGGAAGTTCGCAGAAACGTTGGTGCCTGCGTAGGTGATTTCGATCGGGGCTGCGGTGCCTTGCTTGATCGCATAGCCAAGCAGCGTCGACCCAAAAGCCACAGTGCCAATGACTTTGGTCAGCGCGAAAGGATCTGGAGGCGGCGCTGCTGCAATATCCAGAGCCCAGAGCTCTCTGCCAGTGCTGCCGTCATCGGCGGTAAAGAAGAGAGTGTTACCGACCGCCGTCAGGTAATTGGGGGAGGAGCCAGAACCGAATCCGCCAGGGCGGATGTCGGCGACGCGGCTGGTGGTGGTGCCGTCTGTTTTCCAGAGCTCTCTGCCACTGCCGCTGCCAAAGCTGTCGTCAGTGGCGCTAAAGAAGAGGGTATGACCGACCGCCGTGAGATACCTTGGATCGGAGGTGAATGCACCAGGGCTGATGTCAGCGACGCGGCTGGTGGTGGTGCCGTCTGTTTTCCAGAGTTCATAGCCACTGCTGCCGTCATTGGCGGTAAAGAAGAGGGTGTTACCGACTGCCGTGAGATACCTTGGCTTGGAGCTGGATATACCAGGGCGGATGTCAGCGACGCGGCTGGTGGTGGTGCCGTCTGTTTTCCAGAGTTCAAAGCCACTGGTGAAGTCACTGGCGCTAAAGAAGAGGGTATTACCGACCGCCGTGAGATAACTTGAGTTGGAGTTGCCTTCACCAGGGTAGATGTTGGCGACGCGGCTGGTGGTGGTGCCGTCTGTTTTCCAGAGTTCAAAGCCACTGCTGACGTCAAAGGCTTGGAAGAAGAGGGTGTTACCGACCGCCGTGAGAAACCTTGGGTTGGAGCTGAATCTACTGATGTCGGCGACGCGGCTGGTGGTGGTGCCGTCAGTTTTCCAGAGCTCTCTGTCACCTGTGGGGTCAGTGGCGGCAAAGAAGAGGGTCTTACCGATCGCCGTGAGATACCTTGGATAGGAGCCGGATGAACCAGGGGTGATGTCGGCCACGCGGCTGGTGGTGGTGCCGTCAGTTTTCCAGAGTTCATTGCCACTGGTGACGTTAGTGGCTCGGAAAAAGAGGGTTTTACCGACCGCCGTGAGATAACCCGGGCTGGAGCTGCTTGCACCTGGGAGGATGTCGGCGACGCGGCGAGGAGTGCTCATTTGGTAACATCAATACAAAGATTTCAGCTGCTCGTAGGTGGAACCATCCAAACCATCTAGGTCGCATCCGTGCGATTGTCGGGTCCGATTATAGCAGGGTTGTGCCAGCCGGGCAGCACCACCACGGAGAAGACTTCTTCTAGACCGTTATTAAACCAAACAAAGCCAACGACAGCACCGTTGCTGAGATCCACAATCGCAAGTCCGCAACGCAACTCCTGCTGCTTCTCCTGCAGTGGCAATCCGCCGAACACAGCTGTTTCGCGGATCTGGGAGAGCCCCACGAACGCATGGCCGGCAAAGCAGTCGAGGCCCCGGGTGAAACCTGGCAGGACCGCCACCGTGCTGCGCTCCCCACTGAGTGGATCAAAGCGAATCAGTGTGCCGTGGCCGGAATCGAGCAGGTAAAGCTGGCCGTTGTAGAGCCGGGGTGAGTGGGGCATCGACAGACCCCGCAGCACCGTTTCCCCCGAGGGCACATGGATCAGGCAGCCGCCGCTGGCCTTGTGCTCACGCCAGCCGTTTTCCGTATCCGTTTCACCCAGGGCCGTCACATAGGCCGGTGCGCTGCCGTCTTCCCCTATCGCCAGCCCGTTGAGGTGGCAGCGATCCCCCACTACCCAGCCGCTGATGAGCGGTGGCTGCCACTGGGGCACAAAGCTCCAGTTGTCTTCTATCGTGACTAGCCCGTTGAACAGGGTGTTCACCAGCCAGAGGCGGTTGCCGCACCAGGCCAGGTCATGGCCCATCAGCGGGCCGCTGTGGTGACAGGAGCGGGCGAGAAAGGCGATGTCATGCTCGCCCTCGGGGGTGATTCGAGGAGCGATCTCGCGGCTGGCGGGCAGGCTCCAGATTGCATCGCGGCTGCCCACCGCCAGGCCGGTGGGGGTGCGGCAGAGCCCCATGGCCTGCTCAAAACGGGAGAAGCCCACCCGTAGCTCGCCCCCGTGGCAGCCGAGGCTCACCACCCGCCCGGCCTGGTAGGTGGAGAGCAGCACCGAGAGATCCAGCCGTTCCAGCAACGCCGGCAGGGTTGCGCTGTGCTCGTAAGACACGGCCACACTCGGACGCTCGGCAGGTGAATCCATGGGAGATGGCGGCTGGGGCGGTTGCAGCGGGGCGCCGCCTCCATGATCGGCGCAGGCGCCAGGGCCGTGGGCGTTCCGGCGGGCACACCAGTGCCGCCACTGCTGGCGGTAGAGGGCCTCCAGCCGGCCCATGAAGGCGATGGCATCGGCCACCGTGGCGGCCATCTGCCCCCGCAGCAGGCGCCGGGCGGCCCGCAGTGCGGCCCGGTCAGAGGCCACGGCCACGGCGGTGGCCCCATAGGCCTCGGCGGAGTCGGCAATCCACTCCGGTCGGCCGATGGCGGAGAGCACCGAAGCCGAGAAGCGACCGCAGGGCAGATTCCCCCGCAGCGTGATCACCGGCAGGCCCATCCACAGGGCCTCGCACCTGGTGGTGTGGCCACTGTGGGGCCAGGCGTCGAGCATCAGGTCGGAGCTGGCGATGGCGCAGAGGTAGGCGGGGTCGTCGCGCAGGGGCCCCTCCATCCGAACCCGGGCCGGATCGATGCCGCAGTTCGCCAGCTGCGCCGTCAGCGCCGCACGGTTTTCCGAGCTGGTGCCGGCACGCAGCAACACCAACTCAGCGGATGGCAATCGATCAAGCACCCGGGCCCAGAGGCGCAGCAGCGGCTCGTTGAGCTTGAACAGCTGGTGGGGCGAGAGCAGCCGCAGAGGACCGCCCGAAACACAGGGTGGATCGCCCGGCTCCGGGGCGTCTGCAGGGGGTTGGAAGCAGGCGAAACTGCTGACCAGCCGCAGCAGCGGCTCACTGGAGAACCGCTCCTCCCCCGCTGGATCCAGCACCGCATCGCTGATCTGTCCATCCAGGCCGTCCAGGCCGTATCCGTTCACGGGTCTCAGCAGGATGGCCTTCACCACCTTGGCCTTCAGCACCTTGAGCCAGCCCCGCTTACGGCATGACCTCGTTCCCGGGCTGCCTGTCCCCGGTCTCTTTGGTTGATCGGTGGGGTTGGCTCAGCGCTCTATTGGGCCTGTGGGATCAGGCTTGGCGCTGGCATGCCGTAGTAGTGAGCGTTCCACGCTGCCACCATGAACTCAAGTGCATCTCTGCCCTGCTGTTTCAGGCTGGTGGTCACCGTCAGTAGCCGACTCAAGCAGCGGCCACCGGCTGCTGATTGCACGCCCGAGCGACTGTTTCGAGATCTTCGCTCGCGTACGAAACGAAGACGTCGTAGTGGTGCTGTCGTGGTTTCTCCTGTTCAGCCATAGCGATCTACTTTTACGTGCAGCCTAACGCTGCCCCTGAGTGGCAGGCAGGAAGCTTGCGGAGGCGTAGCAAGGAGTATACGGCGGCCTGTCCACTCAAGGGGCTGGTTGGAAAGTGCTCTTCGCCCGTAGCGGAAACCTCTCAGGATGGCGTATCGACTCGACAGATAAGTCAATATCTAAATCAGGCCAATATAGGTGGTCGGCCGTAGGC
>JBKDOR010000085.1:0-114236 GCA_046342775.1 Synechococcaceae cyanobacterium
ACAATATCGCCACTACGCTTCACGAAACGATCACGCCTGGATTGGCGAGAAATCAGTTCCTCAACACTGGGCTGGGCCGGAACCAGTGCAACACCTCCCTGGAGGGGCAGCAAAGACTCATAACCAGCTACCAGTCCTGCAGAGGAGGTCATAGAGCCTTCCGGATCTGCAGGAATCTAAAGATCTGATCCTGGGACTCTCCAGCCTGAAGGGTCACTCAGAGCAGAGGCACAGCCCCCCCGAGGCGGTCCAACCGGTTGCGGTGGCCTGCCCAAAGCCGCTCCAACAGCGCTTGCATGCGGTTGTGGAAGCACTCGGGCGCAAAGCGCTCGGCAGCGCGCCGTTGCCCTTCGGCCGGCAGATCCCGCCAGCACTGAGCCGATTCGAAGTGCACCAAGGCGGCTGCCAGGCTGGAAGCACTCTGCACCGGAAACAAAAGACCGGTGGGTGGATTGGCACACCCCGCTGCGGACTGCCCTGCCTGGAGGCACTGCACCGAGTCGAGGATGCCGCCATTGCCATAGGCGATCACCGGCGCCCCCGCCGCCATGGCCTCAACCGGCGCAATTCCGAAATCCTCCAGACCGGCATACACATAGGCCCGGCATTCCTCCAACCAGCTGCTCACCTCTGACGCCGCCAGGCGCCCCAAGAACTGAATCTGGCGGCAGCCGCTCGCCAGAGCCTCCAGCCGTTGGCGCTCCGGACCATCGCCGATCACCACCAGCGGCAGACCGGTGCGGCGAAAGGCCTCCACCACCAGATCCACCCGCTTGTTGGGCACCAGGCGGCAGACACTCACATACGTCTCTCCCCGCGGCCGATCCCAGCGGAAACGCCCCACGTCCACAGGCGGATGGACCACGCAGGCCCGACGTCGCCAGCAGCGGCGAATCCGGCGCGCGGTGAAGCGGGAGTTGGCCACCAGGGCATCAACGCGCAGGCTGCTCACCACATCCCATTGGCGCAGCTGGTGCAACTGCAGGCGCACCAGCGGTCCGAGGGGGCCTCGTGCCAGCCTTGAGCTGGCCAGATAGGGGTGCATCTGGTCCCAGGCGTACCGCACAGGGGTGTGCACGTAGCTGACATGGAGTTGGTCGGGCCCTGTCAGCACGCCCTTCGCCACCAGATGGCTGCTGCTGATCACCAAGGGGTAGCCCGCCAAATCCAGCTGCTCGATCGCCAGGGGCAACAACGGCAGGTACTGCTGCACATGGCTCACCCCCCAGGGGAGGCGCTGAATGAAGCTGGTGCGAATCGAACGTCCACTCAACCAGCCGCCCGCCCGCTGACTCTCTCCATCCACCAGAGCAAACAGCTGCGGGGCTTCGCCCAGCCGCTGGAGGAGCCGATCCAGCTCTTGGACCACCTGCTCGCTGCCCCCCACCGAGCGAGGCGTGAACCACTCATGCACCAGCGCGATCCGCTGCGGAAGGTCTGCCATGGCTGGCCGCGCGGACATCGGTCGGCACCGTAGCCGCGTAGGTCACGAAAACTCTCAGGCCGTTGCCCGATAGGGATGCTCCGGTGAAGCTGGGTGGGACTTACGGCATGGCGCAAGCCAGCGTGGAATGGCCATTCGTGACCTGCTCGAGGATGCCCTCAAGGAACCCTCGATCGGCACCACTTCCCGGTTCCGATGGCACGCCACACCGGTTGGCATCGCCGCCGTGTGGGCCGATGCCACAGCTCCCAGCTCCCCCCCCTACGAGATGGCACTGGAGGAGGGGTTGCAGGTGGGGCTCGACCTCAGCCGCGAGGAACGGGAGTTCCACCAGATCAAATCGGGCCTGGTGCTGCTGTTCCACTCCTGAAGGGCTGCCGAGCAACGCCCCACTCCGGCAACTGAAGGATGGAGGCTTCTCTGGGCTCAGGGCGTGGGTCATGGCTGCCCCACCGCGCGGAGCTACTGGATGTTCAGGCAGGAGGCCGTGCGATAACGCTCCACGAGAGCGGCCAACTGGTCTGCCGCCTGAGCCACCTGTTCCACCGTGTCGCTGTAGGCCGCCACGTAGCGCGCAAAGGCATTGGCATCCACTTTGCGCAGGGTGGCTGTTTGGGTGGTGTTGAGCCGAACGCTGCGCATGGTCTGGAGGCGGGCATCGAACACCCCCTTCCTGAAGCGCGTGATCTCCTGGCGCAGTTCCCGACAGGACTGAGCCTGGCGTCGCTGCTGGAGTTGCTGCTGCTGAAAGGTCCAGACCGCAGCGGCGCTGGCCAGCGCCGCGAGGCCGACCACGGCCAGCTTCCAGCGCCAGCCTCGCCAGGGGGAACGCTGGGGAGTGGGGGCCATCTGGGTTCCGACCGGAAACGGTGATCGTCCCCAGCGGGCCCGGGGCTGTCAAGCCAAACACCATTGCCAGGCGCGAACTTCGCTGGACTCCTGGCGCTGGAGCGATGACCGGGCTCTCCTTCTGATCCCCAGTCGCGGGGCGTTCAGCCGGCCAGGAACCCCTGCAGACCAACGCTGTACAGAATCGCCGTGCTGAGAATCCCACCCGCCCAGCAGAGGCTGCGCAAGGGGGGCAGGTTGGCCACGTAGGCGCCGATGTAGCCCAGCCGCAGGGCTGGATGCAGCCAGGCCGCCAGCAGGGCCAGCTGGGGGACCTCAGCGCCACGCAGCACCGCCAGCAACGCCAGGAGACAAGCGGGCGCATGCAGGCCGAAGGCTTCGAAGCTGTTCTGGTGAGCCCAGCTGGCCCGCTTGCCCCAGGCGGGTAAGCGCTCGAACATCGCCCTCGGCGCCGCCATGTCCGCAAGGCTGAAATCAGCCTGGGAGCGGGCGGCGCCGAGGGGCACCAGGCTGATCACCACCACCGCGCCCGACAGCACCAGCGACCAGGCCAGGGGCGCTGCCGCGCTGCCACCAACCGGTAGAACGGCCAGGATCAGGGGGAAGGCCAGCGAGGGTGCCATCGCGTTCAAGGGCAAGTGGTCCCTTTTCTAGGCTGGCCCGGGGCGGCCGAAACCCGAACCCCTTCCCCTGTTGTTTCCCGTTCCCCATGGCCGACACCTTCAGCTTCGACGTCGTCTCCGACTTCGATCGCCAGGAGCTGGTCAACACCATCGACCAGGCGCGCCGCGATGTGGGACAGCGCTACGACCTCAAGGACTCCGGAACCGAGTTGGAGCTGGAGGAAAACAGCATCACGATCACCACCGCCAGTGACATGACCTTGGAAGCGGTGGCCGATGTGCTGCGCCAGAAGGCCACCAAGCGGAATCTCTCTCTCAAGATCTTCGAGTTCCTGCCCGCGGAGACCGCGAGCGGCAACCGGGTGCGCCAGGTGATCCAGCTGCGCCGTGGCCTGAGCCAGGAGCTGGCCAAGAAGTTGAGCAAAACCATCCGCGATCAACTCAAGAAGGTCACCGTTGCCATTCAGGGCGACAGCCTGCGGGTGACCGGCAAGAGCAAGGATGATCTTCAGCAAGCGATCCAGCTGCTGCGCGACCAGGATCTCGAAGTGCCGTTGCAGTTTGAAAACTACCGCTGAAGCCTGCGACACCGAATCGGCGCCGCCAACTCCGCTGATTCGGTGTCGCGGAGCGCAACGTCCAGCAGTGATCCCCACAACGGGACAGAATCCCAGTCAGCCCGCGCGCCATACCAGAACGGGCACCGAGCAATGGGTGAGGACCTTCTGGGTCTCGCTGCCCAGCACCAAGGCACCGACACCGCGCCTGCCGTGGGAAGCCATGAAGATCAGATCGCACTGGCCCTGCTCGGCGGCACGGATGATCGCTTGATAAGGCTGTTCGCTGATCTCGGAATTGGCCTGGGCTGTTACCCCACCAGCGTTGGCGATGTCAACCAAATCAGCCAGATGCCGCTGCGCCAGCTCCTGCATGCGCTCACGAATCTCCGCCGTGGTCATCAGGCTGGGATTGGTGTCGATGTCAGGGCTTGCCTCCACGATGTAGTTGAGGATTGTGGGGGTATGTACGGCGTAGAAGAAGCTGATGCGGGCGCCGATCGCCGCGGCGAAGCCCACGGCCTCACGGGCCGCTTGTAGCGAAAGCTCCGAATGGTCCGTGGGAACGAGCAGGTGCTGATACATCGACGCGAGCGGTGGGGAAGCGGTGCTGGGCGCTGGGGGATCGGCGTGCCGCCCTGGTCCGCCGCGGCAGCCTGGCACGGCCGGCACAACGCAGTGAAGCCAAGGAGTCGCCAACCTCTTGGATGCTAAGCAGCGCCTGCGGGTCTCAGGCGCTCAGAAGCGTTGCGGCCGAGCCACCTAGCCTCAGGCCGAGCGAGGGAGCGGACCCAGGTGAGCCACGGGAATCAGCCCCCAGCCCGGGAACCCGGTCTGGCCTCCCATGGTGAGCGGAGCCGAGGCTGGCGCTTCGCGATCGACCGTGGCGGCACCTTCACCGATCTGGTGGGCCTAGGGCCGTCCGGCCAGAGGCTGGTGCGCAAGGTGCTTTCCGAGCAACCGGAGCACCCGGGCGATCCCGCCTTGCGAGCGCTGCGCGAGTGCCTGGGGCTGGCCCCGCGGCAAGCCCTGCCCGCAGGGTTGGTGGAGGAGGTGCGGATCGGCACCACGGTCGTCACGAACGCCCTGCTGGAGCGCAAGGTGCTGCCGGTGCTGCTGCTGCTCAACGCCGGTCTGGAAGATCTGCCCTGGATCGGCGACCAGCACCGCCCCGACATCTTCGCGCTGCGCATTCAGCGCCCCGAGCCTCTGCCGATGCGGGTGGTGGCCGTATCTGGGAGGTTGGCGGCGGATGGAGCCGAGCTGGAGTCCTTGCGACTCAATGGCGATCTGGCCGGCAGGCTGGAGGCCGCCGTCGCGGAGCTTGAGGCCCAGGGGGGGTGCGCTGGCGTGGCGGTGGCCCTGCTGCACAGCTGCCGCAATCCGATCCATGAGCTGGCCCTCGGCGCCTGGCTGCGCCAGCGGCTGGGCCTGCCGGTGCTGTTGTCCCATGCGGTGAGTCCCCAGCCCCGCTTGCTGCCGAGGCTGCAGACCACCGTGGCGGAAGTCGGGCTGCGGCCGGTGCTGCACCGCTATCTCCATCAGCTCCGCCAGGAACTCGGCCCCCACCCCCGCCTGCGGGTGATGGCCTCCAGCGGGGCCCTGCTGGCCCCGGAGCTGCTGCAGGCCCGCGACACGATCCTCTCCGGCCCGGCGGGGGGGATGGTGGGCGCCTTGGCGGTGGCCGCCGCCGCCGGTCTCGGCCAGCGGCCGATCCTGGGCTTCGACATGGGAGGCACCTCCACGGATGTGTTTTACGCCACGGCGGCCGCAGGCGATCTCACTCCGGAGAAGCTCTCGGAAACCGGGATCGATGGCCTGAGGCTGCAGGTGGCGATGCTGCCGATTCACACTGTCGCCGCTGGTGGCGGCTCCGTGCTGCATGTGGATGGCCAGCGCTTGCAGGTGGGCCCCGCCTCAGCGGGCGCCAACCCAGGCCCGGCCTGCTATCGCCGTGGCGGTCCCGCCACCATCACCGATGCCAACCTGCTGCTGGGCCGGCTCCCGGATGCTGCCCGGCCGGCGGTGGTCGGGCCCGCTGGCGACCAGCCGGTGGATCGGGCGGTGGTGCGGCAGCGCTTCGGCGCCCTGGCGCTGGCGCTTGGCCTTGATCCCGTCGCTCCCCTGGGTCTGGAACGGCTGGCCCAGGGAGCCCTGGCCATCGCCATCGAGCGCATGGCGGAGGCGATCCGGCGCGTATCGATCCAGCGCGGCCACGACATCCGCGAGGCGGTGCTGGTTTGCTACGGCGGCGCCGGCGGCCAGCACGCCTGCGCGTTGGCGGACAGCCTGGGGCTGAGCCGGGTTCTCGTGCATCCCCTGGCCGGGGTGCTCTCGGCCCATGGCATCGGCCTGGCCCGCCAGCGGCTGCGGCGTGAGGAGCATTGGGGCCAGCCACTCAGCGAGGCCACTCTTGCCCAGCTGCGCCGGCGCAGGGCCGTGCTGATCGCGGAGGCCGTGACGGCATTGCGCACCAGCGACGAGGAGCTACCGCGTCCTCGCGAAGCGAACGGGGGCTCGGCCTCGGCCACTCCCGTGACCGACAGCGGGGCTGAAGGCGCGGCGCTCGAGACAGAACTCTGCCAGCGGGGATTCGGCTGCCAGCTGAGTGTGGATCTGCGACTGAGGGGCGCCGAGCAGGGGCTGGAACTGCCCTGGAGCGATGAGGCTGCGGCGGAGCTGGCCAGTGCCTTTGAGGAGCGGCACCAACGGCGTTTCGGCTTCGCGCTGCCAGGCGAGGCCCTGGTTCTGGAACGCCTGATCGTTGAGGTCAGCCTGCCCCACCCGGTCCGGGGGAGCCAGGCGGCGGACCCGTTCGCGATGGAGGTGGAAGAGCCCGGAGCGGCGGGATCGCCACGGCTGGATGGCGGCGATCGGGTGCCCCTGTGCCTCGGCGATGCGGAGCGCGCTGGTGAGCCGGACGGCCTGCGCTGGCGGCGGGTGCCCCTGTGGCGCCGCAAGCTGTTGGGGAAGGGGCAGCTGATCCGTGGCCCGGCCTTGCTGCTCGATCCCACCGGCACCCTGGTGCTCGAACCCGGCTGGCAGGGCCAGCTGTTGGCCGATGGTGCGCTGCTGCTTGAACACCCTCAACGCAGCGAGGAGGCGCTGAAGGTCCCCACCGCGACGCTCACGGCAGCCAACACCAGCACGCCGCCGCCCAGCGGGTCGGGGACCGAGGCAAGGCCCCGGAACGATGCTGCGGCGGAGCCGGTGGATCCGGTGCGGCTGGAGCTCTACAACCACCGCTTCTCCGCCGTTGCCGAACAGATGGGCGAACGGTTGCGACAGAGCAGCCGCTCCCTGAACATTCGCGAACGGCTGGACTTCTCCTGTGCCCTCTTCGACGGCGAGGGTGCGCTGGTGGCCAACGCCCCTCACATCCCGGTGCATCTGGGCTCGATGGGCGACAGCGTCGTCGCCCTGCTGGCGGCCATCGCCCGCGGCGAGCGTGCGCCGCTGCAACGCGGTGATGCCATCGCCGCCAACGACCCTTACAACGGCGGCACCCATTTGCCGGACATCACGGTGATCTCGCCGGTGTTCGTCGACGCGGCCGATCCAGCAGCCCCCGCTCTCGCCGGCTCCAACTCCAACGAGATTTCAGCAGCGGAGAGGCCCTTGTTCTATGTCGCCAGCCGCGGCCACCATGCCGACGTGGGCGGCATCACCCCGGGCTCGATGCCCGCCTTCAGCCGCAACATTGCCGAAGAGGGTCTCCTACTCAACAACGTGCCGCTGCTCTGCGCCGGCAGGTTCGATGCGGCGACCTGGCGCCAGCGGCTGCGACAGGGGCCCCATCCCGTGCGCAACCCAGACCAGCTGATCGCCGATCTGCAGGCCCAGCTGGCCGCCAACCAACTGGGGGCGGAGGAGCTGCGGCGGTTGCTGCGCGTTCACGGGCTGGTGGAGGTGCGGGCCTACATGGGCCACGTACAGGCCAATGCCGCCGAGGCGGTGCGTGAGGTGATCGATCGCCTGCGAGATGGCAGCCACCGGGTGGAGCGCGACGACGGCAGCTGCATTCAGGTGGCCGTTCGGGTGGATCGCAGCCGGCGTCGGGTGCTGATCGACTTCAGCGGCAGTTCCCCCCAGCTGCCCAGCAATGCCAACGCCCCCCTGGCCATCACCCGCGCGGTGGTGCTCTACGTGTTCCGTTGCCTTGTCGGCCGGCCGATCCCCCTCAACGCCGGCTGTTTCGCCCCGATCGACCTCGTGGTGCCACCGGGCTCATTGTTGGCGCCATCGCCGCCCGCGGCGGTGGTGGCGGGCAACGTGGAAACCTCCCAGGCGATCGCCAATGCCCTGTTCGGAGCCCTCGGAGTGCAGGCCGCGGCCCAGGGCACGATGAACAACCTCAGCTTCGGCAATGCCCGCTGCCAGTACTACGAAACCCTGGGAGGTGGCAGCGGAGCCGGTCGGGATCTGGAAGGCCATGGGTTTGCGGGTGCCTCCGGGGTGCAATGCCACATGACCAACTCGCGACTCACCGATCCGGAGGTCCTGGAGCAACGCTGTCCCGTTCGCCTGGAGCGCTTCGCCCTGCGCCACCAGAGCGGCGGTGCGGGCCGCTGGGCCGGCGGAGATGGTCTTGAGCGCCAGTTGTGCTTTCTGGAACCCCTGACTGTGGCCCTGCTGAGCGACAACCGCCGCGTGCCCCCCGGCGGTCTGGAGGGTGGGGCAGCAGGCTGCACCGGCGCCAACCGCCTGGAACGGGCCAACGGCAGCTGCACCAGCCTGCCGGGGTGCTGCCAGTTCACGGCCGAGCCGGGGGACCGGCTGACTCTGTTCAGCCCTGGTGGGGGCGGTTACGGAGCGACACCGGGGTCACAAGAATCAGAAGCGACCGCCTCAACGCGCAGCGCCTGCTGATCCAGCGGCACGACAACGCCTGGTCGAAACTTGGCGTAGGCGGATGAATACCGGGCGCTGGGCCCACTAGCGGCTGTCCCGAAGGGGCTGAGCCAGAGGGTCGCTGTGGAGTCCAGCCGAAACCGGCCGAACGGCCACGTTCCAGCAGTCAGGTCTGAGATGGTTGCTGGGGGGCCGTGATCAGGTTCAGGGCCGAAAACGCCAGGGCGATGCCGAAGAGGGTGCCGATCGCCCAGATGCTGTCGCTGGGCCATTCGGCGATCAACATCCCCCCCAGCACGGCGGTGACGATCCCATCCAGCAGCACCAGCGAACGGGCCGGGATCGACCCGGCCGCGGCGGCGGCCAGCTCCATGATCCCTTCAATCGCCAACAGGAAGCCAACGAACAGGGTGAGGCTGATTTCGCTCACCACGGGCCAGACCACCAGGCTGATTCCTCCCAGGATGTACAGCGTGCCGGAGAGGACGCGAAAGATCTTGCCGCGACTGTCGCTGGCCCCGGAAAGGCGCAGCACCTGGCTGACTCCAGCCGCGACGGCAATGCCTCCCAGGCCGATGGTGAGCAGGGTGGCCGAGGCGAAGGGCAGCGCCAGCGCCAGGCAAGCACCAGCAAACAACACGCCGATGGTGACCCAGCGCAGCAGGGGCGATTCCGGAACGGTCACGGTGGTTGGAGCGGGCATTGCGCAGCCTATGGGATGGCTCGATGGCCGCGGCACCCAGGCAGTTGACCAGGGGACCCCGCATTCGTCGCCGCTGACTACTGTGCCGAGCAGTGATGTGCAGCGGGCTGAGTGCAGTCATCCCTGGAAAGCCGGGAAGGCAAGCCCGCCAGCGCGTGCGGCGGGCTTGCGAGCCGCAGCGGTGGCCACCAGGCCAAGGCTCTGGAACTGGATCGCATCCGCGTGGCGCACAGAGAAGTTGCCGCCGCGTCAGCGCGGGATGCCGTTGTAGATCAGTTTCACCAGGGTGCGACCATCCGTCGAGACCTTCAGCTCGGTTTCCTTGGTGGCGGGCTTGTTCTCACTCACCCAGCCTGGAGGACCTCCCAGAAACCGGAAGGTGAACCCCTTGGGGTCGCTCCGGATCAAGCAGGGATTGCTGGGGGCGGAGGTGGTGAACATGCACTGGGCCGGGCGATAGACGCCGAGGCCGCCATTCAGGCGCACGGCATAGTCCCGGGCGAAGTTCAGGGCTCGGATCTCATTGAGAGGGGTATCACTTTGAGCTGCTGCTGGCAGCGCCTGCAGAGGACCAGCGGCGCAGGCTGCGGCGACGATCAACCAGCCGGTGAGCGGCGTTGGCCGCAACAGTCTTGGGAAGAGCGTGGGGTGGTGCTTGGCCATAGAACAACCAGGGACAACGGCATTGTTGGATGTTTTCAGACAATGTGCCAGCGCCGTGGCTCCGCTGTGGTCGCGGCGGGCGGCCTGCGGCGGGATCCACCGCAGCGCCTCGGGGCTGTTCAGGCCAGAGCGCTGCGTAGCAGATCCGCCAGCAGCAGGTTGTCGAGGGAATAGATCCCCCCGCCACAAGCGATCAGCACGAGGCACATCACCACATACATGGCCGCCTTCTCCCAGCTTGGCGGCTCGCCAACACCCATCGGGCCGACATAATCGCCGCTGGGGATCTGAAACGGATCGGGGCCGATGAACGGTAGCCCGGCGCGGATTTCCAACACCATCGCATAGGCCATCGAAATCAGGATGGCCAGAGCCGCCAGCGGCGTCAGCAGCCCGGGAATCAAGGCGATGCCGCCGGCCCACATCGAAGACGCGGAGAGGAAACACAGCCAAGCGGGGGTTTTCAAGGCTTCGGCCCAGGAGCGGATGTTGCGCAGCTTCGGCCAGCCGTGCCGGATGAACGCCAGTCCGACGAACAGGCGCAGCAGCATCAGGGCCAGCTGGCTTCCAGGGGAGACCGGGCTGGGGATCAGCACATCGATGCTTGTGATGTCCATCGGACTTTCCAGGGGCGATCAGGTCAAGTTATGAGCAGGCGTCGATTGCCGCAGCGCGTCCGTCAGGGCGTGGTACACCGATTGCCCCATCAGCAGGCGCGAGATGTAGGCGCCGAGCACCGCTGCCAGCAGCATGCCCGGCAGCAGTTGTTGATCCCCGGCCAAGCGCAGCGCAAACACCACGCTCATCACAGGCAGCTGGGTGGCGCCGGCCAGAGCCGCGGTCATGCCGATCGCCAGCCCCACCCCCTGCAGGGCAGCCAGCGAACCGAAGGCGTGACCGAACACGGCTCCAATCGTGAAGGCCGGATCGATCAAGCCCCCGGGCACACCGGCCCCAAGCGCCAGCCAGGGCCCAACCATGCGGCAGACCAGCAGGGTGAGCAACTGCAACAGATTGTCTTGCTGATCCAGATCCGCGATCATGCCGCTCATCAGGGCTTCGCCATCACCGCCAGCGGCGCCGCCGCTGAGCAGCATCAGCAGCATCAGCCCAAGGCCCAGCACCAGACCGGAAATCAGCGGCTGACGCCGAACCCGATCCTTCAGCCAGAGTCTCGTGGCCAGCAGCAGCCTGCCGAAGATGGCCCCGAGCAGGCCCGCCGCCACGCCGATCGCCATGGCCATGGCCAGCTGACTGATCTCTGGGGAGGATTGGCTCAGCAAACCCAGGGCGAACATGGGCTGTCCGGCCAGGCTGCTGATCCCGGCGGCGACCCCGCCGCACACCAGCGCCGGCCAGATCAGGGTCATCTGGAAACGGCCGGTGAGCTCTTCCGCCACAAACACCGTGGCCATCAGGGGGGTGTTGAACCCGGCTGCCAGACCGGCGCCACCGCCCACCGCCAGAAGGTCAGAGGAGGGGATGTCCCGCAGCCAGCTCGGGAAGCGCCGCCGCAGGGCAAAGGCAACCGCGGCACCCATCTGCACCAGCGGTCCCTCCCGCCCCAGGGGCATCAGACTGATGGTGGCGACGGCCCAAAGCAGCAGCCGCTGGAGGGTGGGTGCCGTCCCCTGAAATCGCTCTGCCAGGGCCGGCTCCTCCAAGCTGAGCAATGTTTCGGGAATCCCGGAGCCCGCCCCTGCCCGAAAACGGCCGGCTTGCAACACCAACAGCAGGGGCATGGTCAACACGGGCAGGCCGGCGAGGACCAGGGCCGAGCGGTCCCAACCACCGCCGCTGAAGGCTGGCAGACGTCGCATCAGCAGGTCCTGCCCATGATCCAGAACGTTGAAGGGCCAGCAGGCCACAGCCACCACGGCACCGAGCAGGGCCAGCTGCAGCAACCTTCGGCCAGTGGCGGCCAGACCAGGGACGGAGAACATCAAACAGGGGATGGGGCCAGGTCGCAGCTGTCATCGAAGCAGGCACCACTCCCCTGTGCAGCCCTCGGGGCACCCCACAGGGAAGCATCGCGGCAAAGTGCTGGGGCGCAGTGGCTCAGCAAACCCTCCATGGTCGTGAGTTCCTCAACGGCCCGATGGAGCTGGTGCCCATCAGGCAAGCAAGAGGAAAGGAGCTCTGGAAGCTAGGCCTTCAGGGGCTGCGCAACGAGGCCCGCCTTGGTTTCTGCAGGCACAATCAGGGAGCTGCCACTCATCCGGACGGGTTTTGGCAGACCAAGGATGTCCAACAACGTGGGGGCGATATCTGCTAACCCGCCACCTTCGCGAAGCCGCACATCGGTTCCGTGGCCGGGCAACTTGCGTTTCTCACCCTCCACCAGGATGACCGGCACCGGATTGGTCGTGTGTGCGGTCCAGGGGCGTCCGTCCGGCCCCTGCATGAGTTCGGCATTGCCATGGTCGGCGGTAATCAGCAACGTGCCGCCCATGCGATTGGTCGCCTCCACGAGGCGGCCGATGCACTGATCCACAGTGCTGATCGCCTCCATGGTGGCCTGCATTTTGCCGGTGTGACCCACCATGTCGGGATTGGCAAAGTTGATGACAACCAGAGAGTAGATTCCTTTGCGAATCGCTGCTATGCAATCATCGGTCAACTTTTCAGCTGACATGGCTGGGGCTTGGTCGTAGGTGGAGACCCGAGGTGAAGGGACTAGATGTCGATCTTCACCAGGAAAGGCCTGCTCAATACCACCATTCATGAAGTAGGTGACGTGTGGATACTTCTCAGTTTCAGCAGTACGGAACTGGCGCAGGGCATTCTCGGAGATCACCTGGCCAAGCAGCCCATCCAAGGATTCGGGTGGGAAGGCGACGCTCACCGGTAGGCCTTGCTCATATTGGGTGAATGTGACCACCGGGAGAGGCTCGATCCGCTGGCGGTCAAAACCGCTGAACTCCGGCAGAACAAGGGATCTGATCAGTTGCCGAACCCGATCGGGCCTGAAGTTGAAGCAAATCAGCCCATCTCCTGGCCGGATCGGATCGCCGGCAAGACGCACGGGCTCAAGAAACTCATCGGTGATGTCCTCGGCGTAAGACGCACTGAGAATCTCGGCTGCGGAGAGGGAGCTTGGTGTGGATGGTTCCGTAAGCAGCCGATAGGCCCGTTCGGTTCGATCCCAGCGACAGTCGCGATCCATCGCCCAGTAACGACCACACAACGTGTCGATCTCGCCGATGCCCGCGGCGGCAATGTGGCCTTCCAGCTGGTCGAGGAAGCCAGGCGCGCTGTTCGGAGCGGTGTCCCTGCCATCGGTGATCACATGGATGGCGACGCGTTTGAAACCCCTCGCCGCAGCCCAGCGCAGTAAACCGCCCAGGTGATCGACATGGCTGTGGACGCCCCCATCGGAACACAGACCGATCAGGTGCAGGGTGCCGGCGCTCGTGGCCAGGGTGGATGCCAATGACTCCAGTGCCTCATTCCCAAACAGGGCACCCTCCCGGACAGATTGACCGATGCGGACCAACTCCTGGCGGATGATCCTGCCGGACCCGATGGTGAGGTGGCCCACCTCGGAGTTGCCCATCTGGTTATCCGGCAAGCCAACGGCGGCGCCGCTGGCCTCAATCAGGCTGTGGGGATAGGCATGCCAAAGAGCATCCATCACCGGGGTTTCCGCAGCCTGAATGGCATTTTGCTGGGCATCGTGCCGGTAACCCCAGCCATCCAGGATGGCCAACACCAACGGGGCAACTGGGGCAGAATCGCCGAAGGTCGGCATGGTTTCCGAGCCTTGTGGAGCGGGAGAAGCCAGGGCGGCTGTCGCGTGGGAAGGAAGTGCTGTCAACCGTTCCTCCAGTTGTCGTCACGACGACATACAGGTCCAACTTACAGCCAGGCCCCCATCCCCCCCAACGGAACCGAGAGCGCGTCAGCTTTCGGGCACATGCGGGATCGCTTAGGATTTTTATATTTATCAGCAAATCTGTGACCCCGAGTGCAACCCGCGATCAAGGTGGGCTCAGCCATGGAGGGCAACGGTTGGAGATTCTCTCTCCCCAGGAGCTGAGCCGCACCATGGATCGCTTGGCCTCCCAGGTGCTTGAGGGGGTGTTCGAGAGCCATGAGCTGCTGCTCCTGGGGATTCCGACCCGCGGCGTGGCGCTGGCCCAAGTGTTGGCCAGTCGTCTGGAGCGGTTGGCCGGACGACCTGTGGACCATGGCAGCTTGGATCCAACATTCCACCGCGACGATCTGGCGCGGATCGGCACGCGACTGGTGGAGGCCACGCAGCTGCCCGCCCCCGTGGACGATCGACAGGTGGTGTTGGTGGATGACGTGATCTTTACCGGACGCACGGTGAGAGCGGCGCTTGAAGCCCTGCACGGCTGGGGGCGCCCGCGGCGTGTGCAGTTGCTGGTCATGGTGGATCGAGGCCATCGAGAAGTGCCGATCCAGCCTGATTTCTGCGGCAGGGTGGTGCCGACATCCAGGCATGAATCAATACAGCTTTGCCTGCGGGATGTGGATGGTGAAGATGGCGTTTTTCTGATCAAATCTCCGCATCGCTGACAACTCAGCAAGAGACCCGTGCGCCAGCGAACAGCAGACTGATGGAACTTGGATCCGCATCGACTGGGCAACGGATCGCGACCCACAACTCCGCTTTGTTGAGCGTCTGGATGTCACGCACAGCGAGCTTAAGCGCTGAGCCCTCGCTCAGTTGCTGGAGATCGTGACGACTGGTGGAGAGCGTGACGACCTGCGGGGGATGGTCCTGAGTCAGACCTCGGCGAGCTCGTCCTCGCGAAAGTGGGCTTTGAAGCGTCCAAAGGCCACCACGACCGGCAGGTTGGGGCTGATCGGTCGGCCCTCCCAGTCGTGCAGCACCTCCTTCACTTCGCCCTTCTGGCCCTCCATGTCGAAGGCTTGGCCCCGGTGCTCGGGGTGGTGGTACACGATGACGCTGCGGCAGACCGTCACCTGATTGCCTGGCTGCATGGGCGCTGTAGATCGAGGACTCAATCTTGTCACGACCATCGAAGCGTTGGAGGCCGATGGGAAGGAGGTCCAGCTCGGTCAGCGCTGACAGCTGCTGTCCGGTCCGGCCTCGACAATCCTGCCGCCTAATTCCTTGCAAGCCTGCTCGAACGCCTTCGAGTCATCCATCCCGGCGGCGATGCGGCGCTGAACGGCGGCGTCCAATCGCGCAACGGGAACGGTGTGGGGCACTTCGCCATGGGCATCATGCTCGCGCTCGGCTCCCTTCAGCCGCTCAATACCCTGATTCACGCGGCGACGAACCGCGGCGCTTCTGGTTTTCCACCAGGGATGGTCGATGCGGTTGAGGGCATCGAGGGCCTCCCACCAACGCGCCTTGTGGCTGAGCCGTGTCGCCCGCTCCAGCTGCAGGCGATTGCGGTCCCAGATCTGACGGAACTCGTCAGTCAGTGCGGTGCCATCGCCGCGTTGCTCCTCCCCGAGCGGTGCCAGCGTGCGCAGGGCGGCCTCCAGTTGCCCCCGCTGGAACTGATCCATGGCCTGCCGCCGCAGGCTCTGTTGCCAACCGGAGAGACGCTCACGATCTTGCGGCGCCCCGGCGGGGGACTGCAGCAGTTGGTTTTGCAGGTTCAGGGCTTCCCGCAGGCGCCCCTGCTGCCAGAGTTTCAAGGCGTGCTGCCGACGACACCGTCCCACCTCAAGGGGGGTGCGGCCTGGCAGCCAGCTCAATGCCGCCAGCTGCTCGCTATAGCGCAAGCAGCTCACCATGTCACCGCGCTGTTCGGCTTGCCGCAGGCGGACCGGCAGCTGTCGTTCCCACCAAAACGCTGCAGCGAGAAAGGCGAGCACACCTCCCAGGGTCACGCCAAGCCAGATTCTGGGCAGCCGATGGCGCAGCAGGGCCAAGGTGGGGCAGCCTGTTTGTCTGCCAGTTGTATGGACTCAGGCAGCCAGAACGCGGCGAGAGTGGCCGCTCAGTGGACCGGTCCCAGCTCCAGGGGTGCCAAGGCCGGGCCCGGCTCCGTGCCGAACAGTTCCTCTCCTTCCAGCACCAGCTGCCCGTTCCGGTCGATGCGGAAGCGCAGGCGCAGGCAATCAAACCCCTGCTGGCCAGGCTGGCTGAGGGGGATGGTCACAGGTTCGGAGGGCCAGGGGGTCACCGCGGCGGTCCCGGCCGTCCGGCGGCGCAACACGGGCAGACCCGCCTCGAAGATCACTTCTGATCGGCTGTCCTGGCAGGGCTCGCCGAGAACCAATTCCAGCTCGCGCTGGCCATCGCGACTGCACGCCAGCACCAGCTCCAGGGGCTCGCGGCAGGGCCAGGGCTGCCCGGCCAGAAACAAGGGATGCCAACGGTGGCAGCCGCTGCGTTGATCCCAGCAGCGCAGCGACACGCCACGGGCCAGGACATCCCGCACGCTGACACCAGGGGTGAGGGCCAGAGCGCCTAGGGCCACCGCATCCTCAGGTCGTGGATCGAGGATCGGCACTCCAGGGCAGCAACGAGCCAGCCAAGGCCGGATCACTGGCAGGCGGCTGCCACCTCCCACGGGCAACACCGCCGCCAAATCGCTGAGTGAGATCCCCGCGGCCCTGGCGGCCGCCAGCACCTCCCCCAGCAGTCCGTCAAGCTGCTCGATCAGCCCATGACGCTGCAGCACGCTCTCCAGGCCACGCTGGCTCAGCCGCAGCTCCCTCACGCCGCCCTCGGCCAACGGGAGCAGCTGGAACGCCTCCTCCGCATCGCTCAGGGCACACTTGAGCCTCTCGGCCTGGCGCAGCATGGTGCCCTCCACCGGCAGGTCCGGGCAGAGCTCCATAGCGATCCAATGGTCGATATCGCGGCCGCCAACCCGGATCCCGGCCTTGCCGATCACTTCGGCCGTGCGAGGAGTCTGGGAACTGGCGCTGAGATCGCGACCGGCGAAGCGCAGCAGCTGGGCGATCGGCGCCGCCCTTCCCTCCCCTCCGGGAAGCACCACCAGGGAGAGATCGATGGTGCCGCCGCCGAGATCCACCACCAGCACGCGGCTGCCGGGTGCGAGGCCGACGCCGATCGCCGCAGCCGTGGGTTCGTCAACCAGGGCCAGCTCGCCGACCGGCAGCTCTTCACAGGCCCGGCGCAACCACTGGCGATAGCCCCGATAGGCCTCGATCGGTGCCGTGAGCACCAACCGATCCGGCTCCAGATCCTCAGGCAAGGCCCGCCAAAGCTGACGCAGCAGCAAGGAGCCGGCCTGCTCGGGGGTCAAGGCGTTCGGAGCGGTGGCCGCGACGCCCGCTCCGATCCAGCGTTTGAAATCGCGACACAGCTGCGGGCCATGCCGGTCGGCGAGACCGGCGTCCAGCACCTGGCGGCCAATCAGGGGCTGGGCCTCATCGCCAGCCAGCCACAGCAGCGTGGGCACCACGCAGGCATCCTGGAGGCTGTAAGGCGGGAGCGCCAACAACCGGGGTGCCTCTTGTTGGCCCTGGTAAGCCAGCACGGTGGTTGTGCTGCCGAGATCAATGGCCAGGGTTCCAGGCATCGGACGCGTGGCGGAACAGGTTCGAAACCCTTGCCTTCTAAAGCGGCCCGGTTCGGAACCGCGGCCCACGATCCGGCTGGGGAGGGGTGGCCCGAGCACCTTGCCCTAGGTTTGAACCAGATGAATGATTTCCATGCCAAATCTCACGGGCAGCTCCGGGGTGAGCTCCAAGGAGATTGCCCAACGCGCCGAGAGTCTGATCCGGCATTCTCACAACCGCTATCTGACGACCGTTCGCATCGCCTTCCGGGCTAAGCAGCGCCGCTTTGATGATTTTGATGGCCTGATGGAGGAGAACATGGCCAAGCCGGTGCAACGAGCCATCATCGAGCTCAGCGACGAGCAGGATCAGCCCGATCTGCTGCCCGGCTGAGCGCTGCGGCCGATGCAGGTCCAGGAGGGCAAGGGTTGGCGGTTGGTCCATGAGGCCTCACGCCGACCCTTTTCTGTGCTGATCGCGGGTGAGGGCTGGGCTGCCGAGCTGAAACCCGCGGAGGCGCTGGCGCTCATCGCTGGGGTGCGGCGGATCTGCGAGCAACGTCTGGCGCTGGAGAGCGCTCTGATGCCCGAGGAGGCGTTGTGTTTGGAGCTTGAACTCGATTTGGCGCCGGGCAGCCTCTGGCTGGAACTGGACGGCGATCGCCGGGGCTGGAACCTGAGGTTTGTGCTCAGTCCAGCGGATGGCAGCAGAGGCGTGGAGGGATGTTGGCCCTCGCCGGCCGCTTCCGCGCTGATCGCGGCCTTGGAGCAATTTGCATTCAACCTGAAGGATGCCTGGCAAGAGCCCGGCGCTTAAGACTGCCGGCACGGATGCTTGGATCAGGACTGCTAATCAATGGGGCACTGTCGGGCTTCCCCCCAGATCGGCGGTTCTTTTCCACGCGATTTCCCCAGGCTGAACCCTTGGTGAGCCTCATCTCTGATGCAGAGCTGGGGATTTGGGCAGCACGAACCTTTTTCCTGGTTGACGTTCTCCTGCCCCATGGCATGTTGTCGCGGCTGATCGGCAGAGCCACATCCCCAAGTCCCGTGGCCATAGCGGTCTTGCCGCGAGAAACGCTGCGATTGCTGGTTGTGAAGCGGGTTTGACGTCGCAGGCTGGATGTGGGCAACTGGTGTGCCGAAGTCGTGGTGACGTGAATGGCGTGTCCGAAGAGTCTTGGTGTTGCCGAAGCCGAACATCTCGAGGCCACCATCAGCCTCTGTGCTGAGGTCCCCGAGCCCCTGTTATTCGCCATGCGGCGATTCATTGAGGCCCATCCGAACTGGGATCAATACCGGCTGTTCAAAGCCGCTCTGGCGGGCTTCCTGGTGCAAAACGGCGTCAACGATCGTGGCATCACCCGTTGCTATCTGGCCAATCTCTTTCCCGGGCAGGGGGGATTTGCGACACCACCTCGGCCTGACAGTTCTCCAGCACCAACCAGGCACCGCCCCGAACCGGGCCCACGCGGTCCTCAGCGGCGGGTGGCCTGATCAAGTGGCGCGGCGGCGGCCAGCCGGGTTCCAACTCAACCCCGGTCAGGTCGCCTCTGGACTGGCTGGATCAGACAACAGTTCGAACAGGCGATGGGCCGAGTCCTCGGGAACGGGCAGGATCGAGAGGCGGTTGCCCTTGCGCACCACGCTCAATTCATCGGGTTGAAAATGTTGCCGCAATTCATCCAGACTTAATAATTTCGAGAAGGTGCGCTTATAACGCAATCGAGCGCAGTCCCAGCGGGGCGACGCGGGTACTGCTGTCTCATCAAAATAGGCTGATTTTGGGTCAAACTGAGTGGGATCGACAAGGCCTGTTTCAACCACCTCCATTAATCCAACAATGCCAGGGGGATTGCTGTTGGAATGATAAAAGAAAGCGAGATCGCCGATCTGCATCTCACGCATGAAGTTTCGTGCTTGATAATTGCGAATACCATCCCAGAGAGTTGTCTGCTCGCGCTGCAGATCAGCGATCCCGTACACATTCGGTTCACTCTTCATCAACCAGTAGGCCATTCGCCCGAGTTCGGTGGTGTTCAAAACAGCCTAGAAGCCAGCCATCCTCGACGCCTGATCGCTGCGCGGAGGTGTTTGCCTGAACTGGGATCCGGGGCTTGGTTGCGGACAAATAGTGGTTCAGTTCGGCGCGTCGTCGAGTTGCCGCACCAGATGGCGGAAATGATCGCCGCGGGCCTCGAAGTCGCGCTATTGGTCGAAGCTGGCGCAGGCCGGTGACAGCAGCACGCTCTGACAGCCCAAGCGGGTGGCGAGGCGATCGGCCAAGGGCACGGCTTGTTCGAGACCGGCCACGGTCTCCAGCGCGCCAGCGAAGCCCCCCTCCGCCAGCAGGTCGGCGAACTCCCGCTGGGCCGCGCCAAACAGGATCACCGCCGCGGCCTGGTTGCGGAGGCAACGGATCCAGCCGCTGGCGTCACCCCTCTTGGCCTGGCCACCCGCCAGCACCACCAACGGGCCAGGGAGGGCCTGCAGAGCCACCTCCGCGGCGTCGTAGTTGGTGGCCTTGCTGTCGTTGAACCACGTGATGCCCCGGCAGCAGCGAATCCGCTCCAACCGATGGGGGACGCCGGGGAAGCTGCGGAACGCCGCGTCCATGGCCGTTGGCGCCAAGCCCACATGCAGGCCCACCGCTGCCGCCATCAGCATGTTCTGGCGGTTGTGAGCTCCCGGCATCGCCAGGGCGTCAGCGGCGAACAGCGGGCCCTGACGGCCCCAGACCTGCCCCGCCTCGATCCAGAGCAGTGGCTCCAGACCCGCCGGCAGGGCGTGCCTCGGTCCGGTGGTAACCCAATCGGCTCGATCCCAACTGGCCGCTCGGGCGCGCAGATCGGGATCATCAGCGTTGAGAATCCGCAGCTCGGAGCGCTCCAGCAGGGAGCGCTTGATCGCCCGGTAGGCCTCCAGCGTTCCGTGCCGCTCGAGGTGATCAGGGGTGAGGGTGGTCCAGACGCCGATGCGGGGAGCGATCTGAGCCGCGGCCTCGATCTGATAGCTGCTGATCTCAGCCACCAGCCAATCCGGCAACCGCGCACCGGGTTGACGGCGCTGCATGGCCAGCTCAGCAGCGGAAAAACCCACATTGCCGCAGAGGGGGGCATCGAGACCGGAGGCGCTCAGGATGTGGTGGACGAGCTGGGTCACCGTCGTTTTGCCATTGGTGCCGGTGATGCCGATCCAGGGAACGGCGGCAAGGGCCTGCCAGGCCGGCACCAGTTCGCCCTGGACCGGGATGCCTTGAGCCCGCATCTCCTGCAAAACCCGGTGATCCCAGGGGATGCCAGGGCTCACAATCACGGCGGCAGGATCTTGCAGATCACCCGTGAAGGACTCGCTGGCGAGAGGCGTGTCGAGCCGCACGGCGATGCCCTCATCGACAAGGTCGCGGGCCAGGGCTTCCAGGCGGTCATCACGGCAACTCTCCAGCACGACCACCGCAAGTCCCTGGGCCCGCAACAAGCGCGCCGCACCAACACCAGAGCGTCCCAAACCCAGAACCACGACGGGCGAACCAGACGCGACAGGATTGGGACCGGACAACAGAGAAAGGTTGGAAAAATGGGCGATACTGGAATCGAACCAGTGACTCCTACCGTGTCAAGGTAGTGCTCTACCTCTGAGCTAATCGCCCGACAGAACAACCCCAAAATCACAAGAATGCTGTGGCTCTTGGGGCGGATTGTTGGCCAGTGCCTGACTGAGACATCAGAAATGGGGGATTCCTGAAGGCCCTGAGGACCACTGGCATTGCGCACGACTGCTTGAGCGCGCGGGTGTGACTTTAGCAGCTGACCATCAGCCGCCGCCCCGGCGCATCGCCACCCGCAGTCGTCCCCGCTGGGTGGGGGTCACCGTGAGGATCGCCAGTTCTCCCCGCCCTTCCACTCTCACGCGATCCCCCTCCCGCAGGAGACGGCTGGGACTGGAGGCGGGCTGCCAGTTGACCCGCACCGCTCCCTCACGGATCAGGGCCGCCATCTTGCTGCGCGACAGCCCAAATCCCGCCGAGGCCAGGGCATCCAGCCGCAGCGAGGCCTCCACACTGGTGAGATCCCTGGCGGCTGTGGTTCGCGGGAAGCGCAGGTCGCTGAGCGGACGCCGCTCACAACGCACCGGAACGGAGCGAAGAGGGGCCTCGCGGCCATCCAGCCGTTCGGCCAGCTCCGCCGCCACCACCACCTGGGCGCCACGGTCGCCCCGCAGCCAGAGATCTCCGAGTTCGGCCTCAGTAGCACCGAGTTCACGCAACAGCGCCTGGAACTCCGCCGGGCTGGCCGGATCGAACAAGAAGTTGCCGCAGATCTCCAGACCTTGCAGCGCCGATGCCGCGGCTTGGGCCCCAGAAGCCAGGTCGTGGCCAACAGACAATGCGTGGTCAACAGCCATCCCGTGATCGACAGCCATCCCGTGGTCAACAGCCGTCTCGTGGTCAACAGCCGTCTCGTGATCGACAGCCGTCTCGTGATCGACAGCCGTGCCCCCCGCACCCGCCGAGTCGCCACCAGCCGCCTCTAAAATTGCCCGTGGGCTCAGTTCCAGCTGGCGACGCTCGGCGTTGGCGTAGCCCCCATCGGAGCGCACCACCAGGTCGCTGAGGGGTTCCAGCAGGCTTTCGCAGGTCTCCCGCAGAACGGGGTCCAGGAAGCCGGTGCGGACCGGCTGCCAGGTGCGCAATGCCCGCTCCGCCGCCTGCAGCACGGGTTCGAGCTCGGCCGCCCGCGGCTGGCCGGCCAGCAGGGCCTGACGCGGCAACATCGTTAGCCCTCTCCGAGGCGCACCACGGCCCGAGGGCGAGCCTGCTGCAGCACAGGCCAGGGGAGATCAGCCTGACCGTCGGCCTCAATCACCAGGAGCCAGTTGCCTTCGTCCAGGCGATTGCGCAGGCTGCGGAGGCGATCGTCATCTTCGGACGTCACGCTGGCCGCCGCCGCGAAGCTGCCCATCAGGCCCGAGCCCATGCCCAGCAATCCGCCGATCAGCGGTTCACCCCAGGGTCCCACCGCATCGAAGGTGTGCAGGTCGGTGATCTGGGTGAAGGTGAGGCCCGCCATGAAGCCGAAAGGCATCAACCAGCGCGCCATCGCTCGCTGTCGCCGCCGCCGTCCGGCACCGGGATCCAGCCGCTCCACCTGCGCCAGCGCCGTGTCGCCCGGACCGACCACCACCAACTCTTTGAGGCCGGGCATTTCGGAACTGAGCCGCTGGCGTAGACGCTCCAGCCGCTCCCGATCATCAAGGACCACCACCACACAAAGGGACACGCTTCTGCTCCGGATCGGCGCGGGGATGCACCGGACGTCGCTCTCTACACTGCACCTTCGGCTGGTTGTTGCATCGTTCCCCGCCCAAGGGTTCGGTTCAGGGCGCAGTCCCAGCGTTGAGGCGGGCTGTTCGAGGTCGCTTCGCGCCTGGGTTGGCGCCATGGCTCCAGCTGGAATCTCCTCCTGATCCCAAGCTTTCTGATTGGCCATGACCAAGGTTCTGGTTTCCGATCCCATCGATCAGACAGGGATCGAGATCCTGTCCCAGGTGGCCGAAGTGGATGTGCGTACCGGCCTGGCGCCTGAGGAGTTGAAGGCCATCATCGGCGGCTATGAGGCCCTGATGATTCGCTCCGGCACCCAGGTGACCGGTGACATCATCGAAGCGGCGGAGCGGCTGCGCATCATCGGTCGCGCCGGAGTTGGCGTCGACAACGTCGACGTGCCCGCCGCGACGCGCCGCGGCGTGCTGGTGGTCAATTCGCCGGAAGGCAACACGATTGCTGCCGCCGAACATGCCCTGGCCCTGATGATGTCCCTGTCGCGGCATGTCCCCCATGCCCATGCCAGCACGATGGCCGGTGGCTGGGATCGCAAGACCTACGTCGGCAACGAGCTCTACAAGAAAACTCTGGGGGTGGTCGGTCTGGGCAAGATCGGCTCCCACGTGGCCCGCGTCGCTCGGGCGATGGGCATGGAGGTGGTCGCCTACGACCCCTTCGTGTCGCCAGAGCGTGCCCAGCAGCAGCAGGTTCGGCTCCTGCCGCTGAACAACCTGTTTGCCGAAGCCGATTACATCACCCTTCACCTGCCCCGCACCCCGGAAACGGAAAATCTGGTGAACGCCCATCTGTTGAGCACCATGAAGCCAACGGCGCGCCTGGTGAACTGTGCCCGAGGCGGCATCGTTGATGAAGCCGCTCTGGCCGAAGCGGTCAGCGACGGGGTGATCGCCGGTGCTGCTCTGGATGTGTTCGCCAAAGAGCCCTTGGCCGCCGATTCCCCGTTGCGCTCGGTGCCGGAGCGGCTGATCCTCACTCCCCATCTGGGCGCTTCCACCGAGGAGGCCCAGGAGAACGTGGCCATCGACGTGGCGGAGCAAATCCGCGATGTGCTGCTGGGCCTGCCGGCCCGCAGCGCGGTGAACATCCCAGGGCTCAGCGCCGAGGTGTTGGAGCAGCTCAAGCCCCACCTGCTCCTGGCCGAAACCCTGGGCCAACTGATCAGTCAGCTGGCTGGCGGCCAGATCAGTGAGTTGGAGGTGCGGCTGCAGGGCGATTTCGCCGCCCATCCCGCCCAACCCCTCGTGGTGGCGGCTCTCAAGGGGGTGCTGTCCACGGCCCTCGGCGACAGCATCAACTACGTGAACGCCAGCTTGGAAGCCCGGGAGCGGGGCCTGCATGTGTTGGAGGTGAAGGATCCGGCCAGCCGCGATCTGGCGGGTGGATCGCTCCAGCTGGTGAGCCGCGGCGCCCGGGGGGGCCACAGCGTGACGGGCGCGGTGTTCGCCGATGGCGAGCTGCGCATCATCAATCTCGACGAGTTCCCCGTGAATGTGGCGCCCAGTCGCCACATGCTGTTCACCCGCCACCGGGACATGCCAGGCATCATCGGCCAGCTGGGCTCGCTGCTGGGAGAGCACAACGTCAACATCGCCTCGATGCAGGTGGGCCGCCGCATCGTGCGCGGCGATGCGGTGATGGTGCTCAGCCTCGACGACCCGATCCCGCCGAGCCTGCTGGCCAGCATCCACCAGATCAACGGCATCCAGACCGCCCATCCGGTCACCCTGTGAACGAGGCATCTGGGGCGGCTCCTACCGAAGAACGACCGGAGCTGCACCCGGCTCCCGGCTGGTGGCGGCTTGAGATGGCCTGCCCCCCAGAGCTGGAGGAATCGTTGTTGTGGCGTCTCGACGCCTTGGGCATCGCGCGGGTGGCGCTTCGGCATCCGCCCGACCATCCCGAGGATCGGGAGCTGGTGGCCTGGCTCCCCGAGGGTGATTGGCCCCAGGAGCGCCACGGTGAGCTCGAGCGTCACCTGGCCCCCCTCGGCGAACCCTTCGGCCTGGCGCTGCCGCCCCTGCGTTGGCAGCGCCAGAGCGATGAGGACTGGAGCCTCAGCTGGAAGCGCCACTGGCAACCGGACCCGGTGGGGGAGCGCCTGCTGATCCTGCCAGCCTGGCTCGAACCACCCCCAGAGCTGGCCGAGCGATTGGTGCTTCGCATGGACCCCGGCAGCGCCTTCGGCACGGGCAGCCACCCCACCACCCGGCTGTGCCTGGAGGGATTGGAACGTCTCGCCCGCAGCGGCGGCCTCGCCGCCTCCACAGTGGCGGATCTCGGCTGCGGCAGCGGCATCCTCGCCTTGGCGGCCCTGGCCCTTGGGGCCCGTCGAGCCTGGGCCAGCGATACCGATGGGCTTGCCGTGCTGGCGACCACCAGCAACGCCCAGCTCAACCCACGCTGGTGCGCAGCCCAAGGCGACGAGGCCAGCGGATCAGCGGAGCCCCATGCCCAGGGCCGATTGCAAGTGGCTCAGGGATCGATTGAGCGGCTGGCGGAGCTGTTGGCGGGGCAGACGGCGGACGTGCTGTTGTGCAACATCCTCGCCCCGGTGATCGAGGCCCTCTCTCCGGCCTTCCACACGGTGCTCAACCCCCACCACGGCGTGGGCCTGCTCAGCGGCCTGCTGGTGGAGCAGGCGCCAGCGCTGCAGGCGCAGCTGGGAGCTGCCGGCTGGCGGGCCGAGTTGAGTGCCAGTCAGGGCCCCTGGGCCCTGCTGACGATTCGACCACAGCGCGATGTTGCATAAGACACTCTGATCTGTGCCTCCGGTCCGATTGGCCTTCTTCCCTGTTCGACTCAAAACCGTCGCAGCGGGCTGTTCAGGAAGTAGGACTGGTGGGTCCTGCAGGTTCCGGGATTACCCGAGCCCTGTGAGCCCCAACTCCCTTCATGGCTACGTACCAGGTCACCCTCGTCAACGCAGCAGAAAATCTCAATAAGGTCATCTCAGTTGACGATAACGTCTATATCCTTGATGCCGCAGAGGAAGCAGGAATTGATCTTCCTTATTCTTGCCGAGCAGGGGCCTGTTCCACTTGCGCTGGCAAGCTCGTTTCTGGAAGTGTCGATCAATCGGACCAAAGCTTTTTGGACGACGATCAGATTGCCAATGGCTTTGTGCTCACCTGTGTGGCCTATCCCACTTCGGATTGCACGATCGAAACCCACGCCGAAGAATCGCTCTACTGAGGGTTCAGTTTTTTCATCCGATCCAGCCACCCTAAGGGGTGGCTTTTTTGATGGCTCCCCCCCCCTGCCCGCCTGTTCAGGAGCTTCTGCCCTCCGGCACCGAACACCCCAGTCCTGGCGGTCAGTACAGCTACCGCATCCTCGGTCCCTGCTGCCGGCTGTTCGACCGGGAGGAGCTGCCCTGGCCCTGCTGCCGACTCGCCTGGCGGAGCAAGGAGCCGAGCTGGCGACGGATTGGCCGCCGCTTTGTGGCCGATCTAGCCTCCCGCCGCTGCCCCTCCTACGCCGTGGAACTGCTGCAACCGGGGGCGCGGCCCACCCGCACCGTGCTCACCCTGTTCGCCCAACGCCTGACGCCAGAGCTGCAGGAGTGGTGGTACAGCCGTCAGCCAGCTTCGCTTGATCCCGGCAACCGGGAACCGCCACCGCCCCAGTCGCCAGCCCCGTTCAAGCGGGATCCCTGAAGCAATCCCGAAATCAGGCTGCCTGGGCATTGAGGTGCGGGAAACCATTTCGCCCACGAAAAAGCCCCGGTTTTCACAGGGGCTGTAGCCGATCAATCGGCTGGAAGGCAGCGCTTGACAAGATGCTGATTGGGAGCGAAAACCACGGTTCGTCGTGTGTGATCAGCTGCCGCCATCGGGCTTAGAAATAGATCTTGCCGCCACCCCACTGCTGACCCTGAACTTTAGGGGCAACCAGGATGTAACCAGCAATCAGGCGTAAATCCTCATCGTCGAGGTCGCGCATCTTCACAAACACATCGCTGCTGCGCAAGCTGGGATGAACATCGGCAATGCTGTATTCACCATCGTAGGACGTTGGATCCTTCATGTAATCGACGAGCGCAGCCACGCTGTCGCGAGGCGGTGTTGCCAGGGCCAGGGTTTCAGGATCGAGGCCAACGTTCTGATTGGTCTTGGTGATGCCACCGGCGTGGCAGGTGCCGCAGCTGTTGTTGAACAAACGACGCCCCGTCTTGATCTCCTGCTCACTGAAAGTGACGAGATTGCCCTCCGCAGTTGACGGAACCGTGAGGGTGGCTGCATCCCATTGGGCGGCTCGTGCGGGGGCTGCAAAGCAGACCAGCCAGGCCAAGGGCAGAACCAGGGCGGTTCGAACGATGGCGCGAATGACCGGGGCAAGGAAGGGGGCCATGGGAAAAGCCGGCGAGAAGGCGGTGAAACCGCGACTGAGCCCTTGTATCACGGCCACAGGGGCCCGGGCTGGGGAATCACGCGAACTGTTGCAGGGGCGCCGCCGAGCTGGCCGGCCGCACCTCCAGCTCCAGGAAATCTTGGGCCAAAAGGGTGTTGGGGAAGATGGCGCGCGCCTCCTCCAGAAGATCAGCTGGGGTGATCGGGTTGCCAGGGCCGTAGCGAGGGCTGAGATGGGTGAGCACCAGTTGGCCCACCCCTGCGGCCAAGGCGGTCTGGGCCGCCATCGTGCTCGTGGAATGCTGGCGAGCGAAGGCGAGTTCAGCCTCGCCATGGGCAAAGGTGGATTCGTGAATCAGCAGGTCCGCGCCGCGGGCCAGCTCCACCGCCGCTTCCGAGAACACCGTGTCGGTGCAGTACACCAAACTATTGCCTGGCAGGGGCGCTGCGCAGAGCGAGGCGCCATCGATCAGGCGGCCATCGTCCAGCCTGACCCGCTCGCCTCGCTTCAAGCGCGCGTAGATCGGCCCGGGTGGGATGCCCAGCCGCTTCGCTTCCTCCACATCGAAACGCCCTGGCCGTGTTGTGGTCTCGATCCGGTAGGCATAGGCCGGCACCCGATGGGTGAGCGGGGCGCAACGCACCTGGATCTCACCATCATCGAGCAGCACCGAACCGCGCTGGGCGCACTCGCGCACCGGATGAAAGCGCAGCGGATAGCCGATCCGGGTGGAGCTGTGGCGCAGCGCCCCCTCCAGAAACGGCTGCAGCGGATCGGGCCCGTAGAGGTCGATGCCAGCACAGGTGCCCGCCAGCCCGAGGCTGGCCAGCAGGCCTGGAAGACCGAACACATGGTCGCCGTGCATGTGGGTGATGAACACCCGGCGCAGCTGCGACACACGCAACGCGCTGCGCAGGAACTGGTGCTGGGTGCCCTCGCCGCAGTCGAACAGCCACAGCTCCGCCCGCTGCGGCAGCCGCAAGGCGACCGCCGAAACGTTGCGCCCCCGGGTGGGGACACCGGAGCTGGTGCCGAGAAAGGTGACCTGCACGCGGATGGCTCGTCAGCCGCATGCTGCCACGCGATCCCTCAGACGTCGTCGGCAACCCGGCTCCCGGGGCGGCCACTGGCGCTCTCCCCGAAATGGCGGCAAACTTGTGCGCCCTTTCCCAGCACTTCCCCGTGCCGACCCGATTCCCCCGCGCGGTGGCGGTGGCGCTGCGGCGACGGTTACCGCTGCTGATCCTGCCGACAAGCCTGCTGGTGCTGGGCGCCGCGGCCAGCTCCCAGGTCTTCTCCATCGGCAGGGACTCCAGCCTGCAGCCCTCCAGCCAGGACATTGTGATTCGAGTGCTGCTGCAGCAAGAGGCCCAGCTTGTGGTGGGTGCTGCCGGAGGCCCTCTGCGAATCGGTGATGCGCGGGGAGCCCTGTTGCAGGACCTGGCTCGCGGCGATGAGTTGCGGCTGGCGCCAGGCCCCTCGGGCCTGATCCTGGAGCGTCGCGGCAGCAATCCGGCAACCCTGGCCACGGGGCTGCGGGAGGTGTGGATCGGCCCGCCTGACAAAGCCTCCGCTGGGGCGACGCTGCTGCTGGGTGGCAAGCCATTCCGTGGTCGTGTGCAGGTGCGGCTCAACGGGGGCCAACTGCAGGCGATCAACCATGTCCCGCTCGAGCTCTACCTGATGAGCGTGGTCGGCAGCGAAATGCCGGCCAGCTGGCCCCAGGCGGCCCTCCAGGCCCAGGCGGTGGCGGCTCGCACCTATGCCCTCTCTCGGCGGCGACCGAGTGAACCGTTCGATCTTCGTGCCACGGTGGTCAGCCAGGTCTACCGCGGGGTGGACGGCGAAACCCCTTCAACCCGGCAAGCGGTGGCGAGCACCAGCGGGCAGGTGCTGCTGTACAACAACGCCCCGATTGAGGCGGTGTTCCATAGCAGCAGCAGCAGTGGTCGCACCGAGAGCAGCGGCGAACTCTGGAATCAGCAGCTCCCGTATCTCGTCAGCGTGCCCGATTTCGATAACAGCAGCCCAGTGCACAGTTGGCGCACCCGCTTCGAGCCGGCGGATCTGCGCCGCATCTTTCCGGAGACCGGTGGGCTGCAACGCCTCGAGGTGCTGAACCAGAGCAGCTCCGGTCGCATCCGTCGTGTGCGGATCGTGGGCCCCCTGGGCTCGCAGCTGCTCACGGGGGCTGAGTTGCGTCAGCGCCTTGGACTGCGCAGCACGAAGGTTCAGCTGGAGCTGATCGGCGGCCAACCCCCGTCCGCCGCTGCCGCTGGCGAGGCCGCTGCCGGAGCCACCGTCAGGAGTCCTGTGGTTGCCGGCTCTGCCCAGCCGCAAGCGCCCGCGATTGGTGAGCCGGTCTCGCTCCCGGATTCCGCCTCCGGGGCCTGGGGCTCTCCGCCACCCTCGCTGCCGCCGGTGCCGCTCTCGCCAGCCAACCCCGCCCTGACCCAGCCGCCACAGCGCCCAGAGCCTCCGGCGCTGATGGTCGCGGGGCAAGGTTTCGGCCATGGCGTGGGCATGAGCCAGTGGGGCGCCTATGGCATGGCGCTGCAGGGTCGAACCTATGGGGAGATCCTGCAGCACTACTACCGTGGAGTGGAGCTGAAGCCCTTCCGCGCCAGCAGCTTCTAGATCCGCCGCTTCAGGTCCTTTGTGGAGTGTTCCGACGCCGGGGGGCTAGCCACTGGTGAATACCGTGCTGATTGGAGCCCCGATCGAGCCGGCTACAGAGGCGCACAACCCGATGAGGCGTTACCGACGGGCTGGAGGTTGCAGGTGTTTTCCAGCCCGAGTCAACTGGCCAATGAGGTCGCCAGGATCCTGCTGCGAAGGCAGCTGGACCAGCCGCAGCGCCCCCTGGGACTCGCGACAGGTCGCACGATGAGTCCGATTTATGTCGCCTTGGCCGCGGCTGTTCAATGCTTGCCTGAGCCGCAGCGCCAGCGGCTCCAGCGTGATTGGCTGAGCTTCAACCTCGACGAGTACGTGGGCCTCGGGGCAGGTGATCGGCCCTCATTCCGAGCCACGATGATCCGCAGCCTGGTCCACCCGCTAGGCCTGGAGCCGGAGCGGGTGCTGGTCCCGGATGGTCTGGCCACGGATCCGCAACGCGAGGCAGAGCGTTACGCCACAACCCTGGCAGAGGCTGGCGGGCTGGGCTTGCAGCTGCTCGGCCTGGGCCTCAACGGTCATGTGGGCTTCAACGAACCCCCCTGTGGGCCGGAGGTGCCGTGCCGCTGCCTGCGACTCAGCCCCTCTACGCGGGAAGCCAATGCCTCGGCCTTCGCCGGTGCGGCCTCAGCGGTGCCAGAACGAGCGATCACCCTGGGGTTGCGCGAAATCCTGGCTGCCGAGCGGATCCTGCTGCTGGTCACCGGCCCCAACAAGGCGGAGATCCTCCAGCGGCTTCTGTGCCAACCGCCCTCCCCGCTGCTGCCCGCGAGCTGGTTGAAGCACCACCCGGCGGTGACGCTGATGGTCGATGCGGCCGCCATCGCAGGAGCGGTGTCGACTGAGCCCGTCAACACGAGCGCCGAGTCGAGGCGGGCTTGAGCAGGGGAGTGGCTGCTGATCAGCGTTGCGCCACGGGTCCGCCCTTGCGGCCCCACGCCGCAGCTGGGCTGAATCAGCTGGCGGAAGCCAGGAGGGATTCCAGCAAAGCGTCATCGGCCTCCAGATTCGAGGTGACACTGCGCACGTCCTCAAGCTCCTCAAGGGCATCGAGCATGCGCAGGCAAGCCCGCAGCTGATCCGGATCCTCAAGCCGGCAGGAGGTGGAGGCGATCCAGCGATGCTCCCAGCTCTCCACCGCCAGCCCACAGCTGCGCAGCCCAGCCTGCAGCGCCTCCAGGTCGTTGAAGGCCGCCTGAACCTCCGTGCCATCGGCTTCGAACTGATACCCCAGCACCGCTGGCCCTCCGCCGTCTTCCAGCGCGACCAGAAGGTCGAGCAGCTCCTCCTCGGGCACGAGAGGTGGACGCAGCAGCACCACCGCGCGCTGGTCGAAGAGGTAGCTCACACAACCGCTTTCGCCGAGGTTGCCGCCGTGCTTGGAGAAAGCCAGGCGCAGGTCGGCGGCGGTGCGGTTGCGGTTGTCGGTAAGGGCCTCAATCAGCACGGCCACACCTCCGGGCCCGTAGCCCTCGTAGCGAACGGCTTCGAACTGGTCGGCCTCAGCACCCCCTTGGCCGGAGCCCTTGGCAATCGCCCGATCGATGTTGGCGTTGGGGACGCCAGCGGCCTTGGCCTTTTCGATCGCTGTGCGCAGCTGGAAATTGCCCGCCGGGTCGGCACCACCCCGGGCCGCAACCGTGATCTCTCGCCCCAGCCGGGTGAACACGGCGCCACGTTTGGCATCGACCACCGCCTTGGAGCGTTTGATCTGGGCCCATTTGCTGTGGCCGGCCATGGAATCAGGCGGAGTGTGAGCGAGAGATGGCTGCAGACCGCAGGCTACGACGCTGGGTACTCGACCCAGGGAGCTGCCCATTCAGGGGCGATCGGCTGCCTGCCCTCCACGGGAAACGATCAGGTGGCGCTGAAGGCTGGGCCTGCGCCGACCAAGATGCGTCGTCAACCGCTGGCTTCCAGCACCAGGCGAGGTTGTAACCAGCCGTCAGCGGCGCAACGGGCAATACCGGCCAGGTTGCCCGAGGGCAGCAGGATCACGACCGGGGCATCCAGGCACAGGCCTGCCGCAGCGTGGGGCCATGGCTCCAACTTTCGGCCGCAACGCCAGCCTTCAATCTGATGCTCCTCAAGGGTCTGCCGTGGCAGGGCCGCCAGTGCCGGCAGCGGATCCAATAGGGGGGGCGGTGTGTCGGCATCGAGAGCCTCAAGTGGCACAGCCTGCTCCAAGCTGAAACCGTGGGCGGCGGTGCGGCGCAGTTCAGCCAGGCAGCCGCCGCAGCCGAGGAGGTCGCCGATGTCCCGAGCCAGGGAGCGAATGTAGGTGCCGGCAGAGCAGCGCACGGCCACGGTCAGCAAGCCGCGCTGCGCATCACAGCGGAGAAGCACCAGCTGGTGGATGGTGACCGGACGGGGCGGCAACAGCAGCTGCTCACCGCGCCGCACCCTGCTGTAGGCCCGTTCACCATCGACGTGCAGCGCCGAAACCTGGGGAGGACGTTGCTGGATCGGGCCTTGAAAGCGCGCCAACAGGCCGTGCAAGGCAACCGCGTCAAGGGCAGGTAGAGGCAGCTGCTCGAGCACTTCACCCTCCAGGTCATCGGTGCTGGTGCGCAGACCCAGCTGGATGGTGCCGCGGTAGGACTTCTCGCCGCTGAGATAGGGCAGCAGGCGCGTCGCCGAGCCAATTGCCAGGGGCAGGACCCCCGTGACGGCGGGATCGAGGGTGCCACCGTGGCCAATCCGGCGCAATCCGTAGGCCCGTCTTGCCCTGCTCACGCAAGCATGGGAAGTGAGGCCGGATGGCTTGTCCAGAACCAGAAAGCCGCAGGTGGCGTTCGCCAGGATCAGGCGCTGGTGACGTTGATGCGCTTACGGCTCCGCAGGGCCCGGCGGATGGTCTCAAAGTTCACCACGCCATCCACCAAGGCATAAAGGGTGTCGTCGGAGCCGCGACCCACGTTCAGGCCGGGCAGCACGGAGGTACCGCGTTGCCGGATCAGGATTGAGCCAGCACTCACAGATTCACCGCCGTAGCGCTTGACGCCGAGGCGCTTGGCGTTGGAGTCGCGGCCGTTGCGGGTGGAGCCTGTGCCTTTCTTGTGGGCCATGGGGAGGAGTGCAGGGTGAAAAAAACGAAAAATCGCAGAAGGGCCCGCCGGAGGTGGGTTCCGGGCCCGATCAGGCGTTGACTTGGCCAGCCACGCTGATCGAGGTGACCCTGACCCGGGTCAGCTCCTGCCGATGGCCATTCTTGCGGCGGGTTTTCTTCTTCGGGCGCATTTTGTAGACAATGATCTTGGGGCCGCGCCGGTGGGCCAGAACCTCAAGCTGAACGGTGGCGCCTTTCACATACGGTTGGCCCACCGTGGTGCCTGAGGCGTTGCGCACCAGCAAGACATTGTCCAGTGTGATCGTGTCGCCCGCCTGGGCATCGACACGGTCAATATCCACGTAGCGGTTGGGCTGCAACCAGAACTGCTGACCCGAGGCCTCAACGATGGCGTAGGTGCCCAGCTCAGCGCCTGCCGGGGCTGGGCTGGCGGCTGCTGAACTGGCGCTTGGGGTGCTGGCGGTTGTCGTTTCCGGCATGGCGGGAGGGGGGCGTGGTCAGGCTGGTGGGGCGGGAAGAGGCGGCTGGAGCTGGAGGGGCCCCAGGCAGTGCCGACCCGCCGCCATCATTAGTGGGCCTGAGCGCACGGCAATCGAAAGACAAACCAAGATCCTCCCCTTTGTGCCTTCCACTCGTCAAGATCAGGAGTGACACGGGGGAGCTGTCCTCCGAAAGCCTGCGGCCATGCATGAGCCCGCCCTGACGATCGCCTCCTTGTTGCGTGAACCCCGATTGGCCGAAGCCAGCGGCCTGTGGCTGCGCGGTGGCCGGTATCAGCTGGAAGCGATCGGCGAAGGCAGCGATCCTGTGGCCGTTCTGGACGCCCGCCGTGAAGATTTTGACGCCGTGCTGCTGGAGCAGGGTGCGCTGCCGCGGCAGACCTATCAGACAATGGTGGAGCGTGGTCTCGTCCTGCCAGCGGTGGTGATCGGCGAGGTCACCGGTCGAATTGAGTACCACGACGCCGAAGTGCATCTGCCCCAGGACCAACTGGAGCAGCTCAGCTACAGTCTGGATGCGGCGCTCTCCCGCTTCCTGCGCCGTGGCTTGCAAAGCGCCTCGCCCTTGCCCCCCGGAGCTCCCGGAGAGACGGAGGACCGCTGGAAACTCGCCAACCGGCTGAAGGGGCGGCTTGGGTACTACGGCGTTTACTACAAGCGGGATCCCAGTCGCTTTCTGAGCAACTTGCCGGTGGCTGAACGCAAGGAGCTGGTGGCGTCGTTGCGACGCACCTATCGCGACCTGCTGATCAGCTATTTCCGCGATCCAGCCGCCGCCAACCAGGCCCTGGAGAGCTTTGTGAACACCGCCTTCTTCAGTGATCTGCCGATCACCAGCACCGTTGAAATCCATATGGATCTGATCGACAATTTCAGCAAGCAGCTGATGATTGAGGGGATCAAGAGCGACTTCCTCCAGGACTACCGGCTGGCCTTGCTGGATGTGATGGCTCACCTCTGCGAGATGTACCGCACCTCGGTGCCAGCCGATCCACCACTCCGCGCCATTGGCCATAGCGGCCAAGCCCTGCAGATCGTGCCTTCACCCCCAGCCCCCAACCCAGCCATTGAGGAGAACAACTGAAATGTCACCCCGCAAGACCTACATCCTCAAGCTTTACGTTGCCGGCAACACCCCCAATTCGATGCGCGCCCTCAAAACCCTGCGCAACATTCTTGAAACGGAGTTTCAAGGGGTCTATGCGTTGAAGGTGATTGATGTACTCAAGAACCCGCAGCTGGCGGAAGAGGACAAGATCCTCGCCACACCAACCCTGGCCAAGATCTTGCCACCTCCCGTACGCCGCATCATTGGCGATCTCTCGGATCGGGAACGCGTGCTGATCGGCCTGGACTTGCTTTACGAGGAGCTGAGCGAAGAGGGGTATGGCCGTGGCCTCACTGACGATCCAGATGTCGGCACCAGCCCTTGAAGTCTGCCCCCTGAACGACATCTCCCGCTTACGCTTCCAAGAGCCCTCCGCGATCCATCTCCCCACCCCCCGTGATGCAGGACCCCACGCATAGCACCAACGGTTTGATTCAGGTGCAGAAGCTGCCAACGGGCATCGAGGGTTTCGATGACATCTGCCATGGCGGCTTGCCAATCGCGCGCTGCTCTTTGATCAGCGGCACATCCGGAACCGGCAAAACCGTGTTTTCATTGAACTTTCTCTATAACGGCATCCGCCAGTACAATGAGCCAGGTATATTTGTGACTTTTGAGGAGTCGCCCCTCGACATTCTTCGTAACGCGGCCAGTTTCGGGTGGAATTTGCAAGAGCTTGTGGAGCAAGATAAGCTCTTCATTCTTGATGCATCACCCGATCCAGAAGGGCAGGATGTTGCCGGCAGTTTCGACCTTTCTGGGCTACTGGAACGGATCAATTATGCAATTCGCAAATACAAGGCACGACGCGTAGCTATCGACTCAATTACAGCCGTATTCCAGCAGTATGATGCGGTTTCTGTGGTTCGACGCGAGATCTTCCGGCTGATTGCTCGGCTCAAGGAAATCGGTGTGACGACCGTGATGACCACCGAGCGGATTGATGAGTATGGGCCAATTGCCCGTTATGGCGTTGAGGAGTTCGTGAGCGACAACGTGGTCATCCTTCGCAATGTGCTGGAGGGGGAGCGGCGTCGCCGCACCGTGGAGATCCTGAAGCTTCGCGGCACCACCCATATGAAGGGCGAGTTCCCATTCACGATGGGAAGCCATGGAGTCAACATCTTCCCGCTGGGAGCGATGCGACTGACCCAGCGTTCCTCCAATGTGCGCTTGAGCTCCGGCGTGCCGCGTTTGGACGAAATGTGTGGCGGTGGATTCTTCAAGGATTCAATCATTCTCGCCACTGGCGCCACCGGCACCGGCAAAACATTGCTGGTGTCGAAATTCATTGAAGATGCCTGCCGAAGCAAGGAGCGAGCCATCCTGTTTGCCTATGAAGAATCGCGAGCTCAGCTGCTCCGCAATGCCACAAGCTGGGGGATTGATTTCGAGCAGATGGAACAGGATGGGCTGCTCAAGATCATCTGCGCTTATCCAGAGTCAACGGGCCTGGAGGATCACCTTCAGATCATCAAAACAGAAATCGGCCAATTCAAGCCATCGCGGATGGCGATCGACTCGTTGTCGGCCCTGGCCCGCGGCGTCAGCCACAACGCTTTTCGCCAGTTCGTGATCGGCGTAACCGGCTATGCAAAGCAAGAGGAGATTGCCGGATTCTTTACGAATACATCTGAGGAATTCATGGGCAGTCATTCCATCACCGACTCCCACATATCCACGATTACAGACACGATCCTGCTGCTCCAGTATGTGGAGATCCGCGGCGAAATGGCAAGGGCTCTCAATGTATTCAAAATGCGTGGCTCGTGGCATGACAAAGGCATTCGTGAATTTGTGATCACCAGCAATGGCCCCGAGATTCTCGACTCCTTTTCCAATTTCGAGCGGATCATCAGCGGTGTACCTCATCGCATCAGTATCGACGAGCGCAGTGATCTTGCTCGGATCATGCGCGGCGTCGAGAGCGATACCTGAGTCCCCGGATTGAAACCGACGTCATCAGAGGCCCTTGGCGACACGACAGCCAGAAGCTCTGCACCAATGTTCGTGCTGCTAGCCCGCCACGGAGGTGAGCGCCCGCTCGTGCAGCCGCCGTTGAGCCTGCAGCTCAAGCTCATCACGGTCGGCGTGTTCCAAGGGAAGCTCAAACCAGAAGGTGGTGCCGATGCCGGGTTCACTCACCATTTGGATGGCGGTACCCAGTTTCTCGAGATTGCCGCGCACGATTGAGAGTCCCAAGCCGGTACCCACTTCCGTGTGCACAGCATTCTCCACCCGATAGAAGCGATCGAAAATGCGCTCCTGGTCAGCTTCAGAGATGCCGCAGCCCGTATCCGCGACCTCCACACGCAGGCGGGGAAGCGGTGAGGTGAGGGCGCAGGTGGGATTGCCGCTGGGTTCAGTTCCTGGCTCCAGCAGGCAGTGATCCGGCCAGGGATAGGCCAGCAGGCGCAGCGCGCCACCACGGGGGGTGAATTTGAGGGCATTGCCCACCAAATTGTCGAGCACCTGCAACAGCAGATCCCAGTTGCCACGCACCCGCTTGAGCTGAGGATCCGGCTCGAACACGAGGTTGACACCCTTGTCCTCTGCATTGAGCCGGTAGGTGCGCAGGGTCTGTTCGATTGCAATGCCCAGGTCCAGCGGCTCAAGCTCCCAAGAACGGTCGGATTCCAATCGAGAAAGGTCGAGCACATCATTCACCAGCCGGGTCAATCGATCCGTCTCGTCATTGGCGATTCCCAGGAACTCCACTTTCTCAGACTCGCTGAGTTGATCTCCCATGTCATAGAGTGTCTCAATATAGCTTTTGATATTAAATAATGGGGTGCGCAGCTCATGCGAGACGTTGCTGATAAAACGGCTCTGGGCGGCATTCAGCTCCACCTCCCTGGTCAGGTCCTGAATGGTCATCGCGATGCCTTTGAGCGTCTCACCGCTGCCGTCCCGCACCGACTGCAGCACGATCCTGAGGGTGCGTATGGGTTCAGGCAGGCTGCAGCGCAACTCTGTGCTTTCTCGCTCACTGCTGATCAAGCTCTCCAGCGGTCCATGCAGTTCCATCGCCAAGCGGTCCGGCAGCTCGCTCAGCACCGCGTCTCCTTCCAGATTGCGACCCTCCCAGCGAAACAGGCGCCGCGCCGTGGGATTGGCTAAAACGATTCGTCCCTCGGCATCCAGCAACACAGCCCCATCAGCCATGGTGGCGATCAACGACTGCTGCTTGACCTGTTCAGCCTCCAGTTCCTCAATATTGGCTGCCTTGTAGGCCTCCAGCTGGGAGGCCATCGTGTTGAATCCTTCCAACAACTCGCCCAATTCTCCCCCCACCGGCAGGGCGATACGGGTTTCGAAGCGACCCCGCGCAATCGAGCGCACGCCACGCAGCAACTCCTTGACCGGCTGAGTGATCGTCAGGGCGTTGAAGACCGACCCCAGAATGACCAACACCCAGATCGAGACAAACACAGCCACCGTCACCTCACGGGTGAGCGCCGCGCTGGCGAGCAACGTTTCATTGGGATTGATGCCCATCGCCAGCACCCCGAGATAGCGGTCGTCGCGCAGGATCGGCACGAACACATCGGTGACCTGGCCATCAGGGGTGAGGTGCTGGCGCACCAGCGGATTATCCGGACGGTTCTGTAAATCCGCAGGCAGCTCGAGGCGCCGGCTCAGCAGGGTGTCGCCAGTGCTAGCGCTATTGCCGGTGCCCATCGGAATGCCGAGATAAATCACTCCTTCGGCATCAGCCAACACGATGTAGCGAAGGCTGCGGCTGCTCTGCCAGAAGCGCTCGGCCACCTCCGCCAGCTCCCGGTCCTGCCCCTGGGCCACCAGCGGGCTGATATTGGCCGCCAGCAGCAGACCCAGATCACGGGCATAGCGGGTGTCGCTCATGCGCGCGTCTTGGCGGATGCCGTTGAGGGCAAAGAAGGTGATGCCCGTCATCAACAAACTCACCACCAAGGTGGCGACCGCCAACAGCTTGGTTTGGAGGCTGAACTCCGCCCACCAGCGGGCCAAGCGTTGGCGCCAGCCACCCGTCGTCGCGGTTGGGGCTTCGCTCCGTGGTGCGCTTGTCGCAGGGGGCCATGCCTCCTTGGTCGCTGGGCTCCAGACCTCTTTGGTCGCTGGGCTCCGTGCCTCGTTGGTCGCTGGGCTCCGTGCCTCGTTGGTCATGGGGCGCCCACTCCCTGAAGGAGGCGACGGACCTGATGGCCGATGTCGCGGCGAACGATCATCCCTTCAAAGTGCAGGGCATCGATGCCGCCGTAGGCCCGCTGGAACGCCTGATCAAAATCCTCAGCCTGGGCCACGACCGCCAGCACCCGACCACCGGCGGTGACCAGCTGGCCCGCGTCGTCTCGGCGGCTGCCGGCATGAAACACCTGCAGATCGTCGGCCGCGGCCACGGCTCCCTGAATCGGATCACCGCGGCGGATCTCACCGGGGTAGCCGGCGGCGGCGGCGATGACGCAGGCGCTGCATCCCGGCAGCACGCTCAGAGGCGGGGCGGCTTTCAACTCGCCGCGGGCACAGGCCAACAACACGGCAGCAAGTTCGGGGCCGAGCAGCGGCATCAGCGTTTCGCATTCGGGATCGCCGAAGCGGCAGTTGAACTCGATCACCTGGGGACCGGATGGGGTGAGCATCAGCCCGGCGAAGATCACGCCGCGGTAGTCGATGCCGCGCTGCCGCAACCCCGCCAGGGTTGGCTCCAACACTTGCCGCCGCACCAGCTCCAACGCCTCGGCATCCAGCAGGGGAGCCGGGGCGTAGGCACCCATGCCGCCAGTGTTGGGGCCCGTGTCGCCCTCGCCGATGCGCTTGTGGTCCTGGGCGGGAGGCAGCACCACCATGGTGTGGCCGTCGCAGAGGGCAAACACGGATACCTCGGGCCCCTGCAGGCACTCCTCCAGCACCAGGGTGGTTCCGGCGTTGCCGAAGCGGCCGGCAAAAGCCTCCTCAATCGCCTGGCGCGTTTCCTCCAGTGTGCTGGCCACGGTGACGCCCTTGCCAGCCGCCAGACCATCCGCCTTCACCACCAGGGGCCGGCCCAGCTCGTCGATCAGTGCCAGGGCCGCCTCCCGGTTCTCCACCACCCAATGGCCGGCGGTGGGCACGCCGACCGCGTGCATCAGCTCCTTCGCCCAGCGCTTGCTCGCCTCGAGCTGAGCGCCATCGGCGCCAGGACCAAACACCATCAGGCCCGCTTGCCGCAGCTGATCGGCCAGGCCGGCCGCCAGGGGGGCCTCCGGACCGATCACCACCAGTTCGATCTGATGCTGCTGGCAAAACGACTGCAGGGCTGCCGGATCGTCGTCGGGAATCGGCAAGGAACAACAGCCTGGGATGGCATCACTGCCGCCGTTGCCGGGGGCGATCCAGACCCGCTCCACGGCCGGACAGCGGGCCAAGGCCCATCCCAGGGCGTTTTCGCGGCCACCGGAACCCACCACGAGGATGCGGGCCGGAATGGCGGCGGCGGCAGGCACGGTGGTGGCGGAGGGATCCATGCGGGGATCAAGAAGCAAGCGGGGGAACTGGTCACCAGCCGAGGCTGGGGCGGCGGCGGGTTCCCTTAGGTTGAAATTGGGTCTTACGACCGGCTGGTCCAGCACCATATCCCTGTCAGCGCCATTGTCCTTGACCAGCCGCACCCCTGTGGAACCGATCTGGGCGCCCCCGGCTCCGCTGTCGCGACATCCCCATGGCCCGCTCCGCTGGCCGCCGCCTGAAGCGGCTCGCCCCTGCCATCGCCGTCGGCGTTGGGGGCTCTGGCCCCTGGCAGTGCTCGGTCTCACCCTGTTCACCGCTCGCCCCGTCGCTTCGCTGGAGGTGGGATCCGGGCCGCCAGCAGACCCGCGGCCGAGGGCTCAGCGCACCGACACGAGCGAGCGCCGCGGTCCGGCGACCCCGGCGACAACGCTCGACCCATCGGCCCCGTTGGGCAAAGACCCGCCCGCCAGACTCAGCGAGGCGATCTTTGCGGCGCGCTTGCGCCAGGACGACCTGGATGGTCTGGATGACCTCTGCCGCATCCATGCCGCCGCCCCGGACAACGAACGCCTGACCCGGCTGCGTCAGCGGCTGCTGGAACGTCCAATGCAGCCGGTCACCCTGCCCAAGATCCTGGCGACGGCGGACGTGCTGCTCAGTTGCCGGGCTCCGGCCGCCGCGCTGACGGTGCTGGATCGCTTCAGCCCCGACCGCGGTTCCGGGAGGGTGCAATGGCTGCTGCTGCAATGGCGTGCGGCCAACGCCAACCTCGACCATCGCCTGGCGGCGAGGGCCCTGGAGCGGTTGACCGGCGGACAGAGCGAGCGGCTGGCCGCATTGCAGCTGGCGCTCACGCGCCCGGCCAGCGGCCTTGACAGCTCAGACACCGCCCCGTTGCCGGCGCGCCGGGCGGCGGTCGACCTTCTGGCGGACCATCTCGAAGCCCGAGGGCGACCCACCCTCGCGGCGGAGCGGTTGCTGGCCGCGGCCCGTCTGCCGGTCGCCGCGGGCGATACCCCGGCGCGGATCCTGCAGGCTGAGCGCCTGCACCGGGCCGTGTCCCTGCTGGAAGGCCTGCCGGCGGCGCAGCGGGAGCGGCTGCTGGAGCCCGCCCTAGAGCAGGCCGCCGCCGTTGGGGCCTGGGGAATGGTGCTGGAGATGCTCGACGACCAGATCCGGCTCGAGTCGCCCCGGGCGCTGGAGCGGCGCTTGCGGTTGAGTGCGCGGTTGGATGATGCCTATGGCGAGTGGCGCCTGCGCCAGCACGATCCCGGAGATGGAGCGCGGCTGAAGGGGCTGGAGCAGCGCCTGCGCTCGCCACGGGACCCGGGCGGCCATGCGGCGGAGCCAGCGGGGGCCTCTGTCCCCTCAGGGGTTCAGCCCGCGCCAGCAACGAGCCCGGCCCACACCGCACCCACCAGCTCCGCCACGCCAGTCACCTCACCTCCTTCCAGGCCGACCCTGTCTCCACGCCCCGCCATGCCATGACCCATTGCTCGATCGGCCCTCTGCTCTATGAAGGCAAGGCCAAGCGTGTGCACGCCACCGATCGCGCCGATCTGGTGGCCGTGCATTACAAGGACGACGCCACGGCGTTCAACGCCGCCAAAAAAGCCAGCCTGGCGGGGAAGGGGGAGCTCAACTGCCAAATCGCCGCCTTGCTGTTTGAGCATCTGCAGCGCCAGGGGATCGACAGTCACTATCTCGGGGTGATGGGTCATGACTGGATGATCTGCCGGCGTGTGCAGGTGATCCCCCTGGAGGTGGTGGTTCGCAATTGGGCCGCTGGTTCCCTCTGCCGCCAGATGCCGATTGCCGAAGGCACCGCCCTCACCCCGCCGCTGCTGGATCTGTACTACAAGGACGACGCCTTCGGTGATCCCTTCTTGTCGGAGGCGCGGTTGATGCGACTGGCGATCGTCAGCACCGATCAGCTGGAGGCCATCCGCGAGCTGGCGCAGGCGGTGAACCAGGAGTTGCGGTTGCTGTTCGCCTCGGTGGCCCTGGAGTTGGTGGATTTCAAGATCGAAATCGGTCTCACGCCGGAGGGGCAGCTGCTCCTGGCCGATGAAATCAGCCCCGATACCTGCCGCCTCTGGGATCGGGGCGTGCTGGACCCAAGGGATCGAATCCTGGATAAGGATCGCTTCCGGCAGGATCTCGGAGGTGTGGTTGAGGCCTACAGGGAGGTCCTCAAACGGGTCCAAGGGGTCTGTCCGGAACCAAGGGTCTACCGGTAAGGTCGGCGCATCTTGCGGCCAGGCCGCACCTCCAAACCCTCCACATGGCTGTCGTTCGCCCACGCCGGACGCCCTCCCCGCTGCCCCTTGGCGTCTTTGGCGCGGCGACCAGCCTGCCGCTGTTGGCGATCTCTCTTCTGGCCCTGAGCCCGACCGGCGCTGTTGCGGCCCCCAAACCAGCGGCGGGATCGGCCCCTGCCACCTCCACTCCGGCGACAGCGAAGCCCACCACGGCTTCTCCCCCCCAGGCCAATCCGGCCGCCCCAAGCCGTTCCCGCGCGGTCACCACGCCATCCACCGGGAGCCCCGCCAGCGCGGCTCCAGCCCCTGCTGTGCCGGTTGGCGGCGCAGCGGGCACCATGCCCACAACCCCAGCCCCAAGCGCATCTCCGGCCCCAAGCGGCACACCCGCGGGCGTGCCCGCGCCGACAGGCGCCCAGCCTGGCCAGGCCGGGAGCCCCGGTGCCCCTAGCCGCGGCGCAACCCCAGCAGGCCCAGGTGCCGACGGACCGCCGCCAGCCACCAGCGATCCCTTCACACCGCCAGCCCCCACGACCCCGGGGGGCACGGCCAAACCCGGGGCTCCCTTGCTGAAACCTGCCCCCAGCAACGAACCTCGGGTGCTGGTGAGCGAAGTGGTGATCCAGGGTCTCGACGGCCACCCTGAACGCCAGCGCCTCGAGCAGGCGGCCTACGCCGCGATGTCCGTCACCCCGGGCACGGAGGTGACCCGCAGCGAACTGCGCACCGATCTCGCGGCGATCTACGCCACCGGCTGGTTCTCCGATGTACGCATCCAGCCCAAAGATGGCCCTCTGGGTGTGAAGTTGCTGGTGCTGGTGACGCCCAATCCGGTGTTGCGGAAGGTGAGCCTGGAGCCTGCTGATGCCAAGGTTCCCTCCAAGGTTGTGCAAGACACCTTCGCGGCGGAATACGGCCGCACGCTGAATTTGAATACGCTGCAGAGCCGCATGCAGGATCTGCAGAAGTGGTACACCGATCAAGGCTATTCTCTGGCCAGGGTCTCAGGGCCAACCCGGGTCAGCCCTGAAGGCGATGTGGTGCTGGAAGTGCGCCAGGGGATCGTCGAAGGGGTGGAGGTTCAGTTCCTCACCAAGGATGGATCCACCACCAATGACAAGGGCCAACCGATCAAGGGGAAAACCAAACCCTGGGTGGTGAGCCGAGAAATCTCCCTCAAGCCCGGCCAGGTGTTCAACCGCCGCGATCTCGAGGAGGACCTCAAACGCCTGTACGGCACCGGCCTGTTCAGCGACGTCAAGGTGACGCTCAAGCCGGTGGCGGATGACCCCGGCCGGATCACGATCGTGCTGGGCATCGTCGAACAATCGACGGGATCTCTTTCCGGGGGCTTGGGCTACAGCCAGAGCCAAGGCGTCTTCGGCCAGGTGCAGCTGCAGGATTCCAACCTGTTGGGCCGCGCTTGGGACCTGAGCACCAGCTTCACCTTCGGTCAGTTTGGGGCGCTGGCGGATGTGACCTTCACCGACCCCTGGATACGCGGCGATCGGTATCGCACGGCGATGCGGATCAAAGCATTCGTCAGCCGTGAAGCGCCGCAGGTCTTCCAGAGCTACGCCAATACCTCCGGTAGCTCAAACGGCAATATCCTCACGGTCTCCAACTTCTATCAGTCACCGAGCAATCCAACTTATTCGGTTAATCTCGCGACCGCAGCTGGAGCCGTCGCCCTTGCCGACTTATACGGATCGGCCCCCACGCTTGTCAATGCCCTGCAAGCCGCAGATCCGAATTACTTCCAGATAGATGGCAATACCGTATTGGTGCAGCGCGTCGGCGGCAATATTCAATTCGTGCGGCCACTCAATGGTGGCAACCCCTTCAAGAAGGCTAACTGGGGTGTGATTCTAGGCCTGAGTGCACAGGAGGCCACGCCAATGAATGCTGGCGGCCAACCAATGAGCCGCGGAATACCGTCCAATATTTACAATCAATCTCTCTTAACATTTGAACCACCCACCTTCGTCCCGTTAAGTGTTCCTACGCAGAGCATCATTTGCCTGGCCTACAATTGCGCTACCAGTAATCAATTGGTCGCCCTGCGGTTGGCCGCCACCCGCAGCACCCTCAACGATCCCCGCAATCCCACCCAAGGTAATTTCCTGAGCCTGAGCACTGAGCAGTTTGTCTCGGTGGGTCCCAACTCACCCACCTTCAACCGTCTCCGAGCCGGCATGACCCATTACATCCCGGTGCGCTGGCTCAACTTCTACAAGGGCTGCCGACCCCGGGCGGGCGAGGCCGAGGATTGCAAGCAAGCGCTGGCCTTCCAGCTGCTCGCCGGCACCAATATCGGCACCATCCCTCCCTATGAAGCCTTCTGCTTGGGTGGAGGTAACTCGGTGCGTGGCTTCTACGACTGCAATCTCGGTGTAGGCTCCAGCTTCGGTGAGGCCACGATTGAATTCCGTTTTCCGATCTTCAGCATCATCAGTGGCGAGTTCTTTATCGATGGCGGCACCACCTTTGGCAGCCAGGGATCCGTACCCGGCAATCCCGGTGGCCTGCTTGGCAAGCCTGGATCCGGCTTCTCGATCGGAACCGGCCTGATTGTCACCACTCCGGTGGGTCCGCTGCGGCTGGAGGTGGCCAGCCAGGACACCCAGGGTTGGCGTTTCAACCTCGGTGTGGGCTGGAAGTTCTAGTGACCAGTTGGCCCAGCGATTACAGCCAGGCCTGGACACTTGCCTCCGCGGTCGAGCTCAGCGGCGTGGGTCTGCACAGTGGCCAGCGCAACCGAGTGCGGCTTCAGGCGAGCGACCGCGATGGCTACCACGTGGCATGGTTGGATCGGCCCGACCTGCCCCCGCAACGCCTTCACCCCAATCAGGTGTGCGATACCCGCCTCTGCACGGCCCTGCGGCTGGGAGATCGGCGCCTGGCCACGGTGGAGCACCTCCTCGCCGCCCTCGCCGGATGTGGCGTCAGCCAAGCTGAGATCCTGGTGCAAGGAGAGGAGATTCCCCTCCTCGATGGATCCGCTCTGCCTTGGGTGGAGGCGATCGCCTCGGTCGGTCTGCAGCCGATGGGCCCACGCCAGCTCGTGCAGCTGCCCGCTGATGGTCTGATCGAGCGGAACGGCACCAGCTTTGCGGCGGCGCTTCCGGCCGACGCTCTTCGCCTGGGAGTGGCCATCGAGTTTCCCCAGGCAGCCATCGGCCGGCAGCTGTTCAGCCTGGAGCTCACCCCGGCGCGATTTGTGGCGGAGATTGCGCCAGCCCGCACCTTTGGGTTCCGGGAGCAAATCGAGGAACTTCTGGCTGCGGGCCTGATCCGCGGTGGCGCCCTCGATAACGCCCTGGTGTGCGACGGCGACAGCTGGCTGAACCCGCCGCTGCGATTTGAGCAGGAACCCGTGCGCCATAAGCTTTTGGATCTTCTCGGCGATCTCGCTTTGGTGGGCCTGCCCCAGGCCCAGGTGTTCGCCTACCGCGGCTCCCATCTGCTGCACACGGCACTCGCTCGCTCGATGGCCTCCCTTGCCGCCGTTTCTTCCGCATGTCTCCCTTGACCATCACATCCCCCAGCAGCGACTGCCCTGCCCCGCCTCTGCCTGAGGCGCCTGAAGGCCCCGCCGCCGCGGCGACCCCACCACAGATCAGCAGTGAACAGATTCTCAACCTGCTGCCCCACCGCTACCCCTTTGCTCTGGTGGATCGGGTGGTGGAGTACCAACCTGGCCATAGCGCCGTGGCGATCAAGAATGTCACGCTCAATGAACCCCAGTTCCAAGGCCACTTTCCCGGTCGGCCGCTCATGCCAGGGGTGTTGATCGTTGAGGCGATGGCCCAGGTCGGTGGTTTAATCGTGACCCAGATGCCTGACCTGGCCAAGGGGTTGTTTGTGTTTGCGGGCATCGATGGTGTTCGCTTTCGTCGCCCGGTCGTGCCGGGGGATCAGCTGCGCATCAGCTGTGAGCTGATCAGCCTCAAACGCCGTCGCTTCGGCAAAATCCGGGCTGAGGCCAGGGTGGAAGGCGAACTGGTCTGCTCCGGTGAACTGATGTTCTCCCTGGTGGACTGAAGCCATGTCCAGCACCGCGACGGCGCCCTCAATCCACCCCACCGCTGTGGTCGATCCACGGGCTGAGATCGGCCATGGTGTGGAGATTGGCCCCTACAGCGTGATCGGGCCGGAGGTGCAACTGGGCGATGGCTGCCGCATTGGCCCCCACGTGGTCATCGATGGTCAGGTGAAGTTAGGTCGAGAGAATCGCGTGTTTCCTGGTGCCTGCATCGGCCTCGAACCCCAGGATCTCAAATATGGCGGAGCGCCCACCCAGGTTTTGATCGGTGATCGCAACACGATTCGTGAGTGCGTGACGATTAACCGCGCCACCGCCGAGGGAGAGAGCACAAGCATTGGCGATAATAACTTGCTGATGGCCTATAGTCACATCGGCCACAACTGCCATTTGGCCAATCGTATTGTGATCGCCAACGGCGTCGCAGTAGCCGGCCACGTGGTGATTGGTGATCGAGCCGTGATTGGTGGCGTCCTCGGTATCCACCAGTTTGTTCACATCGGCACGTTGGCCATGGTGGGGGGCATGAGTCGCGTCGACCGCGACGTACCGCCGTTCAGCATGGTGGAGGGTCACCCTGGCAGGGTGCGCGGGCTCAACCGCATTGGCCTGCGCCGCAGCGGGCTGCCGGAGCGCCACGGAGGCGAGGAGTTGCGCCAGCTTCAAGAGGTCTGGAATCTGATCTACCGCAGTGACCTGGTGCTCAAACAGGCCTTGGCCAAGGCGCGGGATCTGACGCTGCTCCCGGCCGCCGCCGAGTTGTGCGGCTTCCTGGAGCAGTCCATCGGACCCGGACGCCGTGGCCCGCTCCCGGCGCAGCGCTGATGCCGCGCCTGCTGATCAGCACCGGTGAGGTCTCCGGAGACCTCCAAGGGGGACTGTTGGTCGCGGCTCTGCACGAAGAGGCCCGCCGCCGCCAACTGCCCCTTGAGGTGGTGGCACTCGGTGGGCCACGCATGCAGGCGGCCGGAGCGCAGTTGTTGGCGAATACCGCCGGGCTCGGGGCCATCGGCCTGCTTGAAGCTCTGCCTCTGCTGCTGCCCACGTTCACCAGTCAATCCCGCGTACATCGCTGGCTCAAGCAGCAGCTCCCGGACGGGGTGGTGCTGATTGATTACATGGGAGCCAACGTGAAATTAGGCCTTAAAATCAAAAGTCTACCCCGCAAGGTGCCGATCTTCTATTATATCGCTCCGCAGGAATGGGCCTATCAATTGGGTGACGGGGGCAGCACCCGCCTGATCGGCTTCAGCGATCAAATCCTGGCAATCTTTCCCCAGGAAGCCAGCTTTTATGCTGCCCGCGGCGCCCAGGTCACCTGGGTGGGCCATCCGCTGCTGGATACGCTGGAGCCCCTGCCCTCCCGGGCGGAAGCCCGCAGCGCCCTCAACCTGCCAGCCGAGGCGCCGGTGCTGCTGCTCTTGCCGGCCTCCCGCCGCCAGGAGCTGCGCTATCTGCTTCCCGCCATGGCCGCGGGCCTCGCCCTGGTGCAGCATCGCCGCCCGGAGCTGGAGGTGCTGGTTCCAGCCGCTCAGCCAGGCTTCGAGCCTTTGTTGGAGCGGGCACTGGGCAAGGCTGGCCTGCGGGCTCGGGTGATCGCCGCGGACCAGAGCGATCGGCTCAAGCCCCAGCTCTGGGCCGCAGCCGATGCGGCCCTCACCAAGTCCGGCACCGTCAACCTGGAGCTGGCGCTCCGCGGTGTTCCCCAGGTCACGGCCTACCGGCTCAGTCGCCCGACGGCCTTTCTGGCTCGACAGCTCCTCCGCTTCAATGTGGAGCACATCTCGCCGGTCAACCTCGTGCTGGAGGAACGCTTGGTGACGGAACTCCTGCAGCAGCAGCTCACCCCGGAGGCTGTCGCCGCCGCCGTGGAACCGCTGCTGGTGCCACACAGCCCCGAGCGCCAACGGATCCTGGCGGGCTATGGCCGTTTGCGCCAACGGCTCGGCGAACCCGGGGTCACCCAGCGGGCGGCCGCCGCCATCCTCGACAGTCTGGCCCCATGCTGAACCGTGTCCTGGCCTTGGGCCTTGCGCTGTGGCTGCTGCTGATCGGGGCGGCGCCAGCCAAAGCTGCGGTCCAACAGGCCGTATTGGCTGGAGGGTGTTTTTGGTGCTTGGAACACGATTTGGAGACGGTGCCCGGGGTGACCAGCGTGGTCAGCGGCTACAGCGGCGGCCAACTGGAGAACCCCTCCTACCGGCAGGTCTCGGCCGGTGGCACCGGCCATCAGGAAAGCGTGCTGGTGCGTTTCGACGACAGCCGGCTCAGTTATGCGGCGCTGCTGCGGGCCTACTGGCGCAACATCGACCCCTTTGATGGCGCAGGGCAGTTTTGCGATCGCGGTGATTCCTACCGGGCCGTGATCTTCAGCGACGGGCCCTCCCAGGCCAACGAAGCCCGCCGCAGCCTGCAGGCGGCCGCTCGCGAGCTCGGCAGGCCGGCGGCTGAGCTGAACGTCACGATCCAACCGCTGCGGCGCTTCTGGACGGCTGAGGAATATCACCAGAACTACGCCGACCGCAACCCTGTTCGCTACAGCTACTACCGCTGGTCCTGCGGTCGCGATCGGCGACTGGGCGCCGTGTGGGGGGAGACGGCGCGCAAAGGGGTCGACTGGCAACGAGCTCGGCGTGATGCCAAGCAAGGGGGTGCCGGCTCGGCATCTCAGCGACCCGTCAGCGCCAGATGAGCCCCGGCCACACTGGCAGGTTCCCCGATCAGCGCGACTCCAGAGAGCGCCAAGGTCATCCCAGGACTCCTCAATCTGAGCAAAAGCGAAAGATGCGGGTCCCCAGTGATCCCGAATCGGCTGGCGACAAGGGTGTCCTCACCTGTTCAGCCAACAAAAACCGCACTAGCGTGATCAGGCCTCCACGCTCTGGTGTGTATGTATCTGCTGACCATTCGGGACGGTCTCCACACCCGTCACATCGGTCCTTACGCCAGTCCCAAGCAGGCAGCCGACCAGCTCGACGCCCTGCTTGCTCGCTGCGGCGAGAGGGCACGTTGGCAGATCCACGCCCTGGAATCCCCCGCCATGGCTGCGGAAGCTCCGCGACAGGGCATCACACAGCCGGCTCTGGCAGCTTGAAGAGACGGCCTCAGCCTCGGGACTCCAACTCCCGACCCGGATAACCGCGCAGGAGCCCACTTTCAATCATCAGTCCCACCCCGGCATTGATGAGGATCAGCCCCAGGGTGCCGAACCAGAACCAGGGCCCCTGCTCCTGCCCCTTGCGGATCACCGCCTCTCCGAACAGGCACAAACCCGCCGGAAGCAGCAGAACCCCCAGCTGGGCCTTCACGTACCAGCGGATCTTGCGGACGGCCATGGGGGCTGAGTGGTTGAGGAAAACGTTAAGCGCCGGGCATCCTGGGCTCAGGCAGGAGCGCCGAAGCCAATCCAGGTCACCAGGGTCCGCACGCCGAAACCCGTAGCCCCGGCGGGGTCAGCGCCACGGTCCTTGTCTGACCACACCGTTCCGGCGATGTCGAGATGGGCCCAGGCCAGCCCCGCCGCCACAAACTCCCGCAGGAACAGGGCGGCTGTGATCGAGCCAGCCGCCCGCGGGCCGGTGTTCTTGAAATCCGCCAAGGTGCTTTTCAATCCCTCCTTGTAGGAGCGCCGCAGCGGCATGCGCCACAGCGCCTCGCCACTGGCGACAGCGGACGACAGCAGGCCATCCGCCAACACATCGCTCTCGGTCCACAGCCCGGCGATCTCCTCGCCGAGGGCCACCACGCAGGCGCCGGTCAAGGTGGCGAGATCCACCACGGCATCCAGCTGCAAGCCACTGGCGTACACCAAGGCATCGGCCAAGGTCAGGCGCCCCTCAGCATCGGTGTTGTTGATTTCGATCGTGCGCCCGTTCGAGGCGGTGAGGATGTCACCAGGATGGATGGCCTTGCCGCTGATCATGTTTTCGCAGCTGGCCACGATCGCGTGGATTTCCAATCCCTCAGGGCGCAGCTGGGCAACGCTGCGCATTGCTCCAAGCACCGCCGCGGCACCACCCATGTCATATTTCATCATCTCGATCATCGATCCGGCGGTCTTGAGGTTGTAACCGCCGGAATCGAAGGTGAGGCCTTTGCCCACCAGGCCAATCCGCCGTTGCACCGAACCTTCGGGGCGGTAGGTGAGATGGATGAACTTGGGGGGAAGATCCGAACCTTGGGCGACTCCGAGATAGGCCCCCATGTGGAGCGCTTCGCAATCGGCCCGCTCCAGCACCTTGAGCTCCAAGCCAAACTCGCGGGCGATCGCAGCGGCGGTATCGGCCAGGCCGGCCGGGGTGGCGACATTGGGGGGCGCGGCCACCAGTTCACGGGCCAGCTCAACGCCGCTGCAGATCGCATCCACCGCATCGAGTCCCTTGGCGGCGGCTTCCGGCAGAGCCAGCAGAACCACCTCCTCCGGCAGGCTGCGGGGCTCGACCTCACTCTTGAAGCGTTGGTCCTTATAAAGCGACAATCGAGTGGCCTCGGCCATGGCTGCCGCCGCCGCCGCAGGCTCCAGGGCCTCCACCGGCATCCACAGCCCCAGCTGCTGAGCGCCGACGCGACTCGCCTGGCGAGCGGCGGTGGCGCTGGCCTGGCGCAACTCCGTCAGGTGGAAGGCCGCCGGGTCGCCGAGGCCCACCAAGATCAGCAGCGATGGCGTCGCCCCCAGGCGCTCGATGCAAACGCACTCACCGGGTTTGCCCTTGAACTGGCGCTGCTCGAGATGGCGCTCCAGATCAGCGCCGAACAAGCCGGCCAGCAAAGCCCTGGTGGGGTGCTGGACTTCGGCGAACAACCCGACGACCAAGCAGTCCCCCGTCCAGGCCTCCAGCACGGATCCCGAGATGGCCAGGCAACGGAAGCGCATGGTGTCAGGCAAGCCAAAAAACGATGGTAGCCAGCGTGGGAGACGCTCCTCTGCGCGGCCGTCAACGTGTGCCTCGGGGATGGGTCGCGGTGCGAAGTTGCGGAGGCGTGAAGGTGCGGCGCTGCGCTGGCCACGTCCCTCGCAGCCGCTGCCCTCGCTGCAGCTGCCCTCACTGGGGCGGCACTGACTGCCAGGGACCTCGCTGTCAGAGATCTCGCCGCCAGCCCCTCGCCGCCACGGGCGCCCTGCCAAGATCGGCCTCAGAAGGGTGCTGAATCAGCCGGTCTCGGTGCCGAACGGCGTGGCCCAGCGATGTCGGGACTCCTTGTTGAAGGGAGGCAGCCAACGCTGAATCAGGGCCTGCTCCAAGGCGCGACGCGGTCGCACCGCAACAGGCACATCACAACAGAAGCGAATGCTCAGCCGCGCCTCCAGATCAGCCCGCCGCAACGCCTCGCCGTAGGCGGCCAGATAGGCCTTGCAGTCGTGCTCTCCCTTCCAGCGACGATCCGCCCGGCCTGTCTCCCCCACGTAGAGCAACAGCGGCGGGGCCGGATCCGCGGGCCTGTCGATCACGAGATAAATCGCCGCCCCGAGATGCGGCGGCGTGGGCCAGCGCCAGAACCCCAGACTTTGGGCCTGGAGCTCCAGCGGATCGAGGCGCTCCGCCCAGGCCCAGGGATCGGCCCAGCCCGCGGTTGCCATCTCCCCCGGCGACAGGGCTGGGCTGCTCCCGCTGAACAGACTGCCCTGCTGGTTTCTGCCCCCATCCCGCGGCTGCAGGCTGCTGAACAGGGGGCCCTGGTGCCGGGCAAGGCGCTCCTGCCAGCTCAGCAGCTGATGTCGAAGCATCGGCAGCGCTTGGGGCAACAGGGCCTCACCGGCCTGCCAGGCGGAGGCCGCGTCGAACAATTCTCCCTGGCGTGCCATGGCTGCTCACCCTTCACCGGGTTGGTGCGGTGCTGGCGGCAGCAGCGGACTGGCCAGGCCAGGCTCAAAGCTCAGCCGACCGATCCAGGCCTCCACCTGGGGAACGGGCAGCCGCAGACGTTGGCGGAGATCCTCCAGGTTGCGGAAGGGCCGAATCGCCCGTTCCCGCAGCAACAGCCGACAACACGCATCAGACACGTTGAGCTGGCGCCGCAGCAGCTGGTCGCTGGCCTGATTGATCCGCAATGGCGGTGGGCCTTTGGGCCGAGGTGCGTCGTGAAAGCAGTGGAAGACGAGAACAGGCAACCAGCTGCTGATCTCGGCTTCGGTCAGGTCGAGCAGCCGCCGCAGATCCTCCGCCCCCGTGAGCTGCTGACCCTCCGCCTGGGAGCGCAGCAGTCGGTCGGCCTGGTTCAGGCCACATCCCGGCAGCCGCAACCAGTCGGCGGCCGCGGCCCGGTTCACATCCAGGCACCAGCCGAGAGCGGCGGCATGGCGAACCTCTTCGGCATTGCGCAGGCGCAGGCCAGGGTTACCGCGCAGCTTCAACTCCAGCAGTTCACGCTCCACCTGCTCGGCGTGGTGACCGCTGGCCGCGGCCAGGTCATCGCAGCCCTCGGCAGGGAGATCTCCACCGGAAATCGGCCGGGTCCTGATCAGCCGGCGGGGCCAGGGCTGGGCTGGGCTGGCATCGGCAAGTTGGCCAGTGGCGATCAGCAGCCGTCGGGCCAGAGGGTCCAACCAGTGCCGCCGAGCCATCAGGCCTCGCCTGAAACCGCCCGAAGTTAGCGGTCGGCGGCGACCTCCTGGTAGTCGACAAGACCCAGATGCACGGCTCGCAGCGCCGCATGCAGGCGATCGCGGGCCTGCAGCTTGGCCAGCAGGTTGCGTACATGGGTCCGCACCGTTTCCTCGGAAAGGATCAGTTCACGGGCGATGGCGCCGTTGCTGCGGCCGCCGCCCTGCACCAGCAAGCGCAACACCTGCCGTTCGCGGTTGCTGAGCGGCAGCGGCAGTCTGGCGGGCCCGCGACGCGTGAGGTCACCTTGGCGGTACACGCGACCGCTGCAGACGTTGCGCAGCGCCGACAGTTCCTGACCCTCACCAATTTCCGAATCCAGCAGGATTCCCTCACAGCCCGCTTCGATCGCCGCCTGGATCTTCCAGAGCCGATGCTCCTGCTCCACGAGCAACAGCGTGCGGCAACCGCTGAATCGTTGCCGCACGCTCACCGCGAGGTCAATGCCGCAGCCCTCCTCCAAGCGGTCGCTGACCACGAGCAGATCGGGACCGAGAGCCTCCACCTTGGCCAGCCCCTCGGCCTCGGTGGTGACCGCCGCCAGCACTCGCTCGGGCTGACGTATCGCGGCGCAGGTGAGGAACAACAGGGCTCGGCTGCCGAGGCAAAGCACCAGGCGGCTGGAGCCAAGCAGGCTCTCCGCCAGCTGGGCGTTGTGGCGCAGGTGAGACAGATGCGGTGTGAAATCCATGGAGGACCCCGCTGGACCAGGCGGGAGAGGATCTCTTTCGTGTGTAAGCGTTGCGGGCCGGGGCGGCAGCAATGATGCGTGGATCCGCACCAACGACCGCAGGTGGCCCTGCTCAAAATGGAGCAATCCGTGAAAGACCGCTGGGGCCATGGCCTTCTTCGACTCCGAGATCGTGCAGGACGAGGCGAAGCGTCTGTTCGGGGACTACCAGCAGCTGATGCAGCTTGGTGGTGAATACGGCAAATTTGATCGTGAAGGCAAAAAGCTCTACATCGAGCGCATGGAAGAGATGATGGAGCGCTACCGCGTGTTCATGAAGCGCTTCGAACTTTCGGATGATTTCCAGGCCAAGCTCACCGTGGAGCAGCTGCGCACCCAGCTCGGTCAATTCGGCCTCACGCCGGAACGGATGTTCGAGCAGATGCACCACACCCTCGCCCGTATGAAAACCGAGCTGGACCCCAGCCGCTGAGCCACGCTCTCCCGCTGGCTCCTGCGGCCGTGGGCCGCGAGACGGGAACAGGCTGTTGGCGTTGCCCCCTTTTTGTTCAAGCGGCTTCGATTGCCCGAGCGCTTCAGGGCCGACAACCTCCCCGAGGAGCCTGAGACACCAGCACAACGGTCGCCCCTGGCGAGGACGACAACCGGAACCCACAGCCATGGATTCGGATCTCGGGCCGGTGACGGGCCGCTGGGAGTCGGTACTTCCGCCTCAACCAACAAAGCCAGGCTCAGGGGCCTCTGCGTACAGTGCCAACCCAGGCAGCGCCGCCGCGGCGGCGGCATTGGAGGAGCATGACAGCGGCCAACGGCACCGGCCAACAGCAGGGCTTGCCGACCTGGATCCAACGGGGGCTGGTCGATCTGTTCCCGGCAGGCGTGATGGCGGATTCCAAGCCTTCGGCCCAAGTCGCCGATCAACAGCTCGACGCCCGCTTAGCGGAGGCTGAGGCCCACGGCCGACCGCTGCGGGTGAAGCTGGGCATTGATCCCACCGGTTCCGACATCCATCTCGGCCACTCGATCCTGTTCCGCAAACTGCGGGCGTTTCAGGACGCCGGCCACACCGCTGTGCTGATCCTCGGCGATTTCACCGCCCGCATCGGCGACCCCACCGGCAAGAGCGCCACCCGGGTGCAGCTCAGCGCCGCCGAGGTGGAAGCCCATGCCGAAACCTACCTGCTGCAGCTCGGTCTCGGCCAGCCGCGACAGCGGGCCTTGCTCGATTTCGAGACCCCGGGGCGATTGGAGGTGCGCCGCAACAGCGAATGGCTGGCTGGGTTGGACCTACCCCAGGTGATCGAGCTGATGGCCACCGGCACCGTAGGGCAAATGCTCGCCAAGGAAGACTTCGCCAAGCGCTACAGCTCCGGCACGCCGATTTCGTTGCACGAATTCCTCTATCCCCTGCTGCAGGGCTATGACTCCGTGGCGATCGAAGCGGACCTGGAGTTGGGCGGTACTGATCAGAAATTCAACATCGCCATGGGGCGTGATCTGCAGCGCCATTTCGGCCAACGCCCCCAGTTCGGGCTGCTGCTTCCGATCCTGCCGGGCCTCGATGGGGTGCAGAAGATGAGCAAGAGCCTCGGCAACACCGTGGGTTTGCGGGAGGACCCCCTCTCGATGTATTCCAAACTGGAAAAAGTTCCCGATGCGGTGGTCAACGACTACCTCACCCTGCTCACGGATCTCGATCTCGATCAGCTTCCTGCCGACGCCCGCGCGCGCCAGAAGGCCATGGCGCTGGAGATCACCCGTCAGCGCCATGGTGAGGCGGCGGCCCACCAGGCTCAGAGCGATGCCGTGATGCTTGTGGCCGGGGCCTGCGGCCAAGCGGCGGCCACGGCGGAGGTGCCTGAGGCCTCCTTGGCGAGGGTGAACTTCCCGGCCAAAGCCTTTTACCTCATCGGAGCCGTGGGGATCGGGGTGAGCAGCAGTGAAGCCAAGCGCCGGATCAAGGAAGGCGGCGTGAGGCTTGATGGTGAAAAGCTTGTCGATCCGGATCAGCTCTTCGCCAGCCCCGAGGAGCTCGAGGGCAAGGTGCTGCGGCTGGGGAACAAGATCTTTCGGCGTTTGGTGCGGGGCTGAGCCTCAGAAAAGCGGCAGCGGCTGAAAAGCTGCCCCGCGCAGTCAACGCGCCTGCGGCGGGAAGGCGATCCGCTGGGCGGTCGAAGGGTCAAAGCTGTAGAACTCCAGAAGCGCCACGGTCTGACCGGCCCGCCGCACCGGCACCTGGCCCAGGGGCGTCAGCGGTTGGATCCGCCAGGGCTGCTCGGGGATGGGCAACTGCAGGGTGACCAAGGGCATGTAGCCCCCCACCACCGCGAACAGAACCCCACGGCGAGCCCGGGGATTCAGGCTGGCTCGCCAGTCATCGAAGCCGCGGCAGTCGCCGGTGTAGCAGCTGTACTGAGCCCTGCTGTAGCCATTCAGGGCGAGAGCCAGGAAGCCCGGCAGCTCATAGCGATTCGAGCCGATCACCTCCGCCTCGCGCAGGGCCTGCCAGATGCGGGGCTGGGCCATCAAGGCCCGGCGCAGCTCGGCCGGAGGCAGCAGCTGCCCGGAGGTGTCCACCTCTGCGGGGATCAACCGCCGGGCGATCCCCCAGCGCACATGGGCGGCCGCCACCAGGGTGAGTAGCGGTACGGCAATGAGTGTGAAGGCGGCCAGCCCCCGCAGCCATCGCCGTTGCCAGATGGCGGGCCGCGCCAGCCAGGCCGCCGCCAGCGGCACCAGCAACCACCAAGCGGGCACGAGCCAGCTGGCCAGCACCTGCATGCGTCCGGCCAGCAGCAGGAACACCAGCAACTGCGGCATCGCCAGGGCGCGCAGAAGCCGCGCCGCGGGCGGATGGCTGGGGATGGGCCGCAGCAGGGCCACCACCAGCAACACCCCGATGACGGGGAACAGCAGGGCCAGTTGGCTGAGCAGAAACAGTGGCGGCCCAAGCCAGTGAAAGCCGCTGACGCTCGCGGTGCGGCCGGCCTGAAAGGCGAAGGAACGCCAGTCGTGCAGCCCATTCCAAAGCCACAGGGGCCAGGAGAGCATCAGCCAGCCGGCGCTGATCAAAGCGGTGTCCAGCCAGCGCAGCCGGCGTTGGCGTATGGACTCGACCAGCCGCAATACCACCAGGGTCAGGATCAGCAGCAGCCCCTGGTATTTGCAAAGGCTCAGCAAGCCGAGGATCCAGCCGAACCGCAGCGACTGCCCAGGGCTGCGCAGGGCGTGCAGCGGATGGCGGGCCAACCACCAGAGCAGCAGGCTGAGCACCAGCAGCAAGGGGCTGTCGGGAAGCAGCAACAGGCCGCCGCAGACAAACAACAGCGGCGCCAGGCTGCCCAAGGCGCAGGCCAGCAGGGCGGCGCGGCGGCCGAACCACAGCCGGGTGGCTTCACTGAGCAACAGCAGAGCGCCGGTGTAGCTCAGCAGGCTGGGCAGCCGCAGGGCGAGCACCGGCAGGGCGGCGAAGAAAGGGCCAAGGTGCTGGCCCGCTGCCGCCCAAAGGGCTACCGCCAGGGGATGGTCGAAGTAGCTCAGGGCCAGATAGCGCCCGTAAAACAAGTAATAGCTCTCGTCGTAACCGGGCGGCAGGATCGCCGCCAGGATCAGCCTCAGGGCCAGCCCCAGGCCCAGGCAGAGCGCCAGCAGGCGCGGATAGGAGGTGCGCAACCGGGCGGCTCGAGGAAGAACCGTCGTCACACGCGCAGGGCGTCCAGTACCGAACGATCCTCGAGGGTGGAGGTGTCGCCGCTGACCTCCTCGCCGGCGGCGAGGGAGCGCAGGATGCGTCGCATGATCTTGCCACTGCGGGTTTTCGGCAGGGCATCGCTGAAGCGGATCACATCCGGCCGCGCGATCGCGCCGATCTCCCTCCCCACATGGGCCCTCAGATCCGCCTCCAGGCTGCCATCGCCCTGGCGTCCGGCCTCCAGCGTGACAAAAGCGACCACAGCTTCTCCCTTGAGCTCATCGGGGCGGCCCACCACGGCGGCCTCGGCGACAGCGGGATGGCTCACCAGGGCACTCTCGATTTCCATCGTGCCGAGGCGGTGACCGCTGACATTGATCACATCATCGACGCGACCCATCACCCAGAAGTAGCCATCGGCATCGCGGCGGGCGCCATCACCGGCGAAGTAAACCCAGGAACCATCCGCCGGGCGAATCTCCTCCCAATAGCTACGCCGGAAGCGCTCCGGATCGCCATGCACCGTGCGCATCATCCCGGGCCAAGGGCGGCGGATGGTGAGGTAGCCACCCTGATCGGCCGGCTGGGAGTTGCCGTCGTGGTCGAGGATGTCGGCCTGGATGCCGGGTAACGGCAGGGTGCAGGAGCCTGGCTTGGTGGGGGTGGCGCCGGGCAGGGGGCTGATCATCACCCCACCGGTTTCGGTCTGCCACCAGGTGTCGACCACGGGGCAGCGGTTGCCGCCAATCACATCCCGGTACCACATCCAGGCCTCGGGGTTGATCGGCTCGCCGACGGTGCCAAGGATGCGCAGGGAGGTCATGTCGAATTGGTCGGGCACGTCGCGGCCACCCTTCATGAAGGCTCGGATCGCCGTGGGGGCGGTGTAAAAGATGGTGCAGCGGTGCTTCTGGATCACCTCCCAGAAGGCACCTGGCTTGGAGGGCCGGGGCGCGCCCTCGTACATCACCGTGGTGGCGCCGTTGGAGAGCGGGCCGTAGACGATGTAGCTGTGGCCGGTGATCCAGCCCACATCAGCTGTGCACCAGTGGATGTCGTCTTCCTTGATGTCGAAGATCCACTGGAAAGTGAGGTGGGCCCAGAGGTTGTAGCCGGCGGTGGTGTGCACCACCCCCTTGGGCTTACCGGTGGAGCCGGAGGTGTAGAGCACAAACAGGCGGTCTTCGCTGGCCATCGGCTCGGCGGGGCAGACGGCGCTCTGGGCTTCCACCAGCTCATGCCACCACAGATCGCGGCCCTGGCGCATGGGGCAGTCGCCAGCGGCGTCGCCCAGGCGGCGGACCACCAGGGTGTGGCGCACCGTGGGGGCACCGCCGCTGGTCTCCAGTGCCGCATCCACAGCCGGCTTGAGCGGCACCGGCTTGTCCTTGCGAAAGCCGCCATCGGCGGTGATCACCAGCTTGGCGTCGCCATCCACCAAGCGATCGCGCAGGGCGTCGGCGGAGAAGCCGCCGAACACCACGGAATGGGGGGCGCCGATGCGGGCGCAGGCCAGCATGGCGATCGCCGCCTCCGGCACCATCGGCATGTAGAGCGCCACCAGGTCGCCCTTGCCGATGCCAAGAGCCTTGAGGGCATTGGCGGCTTTGCACACCTCGGCGTGCAGCTGCCGATAGCTGAAGCGGCGGCTGTCGCCGGGCTCCCCCTCCCAGATCAAGGCGGTCTTGTCAGCCCGAGGACCGTCGAGATGGCGATCCAGGCAGTTGTAGCTCAGGTTGGTGCGGCCCCCATCGAACCAACGGGCAAACGGGGGTGAGCTCCAATCGAGCACAGTGTGAAACGGCTCGAACCAGTGCAGGTGTTGGCGGGCCTGCTCAGCCCAGAACTGATCGGGATCGGCGGCGGCCTGGGCCACCAGGGCTCGGTAAGCCTCCAGCGAGCCGATGCGGGCCTGGGCGGCCAGGTCCGGCGGGGGCGGGAAGCTGCGACCCTCCTGCAGCACCGATTCGATGGTGGGGCCGGGCTTGTCGCCGCGGCTGTCAGGGGCGGCCGTGGGAGGCACGGAACCGATTTCCTCGGCCATGGGACGCGGATGGGTACCAGGGGGGCGAGGTGAGGGTAGGCAAGGGCCGAGAGCAGAGGCAGGACGGTTACGAACTGCTGTAGCCGGGGGCTGCGGGTGCGGGGGCGTCCAGCTGCCACGCCTCAAGCGAGCTGTGGGTTGTCAGCCCTAGGTCGCGCTGGTTTCGATCCGAATGGGTTCTGGGCTGCCCAGGGTGACAGCACATGCTGGGGTAGACCTCGCCTGCCCAGCTGCGGTAACCGGAGCGGTGCCGGTTGACGATTCCCTCTTATTCCCTTGGCCTACAGCGCCACTACATCGGCAGCGCTGCCTTGCGGGATATGCGCATGAATGCGGCTGCTGAGCATGGCTGAGCTGGCGACTCTGCGGGAAATACGCAAGCCCGGGGCTGTTGCGAATCAACAGACTCGTAATGTTAAGACTGCGATGGCATTCCGAGAAAAAGGGCCAAGATTGTCAAACGCTACAAGTGACCCAATGCAAGCCACGATCAACGGCTGGTTTCCAAGGGAGTTGGAGTGCAAAGCTTCTGCCTTCCGCACGCCGCGCCGGATCACTATCACGATTCCCAATGGGGTCTATGAAGAGTTGATTCGGCGCAGCAACCAGGAGGGTCGCTCCCTCAGCAACCTGGCGGCCTTCCTGATTGAGAAGACCCTTGATGATAGCCACCACGCCTGAGCGAGGTCCTTGGCACGCCGTATTCGATGCGGTGATCAGCAGGCCAACGGCGATCAGCCCACCGCCGTGCACCATCAGCCATCAACACTGCCGGCGTGCCCCTATCCAGGCATTGAGGAATAGTCAGGCAAGCCCTCGCCGCAGATCGCGGCCCTGCACCCAACGCTCCTGTGCTGCATCGCAACAGCCGAGTCCACTGGACAACAATGAACTCAAGACCCTTGGCTTTCAAAAACGCTGTCTTATTGTCGGTTAGAGCAATTTGTGATCCTTGCAGCGAGTGGGCCGAAAGGCTGCCAGGCTGGCCAGCTAACGGCGGATGCCATCGGGATGTCTGAGCAAGTGGGTTCTGAACGCGGCTTTTGGTTGGATTGCAGAGATTAGCGCGGCCTCGTCGCTGATCTGCAGTCAGTGAAAATGAGCTATTTGGGGGGGCTGAAACGAGCTGTAGTGAGGACTGTGAAACCCCTCTGCTGAGAGCGACATTTCCCCAGGGCGTGGCGGTCAGGAAATCACCACGATGAAGCCCGATCCAAGACACTGCAGCGGTCTGCTGCAACCATGCGCCAACCCCGCAGATCACACCGCTTTGGAATGGTCAGATCATCCAGAATCGATATCACTTCGAGGTCATCTTGATGTCCGATCTCATGGGCGACTATCTACAAGCCATCAGCCGCCACCCGCTGCTCAGCCCCGAAGAGGAGCTGCACTACGGTCGCCTTGTGCGGCTTTGGCAGGATCACGAGGATGCCTCCCCGGACATCAGCAGGCGCGGCCGGCGGGCATTGGACCGCATGGTCAACGGCAATCTGAGGCTGGTGGTCAGCGTGGTCAAGCGCTATCACGACCGCATTGCCCGGCTCAACCTGGAGATCATCGATCTGATCCAAGCCGGCAACATGGGCTTGATTCATGCCGTCGAAAAGTTCGATCCCTGCCGCGGCTACCGGTTCTCCACCTACGGCTACTGGTGGATTCGCCAATCGATCAGTCGCTCCATCCATGAGCACGGCTATCTGGTGCGGATCCCACCAGCGCTGGGCGCCTTGGCGGGTCGCCTCGAACGCGAAAGCCTTGAAGCTGGCGCCAGCCAGCGGCACAACGCTCCTTCCCGGCAGCTGCCGGCGGCGCGTCGGCTGCGGCAGGTGCGTCAGGCCCAGGCCTTTCAATCCCTGGTCTCACTAGATCAGGTGATCGCTGGCCAGGATGGTCGAGACATCTCCCTGTTGGACACCATTTCTGATGGCCGTTCACCCTCGTTCGAGGAGGACTACGGCTGGCTGCATCAACATCTGCAGCGTCTCCCCGAACCCGAGCTGTGCGTGCTCAACTGGCGCTACAGCAACGAGGGCCAACTTTCCCTGTCCCAGGTGGCAACCCGCATCGGCAAGAGCAAGCATCAGGTGCAAGCCATCGAGCGCAAAGCCCTCTCCAAGTTGAGGCAAGCTCTGGAGCCCTCCCTCAACCCATGAAGGGGCCCACCGGCCTCGGGTTTCGTCCAGCCGCTTGGCTGGCGAACCCGCTAGCCAACCTGTCAGCCAAGTCGCGGCGCTGGGCTTCAAACCGTGCTTGTGTGGCCATGCGGATGTCGCGGCGCTTCACCGCCTCTCCCGGCTGCTCCGCGCTGTGCCCCACACCCGCCAGGGAGCCCTACGGTTGTGGGTTGCACGCTCTTGGCGAGCGTGGTGTCTCCCCTCCAGGTGGTGCCGTTGCGAAACCTGGATGTTTCGCTTTACACGGCTCCGCCCCACTGGCGCTTGAAACCCCCTTGGATAGGGTGTCTGTTGTCGTGGTCCGCGCCTTTCACCGCGACGGCACCTCCCCTGTATGACCACCACGCTCCAGCCCCCCAGCACCCGTCGCGAGGACGGGGAAGGCAGCCTGCAGGTGCACCAGGACCCCAGCCTGCGGATCAGTGAAGGCGCGCTGGTGCTCGCCGTTTATGGCAAGGGCGGCATCGGCAAGAGCACCACCTCCTCCAACCTCTCCGCCGCCTTCTCGAAGCTGGGCAAGCGGGTGCTGCAGATCGGCTGCGATCCCAAGCACGACAGCACCTTCACCCTCACCAAGAAGATGGTGCCCACGGTGATCGACATCCTCGAAACGGTGGACTTTCACACCGAGGAGCTGCGCCCCGAGGACTACATGTTTGAGGGTTTCAACGGCGTGCAATGCATCGAGGCCGGCGGCCCGCCGGCTGGCACCGGCTGCGGCGGCTACGTCACTGGCCAGACGGTGAAACTGCTCAAGGAGCACCACCTGCTGGAAGACACCGATGTGGTGATCTTTGACGTGCTGGGTGACGTGGTGTGTGGTGGCTTCGCGGCACCGCTGCAACATGCCCATTATTGCCTGATCGTGACGGCGAACGATTTCGACTCGATCTTCGCGATGAATCGCATCATCGCCGCCATCCAAGCCAAGGCCAAGAATTACAAAGTGCGCCTCGGCGGCGTGGTGGCGAACCGCAGCCGCGAAACCGATCAGATCGATAAGTTCAATGAGCGGGTGGGCATGAAAACCATGGCCCACTTCCGCGACGTGGACGCGATCCGCCGCTCGCGCTTGAATAAATTCACCATCTTTGAAATGGATCCCAGCCCCGAAGAGGAGTCTGTGCAGCAGGAATACCTGAGCCTGGCTCGCACAATGCTGGAAAACGTGCAGCCCTTGGAGGCCGAATCCCTCAAGGATCGCGAGATCTTCGACCTGCTCGGTTTCGATTAAATCCGATTCGGCTGGATCTCAACTGCCCAGAGACTTCAGCCCGATGGTTTGCACTGGGCTTCCTCTCGCATGGTGGGCAGGTCGACGCCTTTAGCAGGCGGCTGCAGCGCCATGAGCGCGATGCCGTCTGTGAGGCGATCGGGGAACAGCACGCCATCGAGATGGTCGATCTCGTGCTGCAACACCCGCGCCCCGAAACCCTCCATCACCTGGCTGAGCGTCTGCCCCTCCGGAGTGATTGCCTCACACAGCACCCGTCGCCAACGCCGCACCGGCGCCCGCAGATCCGGCACGCTCAGGCAGCCCTCCTCCGCCAGGTCCGTGGCTGGCTCCAGCGGCGTGCAACGTGGATTGACCAGCACCTGACGCGGGATCACCGGTGCCAACGGATAGCGAGGATTGAAGGCGCCGCTGCCCACCACCAGCACCCGCCAGGGTTCGCCAATCTGGGGGGCGGCAAGGCCAGCTCCGCTGCGGGCCGTTTGGGTGTCCAGCAAATCGCGCACGAGCCCCAGCAATCTCTCCAGGCCCAACTGTTCGGTCGGCACGGGCTGGGCGGGTTGCCGTAAGCGTGGATCGCCACGCAGCAGCACAGGGCGAACGGGCATGGGGCCAAGGTAAACCCAGTGCAGTTTGATCGCGCTGGCGGCCTTCGGTGCCGAACGCTGCCCTGGATGGCCCATCGACACCAGGCGGCATTGCCTGCTGGCCTGGTGGTCTCGGCCCCTGCTGCATGGCACGGCAGTCCAGCCGGGTGACCGCCTGCCTGGAGCCCTCACACACCAGCCGGAAGCGGAGCTGGTCGGCTCGACACGGCTGCCGGCTCCAGCTAGCAGAAAGGAATCTCTCGCCGGGACCGCGCATTTGGACATCGTCCCGCTGCTGCTGGTGCTGCTGCTGGTGCTGCTGCTGCTGTTGGTGCCGCTCGGAGTCGTCCTGATCGCAGTTCAGCTGAGCCGGCTGGGCAGCCGGGTGTCGCAGTTGGAGGCGCGATTGCGCTCGTTCGAGCAGCGTGAAGGTCCGCCGCCCGAGCGCTCCCTCAGCCACGGCTCTGCAGCGGCTGGCTCTGCAGCGGCTGGCTCTGGAGCGGCGGGGGCTGGCGGCGGCACTGCCCCCGCCGCCAGCCGAGTCGACAGCCTCGGGCCTGCGCAACCTGCCCGAGTCGGCAGCCGCCCCGCGGGAGAAGGGCCCCGCCCCGCTTCCCCGGTCCGTCCTGAGCTGCCGCCGCCGATCAAGCCAAGGGTGAACGCCTCTCCACCCCCTCCCCGCCGCGACCAGGGGCGGGAGTTGGACAAGCGGCTGCCTTGGCGGGGGTTGGAGCGCCAGCTGATTGAGAACTGGACCGGATTGATCGGCGTGCTGGTGCTGGTGGCGGGCATCACCTTTCTGGTGGTCAACATCGCCCTGCGCCTGGGTCCCCTGGCCCGCTTCCTGCTCACCCTGGCGGCCGCCGCCGCGCTGATCGCCCCCTCGCTGCGTTGGGGCCGGCACCCCCGCTGGCGTTCGCTTGTGGCCTGGTTGCGCAGCGGTGGAGCCGCCCTGGCGCTGTTCGCTTGCCTGGCGGGAGGCTCCCTGCCGGAGCTGGGGCTGCGCTGGCTGGAGGACCCCCGTCAGGCCCTGGCGCTGTTGCTGCTGGGCATGGCCTTGAACCTGGCGGTGGCGGGCCTCAGCCGCGACCAGACCGTGGCCTCGTTGCACGTGCTGGTGAACCTGGTGCCGCTGCTGCTCGTCCAGCAGAGCCCGATCACCCTGGCGGTGGCCAGCCTGGTCTGCCTAGCGGGCCTTGTCCTGGCGGCGCGGCGCCCCTGGGATCGCCACCGGCTGCAGGTGCTGCTCGGCTACGGGGTGTTCCAGGGGGTGTGGCTGCTGCGGCTCGGAGAATCCCTTGTTAGCCAGCCCGCGCTGCGCCTAGGGGGCCTGGCGACGGCCCTGGTGGTCTTTGGCGCTGGCGTGCTGTTGCTGCAGCGGCGCTCCCACTCCCTGCCAGCGGCGCATCTGGCTGCCCTGATCGCGGCCTGGGGCGGCCTCGGCCTGGCGTTGATGGCCTATCCCCAGCAGGCCGCCAGCCGGGTGATCGGCCTGCTGCTGGCCGCGGCGCTGGCCCTGCTGCTGGCCTGGCTGGGCCGCCACGGCAAGGCCAGGCCGCTGGGCACCGCCCAGATTCTGATCAGCCAGGGCTTGGTGGTCGCGGCGCTGCTCAGTTTGCAGCCGCTGCTGGCCGATGGCCTGCTGCTCAACCTGGTGCTTCTGGGAGAAAGCGGTCTGTTCCTGCTGCTGGGCCTGCGGGAGCGGCAGCCCAGCCGCCGCATCCTGCAGCTGGGCTGGGGTCTGGTGGCCGTCCTGGCGATGGCGCTGCTGCTGCAGGCCTGGGTGCTGCTGACCCTGCCAACCTTCGCGCCCCAGTCCCAGGGCCTGGGGCACGTCAGCCCTGGCCCGGGCGCCATCCCCGCGCAGCCCTTCCGGCCAGCGCTGCTGCTGCTCAGTGCCGCGGCGCTGCTGGTGGGAGTGGCCTGGCAACTGGACCGCCGCGGGGTGGCGATCGCCTGGCCGCCCCTGCTGGGCTGGCAGGCCGCGGCGCTGGTGCTGCTGGGTACCGCGGGGCTGACGCCCCACTGGCGTCCCTGCTGGGCCCTGCTCGGGCTGGGCAGCCTGCTGATCGCCGATCGCCGCCTGCGCCCCCCCGGGCTGGGGATGGCCACCGCGGTGGCCATCCCGTTGGCTCAGCTGACCTCCTGGGGTTGGCTGCTGGCCCACCGCCCCCAGGCCGCCCCGGCGCTGGCCCAACTGCTGCCGCTGCTGGCCCTGGCGATCGCGCTGATCGCTCTGGCCAGCGGTCCGCGCCGCCAGGCGCTCGGGCTGGATCTGCTGGGCTTGAACCTCGGCCTGGGGGCTGATCTGCTGCTGCGTCCCCTCTCGCCCCTGCTGCCGCCGCTGGCTTGGTTGCTGCTGTCGCTCCCGGCCCTGCTGGTGGCGGATCGGTTGCGGCAGCCGCTCAGCAGCCATGGCCTGGCGCTGGGGCTGGTGGCCCTGGCCGCCTACGCCCTGGGCTTTGTCATCGAGATTGCCTTCACCGCCACCGCCGTGGACGTGCTGGGGTTCAGCCTCCATGCGCGGCATCTGATCGAACTGCTGGCGGTGCTGGTGCTGGCGGTCTGGTGGCGCTTCCAGCCCCGCGGGCCGCTGGCCCGCTCCAACCTCTGGCGGCTCTGCCACCGCTGGTTTTTGGAGCTGCTGCTGCTGGCGGCCGTGCTGCCGCTCCTGATCGAACTCAGCAGCCTCTGGCAGCCCTTTGCCCTGGCCTTGCTCGCCCTGGGGCTGTTGAGCGAGCCGGCCAGCCGTTGGCTGGCGCCGCGGGCCCAGCTCTATGCCGTGCTCCTTTACTGGCTGTCGATCGCCTGCGGCCTGTTCCAACAGCAGGCCATGCCGACATCCGGCTGGCAGGGGTGGGAGGGGCTCCTTGCCCTCCAGGCGGTGGCCTTGCAGCTGTTGTTTGCGTTGCTGGCGCCGCGCTGGCTGCCCGCAACGACCCTGCGGGGGATGGCCGGGTTGCCCCTGCTCGGCGGCGTGGCCTCGGCCCTGGCGCGGCATGGCCAGCGCTGGCTCTGGTACCCCCTGTTCGTGGCGGTGGCGGTTCAGCTGGCCAGGGGCTTCGACCATGCGTTGCTCACCCTGGTCTGGGCGTTGGAGGCCTTCTTGATCTATGGGCTGAGCGCCGTGCTGCGCGACCGCCAGTTTCGCCTGGTGGCCTTGCTGGCTTTGGCGGCCTGCCTGCTGCGGCTGCTGGTGGTGGATATGGCGGAGGCGGACCTGGGGCTGCGCGGGCTGGTGTTCGTGGGCGTGGGGCTGCTGATGCTGGCGATGAATGCGCTGTACAAGCGCTTCGAGGATCGGTTCCGTTGACCCTGGCTGACGAGCCGCCGTCGGCGGGCCCGGCTGCGGCTGCGCTGGCCGGCGCCGTGGCTTCGATCACGCCGCAACGGCTGAGCCGATGCGCGCATGGTTCCGCTCGGGAGCTGGATCGGGTGGGAGCCGGGCCTGGTGGAGCAGCCCCGTCAGCGCCATGGGCTCACACCTACTGTTGAGACCCGCCGCCACCGCGTTCCTTTCATGCTGTTGCCCCTGCATCTCCAGGAGCTCGGCCTGGCGCACCTGCCCCATCTCGGCCTCCTGGAGGGAGGCCTCAGCGAAGCGGCGCTGCGGCAGCTGCTGCAGCGCTGGGGTTATGGGGTGATCTTCGTGGGCATGCTGCTGGAAAACGCCGGCCTGCCCCTGCCCGGCGAAACCCTCACGCTGCTGGGGGGCTATGCCGCCGGCAGCGGCCAGCTCCAGCTGGGCGGTGTGATCGCCGCCGCCGCCAGCGGCGCGGTGCTGGGCGACAACCTCGGCTACTGGGTGGGACGCCGGGCCGGCTGGGGGCTGATCCTGCGGGTTGGCGGCCTGCTGCGACGCAGCCCCGACCAGATGGACAGCCTGCGCCTGCAGTTCCTGCGCCACGCCACCGCCTCGGTGCTGTTGGGACGCTTCGTGGCGGTGTTGCGCGTGCTGGCGGGGCCGATGGCCGGGGCCGTGGGCATGGCCTGGCCGCGCTTTTTCATCGCCAACTGCGCCGGAGCGCTGCTGTGGGCCGGGTCCATGGTGAGCTTGGCCTGGTTGGGGGGGCGCTGGCTGCCCTTCGAGCGCATGGTGAAGAGCGTGCTGGAGTTCGGCCTGGGGGCCCTGCTGCTGGTTTGCCTCAGCCTGCTGCTGCCTCGCTTGATCGAGTTTCTGCAAGGCCGCTGGCCCGGTGCCAAGCGCCGCGCCGCCGATCCGACCCCACTGGCCATCTCGCCACTGCCAGGCCCCGCGGCCTTGGGAGACGCCCGGCTGCCTTGAGTGGTGAGGCCACTGCCGTCGCTGGCGGAACCGGTATGGGAGCTCAGGTGCGGAGCTGGGGCCGGCGTCCTTGACACCTCTTGCAGGGCCGGGTGCCGGCTGCCGGTGGTCCGCGGTCCTGGCCTCGCCGACGGGGGTCGGGCCAGGTTTTCCCCCCAGCGTCGAGCGGCATCATGGGGGGTCCCTCCAGCGCGGATCGCGCCGCTGATGTTGCCGAGACGCTACCTCCGCTATCTGGTCTTCCCGCTCGGCTGCTGCGCCCTGGGCGTGCTGGTGATGCTCGGCACGCGCGGCGTGACCGCCGCCTGGCTCACCTTGGTGTTGTTGCTGCTGGAGGTGTCGCTGTCCTTCGACAACGCCATCGTCAACGCGCGGGTGCTCGACAAGCTCAGCCCGGGGCAGCAGCGCTTCTTCCTCACCTGGGGGCTGATCATCCCGGTGTTCGGCGTGCGCTTCGCCGGCCCCTTGCTGATGGTTGCGCTGGCCGGTGGGGTGGGCATCAACCAGGCCCTGGATGCCGCCTTCCACCACCCCCAGCACTACAGGGAGCTGCTGGAGCTGGCCGAACCTCGCATCCTCAGCTTTGGAGGCATGTTCTTGCTGATGGTGTTCCTGCGCTACTTCTTCGATGAGGCGAAGACCCTCCACTGGCTGCGGCCGCTGGAGCGCCGGCTCAGCGCCGCCGGGCGGATCGAGGCCCTCGAGGTGGCCTTGGCCCTGATCGTGTTGCTGCTGCTCAGCGCCGTGTTGCCCGAAAGCCAACGGGCGCCGGTGTTGGTGGCGGGATTGATCGGGCTGGTGTTGCAACTGCTCAGCACCTCCCTGGCCGAGGCGTTCGGCGATGAGGAAGCCGCTGGCGCCCGCTTGGCGGCAGGTGGTGGGCTGCTGAGTCTGGTGTATCTGGAACTGCTGGATGCCTCCTTCAGCCTGGATGGCACCATCGGCGCCTTCGCGATCACCAGCGACCTGGTGCTGATCCTCACCGGCCTGGGGCTGGGAGCCCTGTTCATCCGCTCGCTCACCTTGATGTTGAGCCGTGAGCGGGCCCTCGACACCTTGATGTTCCTTGAGCATGGCGCCCATTACGCCATCGGCGCCCTGGGCCTGTTGATGCTCGCCAGCGTGTGGATCAGCAACTGGCAATTGCGGCTGCCGGAGTGGTTGGCGGGTCTGATCGGCGTGCTGTTGCTGGTGTGGTCGCTGCTGGATTCCCTGAGGCAACGGGATCGCCGCGACGCCTGAGTTGTCGCTGCCTGAGGGCAGGGGTCTTCGATTACAAGTAGAAGCCCACGGTCGTCACCACGCGGGTGCCCTGGGCGCGCAAGGCATTGCGCAACAGGATCGTGGATTGGTTGTGCAGCAGGTTTTCCCAGCGATGCCGCGTCACGAACACCGGCAGCACGATCATGCAGAAGCGATTGTTGTCCTTGCGGTGCTCGTGCTCGAAGGCGCGCACGAACTCCACCACCGGGTCCACCAGGGAGCGGTAGGGCGACGGCAGCACCACCAGCTTCACCTCCGGAACCTGGCGTTTCCAGTTCTCGATGAACGCCTCGGTGCGCCCGCTCACCCCCAGGTCCACATACACCGCCACCAGGTCGCTGGCGATCGAGCGGGCGAAGCGGATCGCCTCGAAGGTGCCGCGATGCAGCTGCCCCACCAGCACCACCGTCGGGGTCCCTCCCGCCTCCGGCGCCGGCGGCAGCTTCAGCCGCACATCCCGGGCCAGCCGCAGGCGCCGGGCCACATGGTCGTAATGGGTGCGGATGCGCAGAAAGAGCGACACCAGGATCGGAATCGCCACCACCACCAGCCAGGCCCCTTGGGTGAACTTGCTGAACAGCAGCACCACGCCCACCACGGCGGTGATGGAGCAGCCCACGCCGTTCACCACAGCCTTGCCCTGCCAGCCAGGGCCCCGCAGGCGCCACCAGTGCATCACCATCCCGGCCTGGGAGAGCGTGAAGCTGATGAACACCCCCACCGCGTAGAGGGGAATCAGGCGGCTGACACTGCCCTCGAAGAGGATCAACAGCAGGCCAGCGAAGCCGCTGAGGGCGAAGATGCCGTTGCTGAACACCAACCGGTCGCCGAGGGAGGCCAGCTGGCGCGGCAGGAAGCCGTCCTGGGCCAGGAAGGCGGCCAGGCGAGGGAAATCGGCATAGGCGGTGTTGGCCGCCAGCAGCAGGATCATCAAGGTGGCCAGCTGCAGCACCGCCAGCAGCGGGCCGTTGCCGAAGATCCTCTCGCCGAGTTGATAGAGCAGGGTCGGACCGTTGTCGGTGGCGATCACCCCGGCCTGATGGGCCAGGGCGCTGATGCCGCTGAACATCAGCGCCAGCATCAGCACCATCACCACCAGCACGCGGCGGGCGTTGCGCCATTCCACCGGCCGGAAAGCGGCGACGCTGTCGCTGATCGCCTCGATGCCGGTGAGGGCGGCGCAGCCGGAGCTGAAGGCCCGCATCAGCAGCAGCGGCCCGATCACCCCCAGACCGTCAGTGGCATGCGCCCGCTCCAGCAGGCTCTGCTGCTCGGCCACGGATACGGTCGGCAGCTGCCCCAGGCCGGTTTTCAGCGCTCCGGCCACCAGCAGCGTCACCACCATCACCATGAAGAGGTAGGTGGGCAGGCTGAGCAGCTTGGCGCTGGAACTCACGCCCCGCAGGTTGGCCATCATCACCAGGCCCACCGCCACCAGGCAGAGCAACACCCGCTGCTGATCGAGGGCGGGGACGTAGGAGGTGAGGGCGGCGATGCCCGCCGCCACGCTCACCGCCACCGTGAGCACGTAGTCGATCGAGAGCGAGGCGCCAGCCACCAGCCCGGTGAGGGGGCTGAGGTTCTGCTGCGACACCCGGTAACTGCCGCCGCCATGGGGATAGGCCTTGATCGTCTGGCGATAGCTGGTGGCGACGATCAACATCAGCGCCACGATCAGGGCTGTGATCGGCAGGGTGAACGGCAGGGCCAGGGCGCCGGCGGTGCCCAGCACCAGCACGATCTCCTGGGTGGCGTACGCCACCGAGGAGAGGGCATCGGAGCTGAGGATGGCGAGTGCTTCGGCGTTGGTATAACGCTCTTCGTGATGGGCGCTGGTGGGCAGCGGGGTGCCGATCAGCATCCGGCGGAACCCACTGAAATCGGCGTTGGGCATACCGGCGGGGTGGGCCTCCCAAGCCACTGAAACCTAGAACCGCCCCGTTTCCCGGCCGGACGGTTACCGTCCTGCGAATCTCAACCCCTCTGGCATGAGCTCTTCTGGTCCGCCGATCGCCTGGCATGCCCTCGAGCCAGCGGCCTGCCTGGAGAATCTGTCGGCCACTCCAGACGGCCTGAGTGGCGCCAACGCCGCCAAACGACTGGCGGATTTCGGCCCCAACCGGCTGGAGATCAGCGCTGGCCGCAGCTCCCTGCGCATTTTCTGGGATCAATTCAGCAACGTGATGCTGATCATGCTGCTGGCCGTGGCGGTGGTGTCCGGGGCGGTGGCCCTGAGCCAGGGCCGCTTCCCCAAGGACGCCCTGGCGATCCTGTTGATCGTGGTGCTCAACGCCGTGCTCGGCTACCTGCAGGAGAGCAGGGCCCAGAAAGCGCTGGAGGCCCTGCGGGAGATGGCCCAGCCGCTGGTGCAGGCCCGTCGCGATGGCCAGTGGCAACGCATCTCCAGCGAGGAGCTGGTGCCCGGCGATCTGATCCGGCTCGAGGCCGGAGACAAGGTGCCGGCCGATGCCCGGCTGATGGAGGTGGCGGAACTGGGTCTGCGCGAGGCCGCCCTGACCGGCGAGGCGGAGGTGGTGGCCAAGCAGGCCGCGCTTCTGCTTGAGGCCAGCACCCCGGTTCTGGAGCGGCGCAACTGCCTGTTCCAGGGCACCGAGGTGGTGCGGGGCCGGGCCACAGCCCTGGTGACCGCCACCGGCATGGGCACGGAGCTGGGCCAGATCGCCCGCATGATCGATACGGCGGGCGGCGAGGCGACGCCGTTGCAGGAGCGTCTCGATGGCCTGGCCAACGTGCTGGTGGGCTCCGCCCTGGCCCTGGTGACTGTGGTGGTGCTGGGAGGTTGGCTCTTGGGCCGACCACCACTGGACCTGCTGGAGGTCTCCCTATCGATGGCCGTGGCGATCGTGCCGGAGGGCCTGCCAGCGGTGATCACCGTCACCCTGGCGATCGGCACCCAGCGGATGGTTCGCCGCGCCGCCCTGATCCGCCGCCTGCCGGCCGTGGAGGCGCTTGGTTCGGTCACTGTGATCTGCACCGACAAGACCGGCACGCTCACGCAGAACCGACAGGTGGTGCAGGAGGTGCGTTGTGGCACCCAGGCGATGCGCGTCTCCGGGGAGGGCTATATCCCTGAAGGCAGCTTCGAGCACGCGATGCTGCAGCCCCCCCGGGCCGGCCATGCCGGCCTGGCCGATGGGGCCCTCACCCTGCTGCTGCGGGCCGGGGTTCTCTGCAGCGATGCCGAATTGCGCCAAGAGGGCAATCGCTGGGAGGTGCTGGGCGATCCCACAGAGGGCGCCCTGGTGGTGGCCGCCGCCAAGGACGGCATCGACGGCTTCGAGCTACGGCAGCATTACCCCCGCTTCGCGGAGATCCCTTTCAGCTCGGAGCGCCAATGGATGGCGGTGTGGGTCAAGGACCTCCAGGGGGATCTGCAACGGCCCCTGGGCCGCGACGCCGAGGGGTCGACCACCCTGCTGGTCGGCAAGGGAGCTCCCGAGGCGATCGTGGCCCAATGCGACCGCTGGCTCGATGGCCAGGGGGTGAACCCCCTCGATGACCCCACCCGCGAGTGGTGGCTGGAGGAGGCCCGCGGCCTTGCCGCCCAGGGCCTGCGGGTGCTGGCGTTCAGCTGCAGCCCCCATCACCAAAGCCCGGACGCCCCGCTGCAGGGTCAGGTGCTTCTGGGCCTGATGGCCCAGCTGGATCCCCCGCGGCTCGAGGTGCCCGAGGCGGTACGGCGCTGCCGTGAAGCGGGCATTCGCCCGGTGATGATCACCGGCGACCACCCGCTCACGGCCCGGGCGATCGCCGCCGGCATCGGCCTGAGCCCCAGCCATGGCGAGGTGTCCCTGGGCCGGGAACTGGAGCAATGCGATGACCGCCAGCTGCAGGAGCTGGTGCAGCACTGCAACGTCTTCGCGCGGGTGGCACCGGAGCAGAAACTACGCATCGTCAAGGCGTTGCAGGCCAACAATCAGGTGGTGGCAATGACAGGAGATGGGGTAAACGACGCCCCGGCCTTGAAGCAGGCCCACATCGGCGTGGCCATGGGCATCACCGGCACTGAGGTGAGCAAGGAAGCCTCCGACATGGTGCTGCTGGATGACAACTTCGCCACGATCGTCAATGCGGTCGAAGAGGGCCGCTTGGTCTATGCCAACATCCGCCGGTTTGTCAAATACATTCTCGGCAGTAATGTGGGTGAATTGATTACGATCGCTGCAGCACCACTTGTCGGCATGGCAGGTGTGCCGCTCACGCCCCTCCAGATCCTGTGGATGAACCTGGTCACTGATGGGGTGCCTGCCCTGGCCCTGGCCCTGGAGCCTGGTGAAGCGGGATTGATGCAGCGCCAGCCGGCGAAGCCTGGTGAATCGATCTTTGCCCGAGGCATCGGCCGTTACATCTTCCGGGTCGGTTTGGTGTTCGCCGTACTCACCATCGCCCTGATGATCTGGTCCGCGAGAATGGAAGCCCATTGGCAGACCATGGTGTTCACCACCCTCTGCCTGGCTCAGATGGGCCATGCCCTCTCGGCCCGCAGCGACCGGCCCCTCTACACCGTTGCACCCTTCTCCAACCCCTGGTTGTTCTGGGCGGTGCTACTCACCAGCTCCCTGCAGCTTTGTGTTCTCTATGTGCCGCTGCTGGCCGGCTTCTTCGGTGTTCAACCACTGAGCTGGCAAGAGTTGTTGGCCTGCTTCGTGGTCAGCTTGGTGTTCTTCCTGTATTTGGAGATCGATAAAATCGTTCGGCTCTGGCGCCGTGGCTCCCATTCCCATGCCCCAGGCTGACGCCGCCGCCCAGGAGTTGCTGAAGTTGATTGCCAAGGCCACGACGGATTCGCCGCCGCTGGCTTATGTGGTGATCGCCGCGGCGATGTTCCTGGAAAATCTGTTTCCTCCCTTGCCCTCCGAGTTGATCATGCCCCTGGGGGGCTTCCTGGTGCACCAGGGCCGGCTCGAGTTACTGCCAGTGCTCCTGGCAGGGCTGCTGGGCAGTGTGTCGGGGGCTTCCTTTTGGTATGGGATTGGCCGCTGGCTTGATGAAGAGCGGCTGCAGAGCTGGCTGTTGGTGCGAGGCCGTTGGCTGGGCCTGCCACCCACCCTGCTGCCGCGCAGCCGTCGCTGGTTCGATCGCCACGGCGTGCTGGTGGTGTTCTGGGGGCGCCTGGTCCCGGGACTTCGGCCGTTCGTGTCGCTACCGGCCGGATTCGAGTTGATGCCAGCGTTCACCTTCCTGCTCTGGACCACCGCCGGCACCGGCATCTGGGTGCTGGTGCTCACCTTGGCTGGCCTGGCGCTGGGTTCTGCCTATGGGCAGGTCAGCACGTGGTTGGGACACATTTCCCTGGGCGTGCTGCCAGTGCTGGCCATTGCCCTTGCCACTTGGGGATTGTTGGTGTTGTGGCGGCGCCAGCGCAGAAGTTGAGTTTCCTCAGCCCGGGCATGGCGCCCACGAGCCCAGCATCTCGCCAAGCTTCATTCGCCGCCCGAACGCTCCGATTCGGAGGATTCGGCTGGAAGGCTCTCCTGGCCCAGTTGGTCGTGCAGGGAGTCCAGCACCATCACGCTGATGCCCACCATCACGATGCCAATCAGGGAGAAGGCCGCCAGGGCGGTGTTGCGACGCTTGGCCGGATCCACCAGGGTTGAAAGGGGATGGCCGCAGTCAGCACAGATGAGCATGCCCTTACCGCGCCCGAGCTTGGACACAATTCGACAACCACACTCTGGACAGGACACAGCATGGGGCGCCGCTGGGGAGAATTATCGGACAGCAACGCCGCGGCAGAGATCATGCTGAACAGTTTGCGGTTGGCTCCACCGCAGGACCAAGCCCTTCCTTGCTGAGGCGGCAGCCATGGGTGACCGCAGCCCCGTTGCATTTCGGGAGGAGCGCCCGCAAGCCTGATGCCTGCCATCCGAGAGTGGCCGCTGAGCCCTCAGCCAAGCCAGCGACATCCTTGCCATCACGATCGGCGCCGACCAAGGCGGAGACAGCTGCGGGGATGGCTGCCGCTTGGTTAGGCCCAGGTTGGCGCCGGTTTCGGTTTCATAATCACGGCTTGCCGCGACGATCGGAAACAGCCAGCGTCGTTAGTCCCCAAACGCAGGGCAGAGCCGATTAAGTTGACGCGCTAATCCAGATCCTGCCGAGGCTCTGGCTTCGTTCCCACCAACGTTGATGACCCTGCTGCCTGCCCAGACGGCTTGGCTGGTGCCGCTTTACCCCCTGCTGGCCTCGCTGCTTTCGTTTCTCTGGTCGCCCGGGCTGATCTCCCGCTCGGGCCCCAGGCCCTGTGGCTATTTGAATCTGCTGATGGTGTCGGTGGCCTTTGTGCACAGCACCCTGGCCTTGGTGGCGCTGCATTCCAATTCCGCCGCAGGCTCCTCGGCCATCTACCGGCCGATCACCTTCGGTTGGACCTGGCTGGAGACGGCTGGGCTCCGCATCGGTTTCGATGGCCTGATCAATGAGCAGGCCCTGATCGCCATGACGGTGATCACCGGCATTCACATGCTCGTTCAGATTTATTCAATCGCCTATTTGGAGATGGATTGGGGCTGGCCCCGATTCTTTGGATCCTTGAGCTTTTTCGAGTCTGGACTGTGCGCCCTCGTGCTCACCGATTCCTTGTTCTTCAGCTATGTGATCCTGGAGTTGCTCACCTTCGGCACCTATCTCATTGTCGGCACCTGGTACAACCAACCCCTGGTTGTTAAGGGTGCAAGGGATGCGTTTCTGACCAAGCGTATTGGTGACATCATTCTACTGGCAGGTTTAATCGCTCTGCTGCCGATCACCCACACCTGGAACTTCCATGGGCTGCAGGCCTGGGCCGCCGATCAGACCAATAATCATCTGGTGTTGCCTGCTGGTTTCACCCTGATCGTGTTGGCTCTGACGGCGGGCCCTATGGGCAAATGCGCCCAGATCCCGTTGCACCTGTGGCTGGATGAAGCCATGGAAGGCCCCTTGCCCTCCACCGTGCTGCGCAACTCTGTGGTAGTGACGGGTGGTGCCTGGGTGCTACTGAAGCTGGAGCCGCTGATTTCCTTGAGTCCCGTCACCCAGACGGTTCTCGTCGTCGTGGGCGGCACCTCAGCGCTGGTGGGATCGCTGATCGCTCTGGCTCAAATCGATATCAAACGCGCCCTCTCGTTTCTGGTCAGCAGCTGGCTTGGATTGTTGTTTGTGGCCGTTGGGCTTGGCGGCATGGAGGTGGCCGACCACATGATGCTTGTATACCCACTGCCGATGGCCTTGATGCTGATGGCTGTGGGCGCGATCATGTTCACCAACATCACCCAAGATCTCACCCAACTCGGCGGTCTCTGGAGCCGCAGGCCACTGATGGGAATCGCCTTTCTCTCAGGGGCAGCCGGCTTGGTGGGACTACCCCCCTTCGGTGGCTTTGCCGCCCTGCGTGAGCTGCTGGTGCTGGCACAGTCGAGCTCCAACCCTGTTTTGATTATTGGTCTGGTGTTGATCAGCAACGCTCTGTTCAGCGCCTGCTTGGTGAGGATGTTCAGCTTGATCTGGGGCGGAAAGCCTTCAACGTTCACCGTGCGCTCTGCCGAGGGCCTCTGGTTAATGGTCCTGCCCACTATGTTCCTCACCGGTCTGGTTCTGCATCTCCCGCAGTTGCTGGTGCATAACGGTGTAGTGGCGATGAATCCAATCCCCGGCTGGGGCCCCATGGCGATTCCGCTGCTGATCTCCACCCTGAGCGGAGGCAGTTTCTCGGCCATCTATTACCTGCGCCCCCATCAGCTGGCCCATCTGCCCTCCACCTTGGGAGGGCTCCAGGATTGGCTGGCCCAGGACATGCAAACCGAGCGCTTCTATCACCGCACAATCGTGGGGCTGGTGGTGTTGCTGGCTCGCCTCAGCTCCTTGTCCGACCAACGGCTGGTGGATGGCTTCAGTGGCGCCACCGGCGGCGCAGCACTCGAGGGGGCTAGACGCCTCAGCCTCACCACCAGCGGAAGGTCCCAGGCTTATGCCCTCACCCTGGTTCTCGGCGTGTTGCTGATGGCCACCTGGCTGCTCACCCGCAGCGGCGCACCCGTCGCTGATCTGCTGCCCCCGCTCTCCTGATGGCCTTGAATCCGCTCCTTCTCCTGCTCCTGCTGCCAGCGGCCGCCGGTCTGACCCTGCCACTGTTGAGCGCCTGGTCCCCCCGCCGCCTGGCCTGGTTAGCAGCTGTTGCCTGCCTCACCCAGTTGCTGGTGGGCGTTTATTGCGGCCTGCGGCCTCCCGCTGATGTCCACATCAGCTGGGTCCCCAAGCTCGGCCTGGAGCTCCAGCTCGGGCTTGATGGCCTTTCGCTGCCACTTGTGGTGCTCACGGCCCTGATCAGCGCCGCCGCCATCCTTTTCGCCCCAGGCGATCAGGCGCGTCCGCGCCTGTTCTTCTCCCTGCTGCTGGCCACCAACTTGGGTGTTGTGGGGGCGTTTCTGGCCCGCAATGCTCTGCTGTTTTTGCTGGCCTTCGAGCTGGTGCTGATCCCCACCACCCTCCTGGTTGCCATCTGGGGAGGCGAGCGCCGCGCCGGTGCCGCCATCCGCTTCCTGATGTATGGGGCGGTGTCGGGACTAAGCCTGCTGGCGGCGGTGCTGGCCTTCGGCTTGCTCAATACCCACGGCCAGGGATTCAGTTTCGAGGTGCTCGCCAATGCGGATTATTCACCTCAGGCCCAGCGCTGGCTTCTGTTATTGGTGCTGTTGGCCTTCGGCCTCAAAATGCCGTTCGCTCCCTTGCACGGCTGGCAACCTTTCACTTACAGCCAGGCGCCGATCCCCGTGGTGATGCTGCTGGCGGGGGCTACCTCCAAGCTCGGGGCCTACGGACTGATGCGTTTCGGCATCGGCTTCTTGCCCGAAGCCTGGTCAGGCTGGTCTCCCTGGATCACCGCCTTGGGAGCGGTCTCGGCGATCTATGGCTCCCTCAACGCCATCGCCCAACTCGATATGCGCCGTCTGGTGGCCTACAGCTCTCTGGCCAACATGGGCATCCTGCTGCTAGCCCTCGGCTCCGCCACGGCGATGAGCCTGCAGGGGGCAGTGGCGCTGCTGTTGGCCCACGGCCTGATTGTCGCCCTGCTGTTCGCCTGCGTCGGCATGGTGGAACGTCGCACCGGAACCAATTCGATCGCCGATCTCTCCGGATTGATGAATCCCTTGCGGGGTCTGCCCTTCACCATGGGGTTGATGCTGTTGGCCTTGATGGCTGCGGCTGGGATTCCTGGATTGGCGGCATTCCCAGCGGAGCTGCTGGTGTTTGAAGGCAGCTGGACCGCCTTCCCGCTGCCAACCTTGCTCTGCCTTGGGTCCTCCGGGCTGACCGCTGTCTATTCCATTCGTCTGTTCAATCGCGTCGGCTTTGGCCGTCTCGATAACGCCAAGGCGGACTGGCAATCCACCATCTGGACCGAGCGGATCCCGGCGGTGTCGCTTGGTCTGTTGGTGATTGTGCTCGGCATCTGGCCGATGGGACTCGTCCGTTGGAGCGAAGCGAGCAGCGCCTCCCTGGCGCTGCGCTCCCAGTCGTTCAGCGGCCAGGTTGCCGTGGCGGGCCCGATCCAACTGGCCCATCCCCCAGGCTCTTTGTCAGCTGAAGCGCTGGCCACGCTGCCCCCCCCACCCTTGGCCTGAACGGCCCTGTCCCCACGGGCCCTCCCTTTCCCAGTTCAGCTCCGGCCGCACGCCCCGACGAGCCACCCTTCAAGTCCAGGCGGCTCGTTCCCAAGCCTCAGCCATCTTTCTTCCATCCCTCGCAGCCCTCCACCCTCCAGCGATGACACCCCCCACCGCCAGTGCACCGGTTGCAGCCACCACGCCCCTGATCCCTCCCTCCTCGCACCGCTGGGCTGAGGTGATTCATCGGCTGGAAGCCGGCGGTTCGATGCTGCCGGACACGCCTGAAAACCTGATGCAGATCATCGGCATCTACAAGGCCTACGCGGTGCCGATGGATTTTTACTGGCGCGATCTCCTCTATATCGCCGAGAGGGTCTTCCTCAATCCCTTGCCCGCCTTTAAATATTTTCCGTCACAGGAGTATCTAGATCTACCCAACTCCTATGCAGGCGATCAATCGAAGCTGCGCATCTGGAGGGGTGAGGCTGGTGCCCATCCTGAACTGTTGGAGTTCATGGCTCGTGGCGAAACCGGCAACATGTCGAAGCTGTTGCATCACCTCTGGCACGACCGCATCAACATGGAGTTTGCCGAGGCCTGCATGCAGGCGATGTTCTGGCATCAGAACATGGGCGGGCGCTTCAACGATTATCTCGATAGCGACATCTACCGCGCCAACGCCGATAAAGCGATCAAGACCTACTTCCGCCGCAACCCGGTCATGCTGGGCCTCTACAAGCTGTTCCCGGAAATGTTCCTGGAGCAGGTGCGGATGATGAGCTACTACTCCAACCTCGGCCTCTTCTGGGAAGTGATGGCCCCCGTGTTCTTCGAGATGAGCGACATCTATGACGAAGGTGGCTTCAAGGGCGTGCCCGATGCGATGAATTTTCTGGTCAACGGCATCTTTGCCGTGGCCGGTCGCCCGATCTACCACCATGTCTATATCGATGGCGAGTGTCATGAGATTATTCCCAAATCGGAGGGATTTACCTGGCTCTACGAGGCCGCTCTCCCCTACGTCGAAGCTGTCTTTTACCGTACCGCACCTTTCCGTGGCACCAAGAGCTACAACGCTCAGGCCTGTCAGGTTCCCAGCGATCAAGCCGACTTTCACTACGGGATTCTCTACGCCGATGTCTTCCCGGTGGGTTCCGCAGGGATCCCACCCACCCTATTGATGCAGGATATGCTGCATTTCCTGCCCCCATACCTTGAAGAACTTTATAAAACTCACCGCCGTGGAGACGAAGATAAGCTCATTCAGCTTGGCATCACATTTCAACGCTCGATGTACAACGTCACTTCAGCAGTGATCCAGGCGCTACGGGCGGCCTTGCTTTATCCTCTGGATGACAATGATCCTGAGCATCTGATGGCCAATCGTCGCTTCTTCGAAGCCCAGATGGATCGGTTCATCAGACCAGAGGCCCGACTGGGTGCGATCCAAACCCAGGACTATCGCTGAGCTCACCGCTTCCCCCTCCTCCCCATGGCCAACATCATCGAAACCGCCAAAGGCGCCGGATGCTTCAACACTTTGCTGACGGCTGTCGAGGTTGCCGGCCTCACCAGCGCGCTCGAAAGTCCCGGACCTTTCACGGTCTTCGCTCCAGTGGATGACGCCTTTGCGGCCCTGCCCCCGGGCACGGTGCAGACCCTGGTGGACAATCCGCCCCAGCTCGCACGCATCCTCAAATTTCATGTGCTCTCCGGCGCCTATACCCGTAGCCAGCTGGTGGATCAAGCGGAGTGGCAGAGCCTGGAGGGGGCGCCGGTGGCGATCCGTCGCGCCGATCCCTTCGAGGTCAAGAATGCCACGGTGTTGACCGCGGATATCGAGTGCGACAACGGCATTGTGCACGTGCTCAACCGAGTCATCCTGCCGGGTTGATGCTTCCAGGCGTGGTGAGGACAGCTGCCGCGTGATCACCCAGGGGCGACGAAGCGTGCGGGCAAACGGCGCGAGACACCAGCCTATGGAACTTCAGTGCCTGGAATTTCAGCTTCGGAATGGCAGCCTTGGAAAAGGCAGTCTTCCGAAACGATTGCGTCGGGTTGACCAGGTGAGCTGCCCGGCCGAATGGAACTGCGTCACCATTCACCCCCACATTGGCCCAGGGCTGGGAACACCTGCCACAATGCGCCGAACCCAGACGACCTGGAATGCCCCATCCCCGTTTGCGTGCGCTGCTGCTGCCAGCCTTGCTCGCCATCAGCCTGTTGGCGGGTTGCGCCTCCGAGGGCGATGGGGGTGTGCAAAGCCAGAAGCTCAACACGATCCGGGGTCGCGGCAAGTTGATTTGCGGCGTGGATGGCAAGTTGCCAGGCTTCAGCTTCGTCGGTCCGGATGGTCGCTACACGGGCCTGGATGTGGACATCTGCAAGGCCGTGGCCGCTGCCGTGTTGGGTGATCCCAACAAGGTGGATTACCGCGATCTCAATTCGAGCGAACGCTTCGCCGCCCTGGCCAGCGGCGAGGTGGATTTGCTCTCCCGCAACACCACCATGACCCTCAGCCGCGACGCGGCCGGCGGCAATGGCCTCAGCTTCGCTCCCACCACCTTCTACGACGGCCAAGGCGTGATGACGCCGTCAAACAGCGGCATCAGCACGCTCAAGGACCTGGCCGGCAAACCCATCTGCGTGGAGAGCGGCACCACCACCGAGCTCAATCTGGCGGACCGCATGCGCCAGCTCAAAGTGTCCTACACGCCACTCAAGTTCCAGACCGGCGATCAGACCTACGCCGCCTATCTCGGCGGTCGCTGTGTGGCCGTCACCAGCGACCGCTCCCAGTTGGCCGCCAAGCGCACCAGCTTCCCGAATCCGGCCCAGCACTTGCTGCTGCCCGAGGTGCTTAGCAAAGAGCCGCTCACGCCCGCCACCGTCAACGGCGATCCAGCCTGGGCCGACGCGGTGCGTTGGATCATCTTCTCCCTGTTCCAGGCCGAGGAATCGGGCATCACCCAGGCCAATGTGCCGGCCCGCCTCAGCACCGCCAAAGCCAACACCAACCTGCCGGATGAACGGCGCTTCCTCGGCGTCGAGGGCGACTTCGGCAAGGTGCTGGGCCTGCCGCCCGACTTTGCCGTCAAGGCCGTTTCGGCCGTGGGCAACTACGGCGAGATTTTCGAGCGCAATGTGGGCCAGGGCTCGCCGCTCAAATTGGAGCGTGGTTTGAATCGCCAGTGGAAAGATGGCGGCCTGATCTACTCACCGCCGTTCCGCTGATGGGGGGCTCCGCACCCCAGGCTGCGATGGGGGGAACGTCGCCCCCGTGGTGGCGAAACCGACGCCTGGTGCCCTGGCTGGTGCAAGCGGCGGTGGGCCTTGTGGTGTTGCTGATAGTCGCCTTTTTGCTCGGCAATCTGGTGCGCAACCTCACCGCTGCCGGCTTGCTGCTCAGCTGGCGCTGGCTGAACCAACCCGCCGGTTTCGATCTCGCCGAAACCCTGCTGCCCTTCAACGCCGAGCTGCCCTACTGGCGCGCCCTCCTGGCTGGTTTGGTGAACACCCTGCGGGCGGTGCTCTGCGGCCTGGTGGGCGCCAGCCTGCTTGGTTTGCTCACCGGCATGGCGGCATTCAGCAGCAACGGCCTGCTGCGCAGCCTGGCCCGCGGCTATGTGGAGCTGATCCGCAACATCCCGCTGCTGGTGCAGCTGGTGTTCTGGTATTTCGTGGTGTTTTTATCCTTGCCCGATGGCACGGCGGCGATCCAGCTGCCGGGCCTGGTGTTGGCCAAATCCGGCCTTTACATGGCCGGCCCCGGAGATGGGCTGCAATGGACCCTGCCCCATCTTGTCGATGGCGTCTGGCACGCCCCTCTGCGCATCACGGTGGAGTTCGGAGCTTTGCTCACTGGCCTGATCATCTACTCGGGCGCCTTCATCGCTGAGGTGATCCGCGGTGGCATCGCGGCCATCCCCAAGGGGCAGTGGGAAGCGGCGGCCTCGCTCGGGATCGGCTGGTTCCAGACGTTTCGAATCATCATCCTGCCCCAGGCCCTGCGGGTCATCGTTCCCGGCCTCAACACCCAATACATCTCCCTGGCCAAGAATTCCTCACTGGCGGTGGCCGTGGGCTATACCGATCTCTATTCCGTCGCCGAAACCACCCTCAACCAAACCGGCCGTGCTGTTGAGGTGTACCTCTTGCTGCTGGCGGCTTACCTCAGCCTTGATCTGTTGATCTCCTTGATCATGAACAGCATCAATCGGCTGGTGCAGATTCGCGAGCGCTGATCATGGCCATGCTGCTGCGTCGACTCCGCCAGGAGCTGTTTTCCAGCCCCGCCAATGGCCTGATCAGTCTGGCCTTGATCGCCTTGATCGGCAGCGGCGGTTTCGCCTTGCTGCACTGGGCCTTGCTCAAGGCCCGCTGGGCGGTGATCCAGGCCAACAGCACCCTGTTCGCCGTGGGCCGCTACCCCGTGGAGCAGCAGTGGCGCCTGTGGCTGCTCAGTGGCTTGCTGGTGGCCGCGGCGGGCTTGAGCTGGGGGCTGCTGCGTGGCTCGCCCCGGCCGAATCGCCAGGCGGTGCTCTGGCCCCGCAACGATCGCCTCGCCGCAACTGTGCTGATCCTGCTGGCACTCTGGCTTCCCTGGGCCCTCGGCCTGACGGTGCCCTTGCAGGCCCGCTGGTGGGTCCTCACCGCCGTGCTGCTGCTGGCCCGCTGGTGGGCGGGTCGCAGCGTCGGCAGCCTCAGCTCCGGCATGCGCAAGGGGTTGCCACTGATCTGGCCGGGGCTTTACATCCTGGGGCTGTGGTTGATCGGCGGCGGCCTCGGGCTGGCCGCGGTCACGCCCACCGACTGGGGTGGACTGCTGCTGACGGTGTTGACGGCCAGCTTCGCGATCGCGCTCTGCTTCCCGATCGGCGTGCTGCTGGCCCTGGGTCGACGCAGTGAGCTGCCGTTGTTGCGCTGGGGCTCGGTGATCTACATCGAGTTCATTCGGGGGGCGCCGCTGATCACCCTGCTGTTCCTGGGGCAAAACATCCTTGGCTTCCTGCTGCCCGGTGGCCTGGCGCCGGATCGGGTCTGGCGGGCGGCCTGGGTGCTCACCCTGTTCGCCGCCGCGTACCTGGCGGAAGCCGTGCGCTCCGGCCTGGCCTCGGTTCCGCCAGGGCAACTGGAAGCGGCCCGCTCCTTGGGCCTCTCCTATCCGCAAGCGTTGCAGCACGTCGTGCTGCCCCAGGCGTTGCGGGTGGCCCTGCCCACCATGGTGGGCCAGTTCATCTCACTGCTGCAGGACACCACCCTGCTCTCCCTGATCGGCCTGCTCGAACTCCTCGGCGTGGCCCGCACGGTGATGGCCAACCCCGCCTTCCTAGGCCGCAATGCCGAGGTTTACCTCACCTTGGCCGTGCTGTTCTGGTGCTGCTGCGCCGCCCTCGGCCTTGGCAGCCGCGCCCTGGAGAAGCGCCTCGATCCCCTCACGATTCCCAGCCGATGAGCCAACCCAGCAACCAGATCATGATTGAGGCCCGGGATGTGCAGAAGTGGTATCCCAACGGCTTCCATGCCCTGCGGGGAGCCGAACTCACGGTACGCCGCGGCGAGGTGGTGGTGATCATGGGTCCCTCGGGCTCAGGCAAGAGCACCTTCATCCGAACCTTCAACGCCCTCGAGGATTTTCAGAAGGGCAGCATCCAGGTGGATGGCATCGCCCTCTCCAACGATCTGCGCAACATCGATGCCATCCGGCGCGAGGTGGGCATGGTGTTCCAGCAGTTCAATCTGTTTCCCCACCTCACGGTGCTGGAAAACCTCACCCTGGCACCGGTGCAGGTGCGACGCCGCCCCCGGGCCGAGGTGGAAACCCAGGCCCGGGCGTTGCTGGAGCGGGTGGGCATCGCCGAGCAGGCGAGCAAGTATCCCGGCCAACTCTCCGGCGGCCAGCAGCAGCGCGTGGCCATCGCCCGGGCGCTGTGCATGGAGCCCCGCATCCTGCTGTTCGATGAACCCACCAGCGCCCTCGATCCGGAGATGGTGCGAGAGGTGCTCGAAGTGATGCAGAATCTGGCCGCCGATGACATCACCATGGTGGTGGTGACCCACGAGGTGCGCTTCGCCCGCCAGGTGGCCCACCGGGTGGTGCTGATGGCCGATGGCGTGGTGGTGGAAGAGGCCGATCCGGAAACCTTCTTCACCAATCCGGCGCATCAGCGCACCCAGCGATTCTTGGAGCAGATTCTGTAGCGCTTGACAGGCCCCACTAATTGAGCTAGTTGCCGCAAAACAATTAGGCAGCACAAGTATCTTCCGGCAAGATTTCAACTTGCCACCATCACCTCAAGGCCGTGAATTCCTTCGTAAAGAAGATAGGCGGCAAAGATCAAAGCCAGGACGCCCACCAGCCATTCGGCTTTGTGCTGCAGCCACTCCTCGAGGGAGGCGATGGCGCCCCGGATCGAGCCCGAGCTGAGAATCCAGGCCAGGGGCGGCAGCAGCAGAAACGAGCTGGCAGCGAGACCGAACAAGCCACCCACCTCCAGATCGGCTGAGAGGCCTGGGTGGTTGATCAGCAGCAGGCTTGCCTCTTTGAGGTAGAAGACCAGGTTTTCCGGGGTCAGCAGAGCCCCGGCGGCTCCGATGCCCACCAGCACGATCGTGTCGAGCTGGGGCAGGCGATTCATCAGCCGCAGGGCCATTCCCTCCTCGCCGATCAGGGCCTGGGGGGTGAGCTGGTAGATGCCAAGGGCCAGCAAGCCGCCGGCGCCAAGCAGGTCGATCAGCACCTGCTCCCGCTCGCCGTGGTCGGGGCTGAGATCCAGCCGCTGCCCGAGCAGCATCAACACCGCAACCGCAAGCACGTTGGCCAGGGTCCAGCCGAGCACGTAGGCGAAGGAGCGCCGCAACGGTGCCCTGCCCAGCAGCAGCAGGGTGACAACGCCGATGTGCAGCGGACTGAAGGCGATGCCGATCCCAAACAGCGAGGACTGGGTCAGCAGGGTTGGACTCATGGACGGCGGCAGGGATCGGGCCCTTGGCCCTCCAGCGAACCTTACCGAGGCCCCCGGGCTTGCCGCGCCCAGCCCGGCGCGCGGCAGGGGCGCGGCGTGGTGATGACGCTCCCGAGGGGCGCTGGCCTTGCTAGGCCAGAACCAGCCCTGGCCCTTGCCGATGACCTGCCTGCACATCGCCAACAGCGTGGCCGATCTGGTGCAGGGCGATGTGCGAGAGCACCTTCCCCTCAATCGCATTCCCCTGGAGGGAGATGTGCTGGGCCTGGGCACCACCTCCGGCTATGACAACGGCGAGCTCAGCTTCCTGCACCAGCCGGGCGAGGCCGCGACGCGGGTGGACAGGAGCCGACCCCACGATGGCGGCATCGATGCCCTCGCCGCCGACGACCGGGAGCGCCATTTTCCCTATGTGTGCTTCAGCGATGAGGCCAGTGCCAGCCGCCTGCCTCTCGATCCGGCCCTGCTGGGGGAGGCCGATGGGGTGCCGCTGCGGCAGCTGATCGCCCGGGCCCTGGAGCTGTTGCGTCAGCAGGGGCGCCTGGAGGAGGCACCGATCTACGGCCTGCGGCTCAAAGCCCGTTGGCACGGTTTAGTGATCACGGTGGCCTCCAAGCTTTGCCTCGGCCAACTGCGCCGCAATGCCTCCGTTGCCCGCAGCGGCGACAGCGACGCTGAGCGGCCCGGCGCCAGCATCTACAGCGCCCTGCCCCATTTCCTGCTGGGAGCCCCGCCGCCGGAGGGGCTCGCTGCCGCCATCCGGCCGCTGCCCGGCAGCCTGCGCTGGGAGTGCTGCGGTTTCTGGGACACCCAGCCCCAATGCGGGCGGGTGACGGTGCCCGAGGCGGACGCCCACCTGCACCTGCACGGCTGCGACAGCGAGCTGCGGGTTGGAGGCCATCTGCACCATGAACACCCCGGCAGCCGCCTGGCGGCGCTGGAGCGGCTCGCCATCTATCCATTGGGGCGCCTGCGGCTGCTGAGCTCCGACCTGGCGGTTCGGGAGGTCAGCTATGCGGCGGAGCTGCTGCGCTTTCAGGTGGCGAATCTCGGCCAGCTGGATGCCAGCGAGGTGGGAGTCGATGTGGTTGTGGACGACCGCTGGAGCAGTCGCCGCCACCTGCGCCTGCCCTGGTTGGCGGCGGGGGCGTGGGAGCGGTTCGAGATGCCCCTGGCCCTGCCTGCCGGTCGTCACGAACTCCTGGTCTGCGTCGACCCCGACCGGGACATCCTGGAGCCCGCAGCTCAGCAGGGCAACAACACCGTGCGTCTGAGGCTGGATGTCCGTGCCTGAGCCGCTGGATCGTCGGGGCATTCAGGGATCCAGCCATTCAGGTGTAATTCCTTGGCCTAGGGAGGCTCTGGACAAGCTGAGCCATCAGCCATGTAGCCCTGTTGGCGATACGGCTCTCAGCTGGCTGGGGCGGCGAAATGGCGGTTGTGAAGAGCCTCATTAGGCCATCGCCAGGCCCGCATCACCCCCTTAAGCCTATGGCCGACTTCATTGTCGACGGACATTGAGCCCTGATGGTGGCTGTGACGCTGGAGCACGAATTGCAGAGCAGTTTTCGATATCTGGGTCTTAGAAGCTGGAGGGAAACGCCGAGTCGCCGGCACGTCCGCGTGCCTGCACGCACGTTCTCTCGACCCACCCGGCCTTGAGTCGTCGGTATGGCGTCGAGGAGGTGCCGGTCCAACCCCGCAGAAATGCCTGGTCTGTCGCACCCTGCGAGGCTATGGACAAAACTCTCGCCCGCCGGGAACAGCGAGCACATTGACCAAACCCGGCCCCGAAGCACACGGGTCGAACTGCGGATAACCGGACACGATGCGTCGAAAGACGCGGTACCCGAGACCGCCGAGGAACGCGAAGAAGGCGTCCCCGTTCACACCGCTTTGCTGTTGGGCGTTGGCATTCCACTCGAACCAGAGATGCGGTTGATGGCGACGCAGCGTCTCCGCGGCACCTTGCAGCACCATCCACTCGCCACCCTCGACATCGATCTTCACGAGGTCCAGTCGCGCGAGATTCAGCGACTCGGAAACATCGTCAAAACGCGCCAACTCGACCTCGAAACGGGGTCCATGCACGCCGTCCACCAGCAACGACCCCGCACCACTCGCCATGTCGGGAATCGCGAACGAAGCGCGACCCGGGCGATCTGCGAGGGCCACCTCGAGGAGCTCGACCTGCACGAGAGGGCTGTGACGCAGCGTTCTCTTCAACGCGCCCACGAGGCGGGGCTGCGGTTCGAACGCGACGACTCGCCCGCTGGGTCCGACAAGCTGAGCCGCGCGGAAGGTGTAAAGGCCATAGTTGGCGCCGATGTCCGCGAACACCATCCCCGGAGCAAGCAGCCTCTCCTGCAGGTTGAACTCGTTCGACCCGCGCGACAATATCGGCACAGTGTGGATGTAACTCTGAAGGTCGAGCAGGTCGACGTAAAGCGGCCGATCCAGCCTCACACTCGGAACCGGCCAGTAGTTCGCGTCGCCGACAGGGCGGTGTTGCAGCGATCGACGCAGCATTCGGAACAGATGACCTCCGCCGATTGATGTGCCGCCTTTGTGCTTCGGTCCCGACGCACACCAGCGACGCCACGCCCGACAACGGACCGGGAATGCATCAAATTCACGACATTCGTACCATAGCGCACCCATGGCTTACCCTTCCCCCAAATGCGATACAGCCCAGACGACTTGATTCGGCACTACCAAGTGCATGGGACCAGGCACGCGTTTTCCGACCGACAGCACCATTTGTTCGACGAGAAGGAAATAGAGGGCCCACCCCCCAAGCATCACGGGGCAAAAGGTGAGCAGGTGGATAACCCAGCCCTGAGGTGAGGCCAGCTGCAGAAACCAGTTCTCGTGAGCCAATAAAATCGGAATGTGCATGAGGAGAAGATAGTACATAAAGCGGCAGACTGGTGCGACCAGATTCGACATGAGTCGTGAAAGACGACACAGCCGTTTAACTTTGAGACTTCATTTGATCAAGCAGAAGAACGAAACCGCATCAGGGATTTTAGTGAAACATCAGACCATAGCGAAGACCGGATCGCTGATGCCCCACCTCAGCAACAGACGCCCGCCCAAAATGGGCTTCAAAATAAAGCTTATCGTAACGCGGTTCAGAAGCAAAGCCATAGCCAGCCACGCAATCGCCACGCGACCCGACGAACACGATGGGGACAGCACCACGCGTCCCGTTCGCCACATCGAGCGCCAGCGTCCCCAGCATCCACTACTGTCCAGAGAAAAGCTTCTTCATCACGAGCGACCAGGACACCATGTTGCCCAACCCGGTGTTGTTTTCGTTGGTCGGGTTGTGCACCAGCAGCAAAGGGGTGACGAGGTCCCCGGAGAACCAGGCGCCATCAGTTGCGAGCGTTCGATCGATCCACCGGCTCAACAGCAGGCTGAACAGAATCGCCGCAAGACTGGTCGGGACTTGGCGCCAGAACCGGCGCTTCCAGAAAGCGAGCGAGCCGCACCGTTGTTCGCCGGTTGCAGCAGCCGCCAGCGCGGTGGCCCGATCGATGGAGAAGCCTGAAATCACGACAAATCACCACGGGTCAAAGTACCCCAGTCGGCAAGCAGCCGCTACACAGTCAACGGATGCTCGTGGAAGCGACCGGGCGGGTCGTGAAGCATGGGCATGGGCACGACCGCACACGCAGCCCGACCGCGCCGCTGGATCGATTGTTTCGCTCCGGTTGGACACGATGATCTCGCCCGATCGCGCCAGCGTCGCCTGCAGGGGCATGATCGTTGGGGCAAGCACCGCTCCGCGTCGTGAGGTGGGGAAGATCCTGGGCATGTCCACCGCAGGGATCATGGGCCGACCCGCCCTTCCCGTCGTGAGGCCGCCAGGAGTGTGCTGAACTCGACCAGGCCCCGCGCCGTGCGTTCCCACGTCAACGCGCAGGCGGTCTCGCGTGCGCGTAGACCGATGGCGCGGGCCTCATCCGGGTGCGACAGCAGCCGGCGCGCGATCGGGATCATCGGCCCCGCGCGGCCTGGCTCGACAAGGAAGCCGTTGTCGCCCGACCGGATGTGGTCGGCCATGCCACCCACCGAGGCCGAGATGACCGCCAACCCGCGCGCCATGGCCTCGAACGGCGTCTTACCGAAACCTTCGTATTGCGAAGGGAAGAGGAAGAGGCCGTGCGCGTCGTAGATCGCGATGAGATCGGCCTGCGACACCCACGGGTAGAGCCGCACACGCACACGGGCTTCGGGCGAAAGCAGCGCACGGACCGCGTCGTGGTGCACGGGGTCGCAGACCCAGCCCGCCTCTAAATCCGGCATCTCGACCGCAAGCGCATTGAAAACCTCCGCGACTGCACCGGGAGCCTTGAACGGAGCGAACTGCGCCACATAAAGGAGCCGCCGCCAACGTCCCGGATCATCTGGCGGCAGCGGCGTCGTGTGGTAATCGTCGGGAATTCCGTGCGGCAGCACGGCGATCCGCTCACGCGGATAGCCATACTCCTCAGCGAGAAAATCGGCAACGGGCGAACAGCCGACCACCATCCCATCGGCCCAGCGCAGCACCTCAAGCTGATGCCGATGCAACAGGCCGCGCATGGTCTGGCGCGCGAGCCGTCGCGCGCCATCTCCACGTGTGGCCGGGTCGACCGCATTCATGATGCGGTCGACTTGCTCCTCCCAGCCGTGACTGCGGTTGAGGAAGAGGGTGGCGGGGACTCGACGTCGAATCCAGCGCCCCGCGAGACAGGCGTGCGGCTGGCTCAGCATCACGGCGTCGTATTGGGCGGTGCCGCAGCGGCGCCGTACTTCGCGACGGTACGCCCGGGGAAGTTCGATCAGGTAGTGCAGGTTTCCGTGCTGGATCCGGCGCCCCAGATCGCGCTTCCAGATCTCATCCACCTCACAACCAAGACCCCGCAGCGCGACATTGGTCTGAAACACCGTGCCCGCAGCTCCCGAGTCCGGATTCGGATCGACGCCTGCCCCGATCAGGAATCGCATGTCAGCGAAGCCTCCCGCACCGAAGCCACTTCACCCACGGTTTCCACGCAAACGGCTGACAAGTGACGGCTTGACGGAAGTAGTGCGCCGCTCGCACGGGATCCCTCTGCTCTAATAATGAACCGATGTAATAATAGCTGGTCCAGCGGTCACGCGAAGACCCTTTCTTTCGCGGCGCCGAACGCACTTCCTGGCACAGCGCCTGGGCGCGCTGAAGAAATGGCTCTTCGTCGCCGCCGCCGCGCCGCGCTGCGCGGCACTGCTGACCCAATTCTCCGAAGGCTTTCTGCTTCCGCCGTTGTGCGCCTGAAATGGCACCAGGACTTAATCGATACTCGTAAAAAATCTCCTTGTCATAGACCACTCCGCCGATCTCTGCCATCCGTAACCACAGATCAGAATCCTGACCATAGTAGAAACATGAGCGATACCCGCCGACGCGCCGGTACGCCTCAAGCGAAAACATGACACATCCGTGAGCCGGCGGTCCGGTGCGCTCGTCCAGGAGTTGTCGGCGCGCCGTACCCGGATCGGCGTTGCGGATCACATCGCACAGGAACTCATCTTCCGGCCCGACGTACCTCGCCGAGGATGCCACGATCACCGCCTCGGGATTCCGCCCGGCCAGTTCCAACAGCGCTGCAAATCGGCCCGGCAACGAACGGTCGTCGGCATCCTGGCGCACGACCCATGGCGCACGCGCCAGTTCGCAGCCCCGGATCAGCGCACGCGTGAGGCCTTGGTTGGAGCGATGCTCGACGCGCAGCCGCGGATCAAGCTGCGCCCGCTCGTCCAGCACGCGCCCGCTTCCGTCCGTCGAACCGTCGTCGATCACGATGCACTCAAACGTGACCCCGGTCTGGACCAAGACGCTGTCCAGCGCGGCGGGCAGGGTATCGGCGTTGTTGTAGACGCTCATGACGACGCTCAGATCTGGCGAGCTCATTGGGCGTCCCCTCCCAAGCACGCGCCCATCGCGGAATCGTGGCGTTTCGCCAGATTCTCGCGCCATGCAGCGCCACGCGCAGCCTCGTGCAACAACGCACGGGCGCGGGCGCCATCCTGAGGGCGCTCGCTGCCCAAAGAGACCAACAGCGGTCGCAGCGATGCCGGGCTCCGGCGCACCAGGTCGCGATGCGCCAGCACGGGACAGCCGGCGGCAAGCGCGTCAGACGCCGTGGCGACAAACCGCTGGAGGAGATCCGGGCTCTTGCGGTTGGTCTGCGAGCTCGGAAGGCATGCGAACGCCCGGCACGGGGCAGACGGGAGGGGGTGCGCCGGGCTCAGATGCACCGGACACCCATGGGGGAGCCAGGTGGTACTCGCCAAGCTGGGCAGACGATCCCCGTCCACAGTGGCCTTCCATTTGTTGATCAACACAATCGCGGCAGCCCGACGCTTCACACGCTCGCCGGCCCGCCGCAGGCAACCCTTGCCGTACGGCACGCACAGCCGTCCCCGGGGCGGCCGGGCGCGGTGGTTGTCGAGATACTGAAGCGGCTCGATGTTGTGCGGGCGTACATGCATGCCCGGCCGCGAATAGCGCCGCTTCAACGCGTCGACGATCTGCGGGAACCGCACAGACTCGACACGCACGTGCGTGGGTTGAACCGGATGGGGAAGCGCATTGCGTGGATGTGCATCGTCTGCCCCGACCTGCAGTTGCAGGGAGCGGCCGGCATCCGATTCAATCCAGCACATCCACATAATCACATTCTTCAGGTATCCATTGTACGTGTCCGCGACCGCATTGAACGGTGTGGCAGGCATGATACTCGTCCTGTCAGCTCCGATCCTGCCAGCGCACGGATCCGATCCCCGCTCGCCTGCTTCGGCGCCGCCGGATGTCACAGGTCCAAGGCCGGCGCCCAGGCGCCACGGAATAAGCGTGTCGTCCGCAAGCGGTCGAGGCCCAGATGGATGCCGATTCAGAGTTCTATCTGCGCCCGTACAACGGCAGCAGCCTGCTGCTCATGCATCCGTTCCGCCAGGGCCAGCCTGCGCGCTACTGCCGGGTGCTGGTGTTCTGCCTTCCGCTGCTGTTGCAGTTCGGGCGGCAACTGGGCCGTGTGGCCGGCCGGCGGGCGAAAACCTCCGCCATGGCCTTGCGCCGACTCCAGAGCCACTGCGGCTCGTTATCTCCCGAGCAACAAACCTGTGTTCATTCCCTGACCCCTGGCCAATCTGGAGACCCTGGCCGATGCCGTTGTGGCTATCCAGGTTACTTGGCCAGATGATCGAGTGATTCCTGAGTCTCGGCCACCTGAGGAACACCTCCAAACTGATCCATGCTTGCCTTCGTTGAGGATTTGGCTCGACACTGCACGGCGTCGCTGGTTCTGGTGTTGCCTGAATCGACGGTGAGGAGGCTCCAGGCCGCCAGGCCATCGAACTCGGGCGTCCGGTGCAGCTTGCGGTAGGAAATGACCAGATCATCAGCTCTGGCCTGGACGATCAGCTGGGCGGCCAGCTCGGCAGCGATGCCAACCCTATGGCCATGAAGATTCAGGATCCTGACCACCAAGGAGACTGCATCGCGCTGTGGAGTCAGAATCGTTTTGCAGGGCTGCTGCCCAACGCCGAATCGAAGCTGCCTTGGCGCTGCTCCATCTCCAAACCTCGCGGATCATTCCCTTCTGCCATGGGCTGCGCTCGCAGCACTTCCTGAGGAAGCGCTCCGATGCCATCAGCCAGCATTGTGGGCTGAACGGTGCGCCCAGCCGCGAGATCTGCCGCGGCGACCTGCCGGCAGCACACACCAGCGGTTGTTCAACCCACTGGGATGTGCTGACAACTGAATCAGGGCCGACTCACCCAATCGGCGGCGTTGAGCAGGGGAAATAATCCATCTTCATGCTCCACGGCCGCCAGCCAACCCTCGGGCAGGGGGGTGTTGTTGTTGAGGGCATCCAGCAGCCGCCAAAAGCGATCGAGATGGCGCTTGATCCGTTCCTTCGCCAGATCGGTGGTGGTGCCGGCCCGGAGGATGAAGCTCCAGTCTGAGCTTTGCAGCAGCAGCAACTCGCGGCCCGCCTGGGTGAGCAGCTGGCGCTGCAGCGGGTTGGCCACGCCTCGGTTGACGCGGCGCACCATCGCCCGGGAAGCCCGCTGCCATTCCGGCACCACCCAGGCGTTGGTTTCGTTCAGCCAATAGTTGTGGTAGCCGCCCTGTCCCCAGCTGGAGGGGGAGGGGCGGCACACCTGCAGCGGCAGCTCCTGGCTGAGCACCTCGCGCAGGTGGGTGAAGCGCAGCCCCAGCTCTGGCCCCTGGCGGAACAGCTCGGCCAGGAAGCTCGGTCCCTCGAACCACCAGTGGCCGAACAGTTCCGCGTCGAACGGGGCCACCAGCAGCGCCGGCCGATCGATCGTGCCTGCCAGGGCGCTCAACTGGCGGCAGCGTCCCGCCAGGTAATCGGAGGCGTGCTCCCCCAGCCGCTCAGCAGCCCGCTCCGGGGCATAGGGCTGCTTGGCATCGAGGGGACAACCCTGGGCGGTGACGCGATGCAACTTCAGCCCCAGGGGACGACGGCTGTTGATGCCGATTGCCGCCAGCTGCCCTTCGCTCAGGTCCCAGCCCAGGTCGCGGTGAAACTCCCGGTAGGCGCCATCGCCGGGATATCCCTGGCTGGCGCTCCACACCGGCAGCGTGGCATCGCTGTCGCGGGCGAAGAACGCCACCCCACCCGGGGAGCAGATCGGCGCGTACACCCCATAGCGGGGCCGGGGCAGGGCATGCAGCAAGCCGTGACCGTCCAACAGGCTGTAACGCAGGCCGCAGGCGGTCAGCTGGCGATCCAGATCCTCGTAGTAGGCGCACTCCGGCAACCAGATGCCGAGCGGCCGCTCCCCCAGCAGGCGCTGATGCTCTCGGGCGGCGGTGAGCAGCTGGGCGCGCACCGCCTCCGGACAATCGCGCAGCAGCGGCAGATAGCCATGGGTGGCGGCGCAGGAGATCAGATCGAGCACCCCTTGCTGGCGCAACTGGCAGAAGCGCGGCAGCAGGTTGCCGTTGCAGGCACGCCACTGGGCCATCACGCCGGCGAGCTGGGTCTCCAGATGGCGGGCCGGCTCCGCCAGGCTCGCCGGCGCCTCGTGAAGCAGGTTGCGCCGCAACGCGATCCAATCGGGGAAGCGGCCATTCAGCTCAGGGTCGCTGAGCAAGGCCAGCAGGGTGGGAGACAGGCCCAGGGTGAGCCGCGGTCGCTGCCCGGGGTCGCTGGCGGCCCGCTCCAGCATGGCCAGGAGCGGCAGGTAGCACTCCTGCAGCGCTTGGAAGTACCAATCCTCTTCTAGGGAGCCCGGCTCGCCGCTGCGGACATAGGGCAGGTGGGCGTGCAACACCAGGGCCAGCGCACCGATGCCCTGATCGCCTGCTGGCATGGCCGTCCCCCGCTGACCCAAAGCTTAAAGGGCGTACCTAACCTTCTCAGCGAACGGTGGTTCTGATCGTGATACGCCGAATCGTGGCGGTGGACGGCCACAGCATGTTCTATGCCCAGCAGAAAGTGGGCTGGTTTTTCGATCCCAGCCGCTTGCTGGAGTTGGCCCGTCGCGATCCCGGCGTTGAGCTCGATGGCGCCTTCTGGTACGCGGGCCTGAAGGATCCCAGCGATCAGCGGGGGTTCCGAGACGCGCTGACCAGCCTGGGCTTCACCGTGCGCACCCGGCCCCGGAGGGAGCTGGGCAACGGTGGCCGCCAGAGCGGCGATGGCGACCATCGCCAGTTCGTGCGGGCCAACCTGGAGGTGGAGATGGTGATCGACCTGATGGCGGTGGCGCCCCGCTGCCAGGAGATCTGGCTGCTCAGCGGCAGCCGCGATCTGGACCGACTGGTGGAGGTCCTGCGGATTCAGGGAGTGCGCATCGTGTTGATCAGCACGGATGCGATGGTGGCCCGGGAACTGCGCAATGCCGCAGACAGCTTCGTGGAACTGATGGGACTGCGCAACGAGTTGGAGAAAGCAGATGCCCGCCAGCAACCGGTGTTCCAACGGCTGGGGCAGGACGGTTGAGCGCCAGCCGCTGTGATGGCTGCCTGAGCGGTGTCAGCCAGGCCGCAGCGAGGTCGCAGCGCTTTGCCCGACCCCCGAGACCGGTAGACTGGGCTTAACTCATACTCATTCCGCTTAGCTGACCTCGGCGGCTCCTCTCCATGGCGCGCGATCCCGGCAGGGTTCTCATCTTCGACACCACCCTCCGCGACGGCGAACAATCGCCGGGCGCCAGCCTGAACATCGATCAGAAGCTGGCGATCGCCCAGCAGCTCGTCCGCCTGGGCGTCGACATCATCGAGGCTGGTTTTCCCTTTGCCAGCTCCGGTGACTTCGACGCCGTGCAGCGCATCGCCGCCACGGTGGGCCTGGAGGATGGCCCGGTGATTTGCGGCCTGGCTCGGGCCGCGGCGGGAGACATCAAGGCCTGTGCCGAAGCCATCGCTCCGGCGGCCCGGCGCCGCATCCACACCTTCATCGCCACCAGCGACATCCACCTTGAGCACAAGCTGCGCAAGAGCCGCTCCGAGGTGCTGGCGATCACCGCCGAGATGGTCGCCTACGCCCGCTCCCTGGTGGAGGATGTGGAGTTCTCCTGCGAGGACGCCGGCCGCAGCGATCCGGCCTTCATGCATCAAGTGATCGAAACCGCCATCTCCGCTGGCGCCACCACGATCAACATCCCAGACACCGTGGGGTATGCCACTCCGGCCGAATTCGGTGAGCTGATTGCGGGGGTCAACCGCGACGTACGCAATATCGACCAGGCTGTGATTTCCGTTCATGGCCACAATGATCTGGGGTTGGCCGTCGCCAACTTCCTTGAGGCCGTCAAAAACGGCGCACGCCAGCTTGAATGCACCATCAATGGCATTGGCGAGCGGGCCGGCAACGCCTCCCTGGAGGAGCTGGTGATGGCGTTGCACGTGCGTCGCAGTTACTTCAATACCTTCCTCGGACGGCCCGCTGATAGCACCGAGCCGCTCACCGCCGTGCGCACCGAGGAGATCACCAAAACCTCCAGGCTTGTCTCCAACCTCACGGGGATGTTGGTGCAGCCCAACAAAGCGATCGTGGGGGCCAATGCCTTCGCCCACGAATCCGGCATTCATCAAGATGGCGTACTTAAAAATCGCCTCACCTACGAGATCATTGATGCCCGCACCGTGGGTCTCAGCGACAACCGCCTCTCCCTGGGCAAGCTCTCTGGCCGCAGCGCCTTTCGGGCCCGGTTGGAGGAACTCGGCTACCAGCTGGAGGGTGAGGATCTCAATGATGCCTTTCTGCGTTTCAAGGATCTGGCCGATCGCAAGCGTGAGATCAGCGACCGCGATCTGGAGGCGATCGTGTCCGAGCAGGTGCAACAGCAGCAGCAGGCCCATTTCCTGCTCAAGCGGGTGCAGGTGAGCTGTGGCACCGGACTGCTGCCCACCGCCACGGTCACCCTTGAAACCAGCGATGGCGAGGAGCGCAGCGAAGCCCGCATCGGCACCGGCCCGGTGGATGCGGTCTGCCAGGCCCTCAATGCCCTGGCCGGCATACCCAACGAGCTGGTCGAGTTCAGCGTCAAGTCCGTCACCGAAGGCATCGATGCCATGGGCGAGGTGACCATCCGCCTCCGGGCCGATGGCGTTCTCTATTCGGGTCACTCCGCGGACACCGACATCGTCGTGGCGGCGGCCCAGGCCTTTGTGAATGCTCTCAACCGCCTGGTGGCCGGCGCCCAGCGGCGGGCGATCCATCCCCAGCTGACGCCGCTGCCTTTGGCGGACCTTCCCAGGGTTTGAACCGCATGGCCAGCACCGCTCCCCAGCTCTGGTTGCTGCGCCACGGAGCCACCGCCTGGGCCCGCGCTGGCCGCCACACCGGTCGCACCGACCTGCCGCTGCTCCCCGAGGGGGAGGAGGAGGCCCGCGCTTTGGCGCCGCTGCTCACCCGGCAATCGTTCCGAGCCGTGCTCTCCAGCCCGCTGCAGCGGGCGAGGCGCACCTGTGAGCTGGCGGGCCTGGGCGAGCGGGCCGAACTCTGCGACGACCTGCGCGAATGGGATTACGGCGCCTATGAAGGCATCACCACCGCCGAGATCCGCCGCACCGTTCCCGGCTGGACCGTATGGAGCCATCCCTGCCCGAACGGCGAAAGCCTGGACGCCATCGCCGCACGCTGTCAGAGGGTGCTGGAGTTGGCCTTGGAGCGGGCCGGCAGCGACGGCTGGGTCGCCCTGTTTGCTCATGGCCACATCCTGCGCAGCCTGGCGGGCACCTGGCTGGGCCTGGGGCCGGCCGGCGGTGCGTTGCTGGCACTGGACACCGCTCGCGTTTCGGTGCTGGGGCTGGAGCGGCAACAGCGGGTGCTGCTGCGCTGGAACTCCCTGGGCTGAAGGCATGGGCTGGCCTGCTCACGAGCCCGTGCTGTCAGCCAGCGCTACATCCACAGCGATATCCATGCAGTTATCCCTGGGTGTATTTTGCCATTGATTTCTTGCGCGATTGTTGACTGCCGCCGCTGCAGCCGGCGCGCATCCCGCCGCGGCATCACTCTCTGGCGGAAGGGATGCATCCATGATCGACGATGTTGTGGTCACCCTGGTCATGCCAGGGTCGCGGCCTTGGCCAATGCGGCATCAAGGCAGCCCATGCCACCTTGGCCGCTTAACTTCTTCTGCGATCGGATTCGCGTGCGCCCCATGCCTCCTGCCGTTCGCGGCGCACCTGCCTCTCCCCTGGCCAGGGCCCTTCAGCTGATTGGCCTGTTGCTGCTCGCCCTGCTGCTGCTGCTGCCGCTGCTGTGGTTGGTGAGCACGTCACTCAAGGGCCCGGCGGAAAACATCTTCACCAGCCCGCCGGCCCTGCTGCCTTCCAACCCCAGCCTGGAGGCTTACGGCCGGCTGTTCCGCGACCAGCCCATGGCCACGTACCTGGTCAACAGCACCCTGGTGAGCGGCATCTCGGTGCTGGCCAGCCTGCTGTTCTGCTCCCTGGCGGCCTACCCCTTGGCCCGCCTGCGCTTCCGCGGCCGTGGCCTGGTGCTGGCCCTGGTGGTGGCCACGATTCTGATCCCCTTTCAGGTGGTGATGATCCCGCTCTATCTGCTGATGGTGCAGCTGGGTCTGCGCAATAGCTTATGGGCGCTGATTCTTCCCCAGGCCGCCACCGCCTTCGGCATCTTCCTCTTGCGCCAGAGCTTTCTGGCAGTGCCGGTGGAGCTCGAGGAGGCCGCTCGCAGCGATGGCTGCACACCCCTGGGGGAGTGGTGGAACGTGATGATCCCCGCCGCCCGGGCAGACCTGATCACCCTGGCGATGTTCGTGTTCATCGGCACCTGGGGCGATTTTCTCTGGCCTTTGATCATTCTCGACGACCCCCGCCTGTTCACGCTTCCTCTCGGCCTGCAGCAACTGGCGAGCAGCTTCTCACTCGATTGGCGGTTGCAGGCGGCCGGAGCGATCGTGTCGATCCTGCCGGTGTTGGTGTTGTTCGTGCTGCTGCAGCGTTTCATTCTGCCGAGCGCCACCGCCGACGCGGTCAAGGGCTGAGCGGCGTTCGCGTGTCTCCGGCGCACTTCAGGGGTTGGCGTCCGGGGGCGGACGCAGCAACCCGGGGGGCGAGAGGGGGAGGCGTTCTGGCCGCGGCTCGCCGCCTCCCCCCGGCCGCTCTACCGAGGTTGGCGGGGCCGGCAAGATCGGAGGAGCGGCGATGCGCCGTGATTGCTCCTGCTCTTCCAGCAGCGCCTGCAGCGCTCCCAGTTGGTCGATCAAGCGCCGGTTGCCTCCCTCCACCACCTGCAGGCGGGCCAGCATCTTGCGCAGCTGGGATTCCAACGCCGAAGTGCGCTCCAGCGAGCGAATGTTTTCGAGGCTGCGCAAGCGCAACTCCAGACGCTCCAGCCGGCGCGTCTGCTCCGCGCTGCGGTTGAGCATCACGCCGAACAGCACCAGCAGCGCCGTGCCGATCAGGATCTGAGCCAGCCCGACCCAGGGCACAACGCCGATGTCCGGCGGGGACGGGCCGCGGTGGCGCTGGGGTGGGCGTGCCGGATCAGGGCTGATCATCGCGGGAGGCCGGGGGCAGCAACCAAATCCTGCCGCCAATCCAAGAGATCAAGGGACAGTAATCCTGTAGACCGAGGACTGTCCAATCCACAACCGGTCATGAGCAGGGACCGCGTTGGGTTTAACCAGGTGTGGGCGAAGGGGGGCGCAAGGACACCCCTTCGCGCAGCTGACCCAGACGTTAACCCTCTGAACCGTCATCCAGCCTCAATCGTGCGGCGTTGGGTGTACGTCCGCTGCGAAAATCGAGTCGGGACGAACAGCGGCTGCGCGCGCACGGGAGGGGTGATCAACTCTGTTCGCGGCCAGCAGGTTGACCCAGGGCGAGAACCACCATCTGCCTGGGCTCGGCACGATCCAGCCGGGCAGAAGAGACGGGGGAAGCCGTGGTCATGACCCGGGTGCGACGCTGGGATCGCCACCACTTGAGGTGCAGCAGCGACAGGCGACCCACCCTCTGCGCCATCGCCCAGAAGAACACGTGGCTGGCCAGATGGCGACCCTCAAGGGGGGAGAGAGTGAGAGTGACGAACGGCAATCCAGCATCAAGACGTTTGAGCGTGCCATTGCCCATCAGCGGATTCATGCGCGTGGACGTGGTTCCCTGGGAAAGCCCCGCCAAGGCCGCAATCTCCTGTTGCAAAATTGGTGGAATTGGAGGGGAGGGATCTCTCCGATGTCCCAAGAGGCATGCCAGGTCGAGCAGGATGGCCGGAGGCCGTGTAATGGCATCTTCTTCATCAGCATCAAACGCTCGCCCATAGCGGCAAAGCCAAGCGACGCGCTTGCAAGCAAGCAATGGAGCGGATCAACGAACGAATATTCTCCATCTTTTCCTGCCTTAAATATTGACGTCATTCAACAAGCAGAGATGGCTTCACAGGCACGACATCAACAGTGCAAATTGGCTGCGGCGCAAGCAGGGCTTTTCTCCGACGATTGCAGTCGCTCCGACCAAGACAATGACAGCCGCATCGCCATTCACGTTAATACAACGAGCCTTGAGGATACCCGCTGAGATTGCATCTATTTCTGCGTCCCAGCCTGCTTTCAGGGTCAACTGGTGGCCAGCTGCAATCTGGATTTCTCAGGATCCACGCAAGAGCCTCACCTTGGCGCCCGAATCGATCTTTTCCAGCAATCTGCAGTAGCAGGATCTCACTAAGGCCAGATGAGTTGCGCATAAAAGATCTAATTTTTACTCGATCAATACTTACAAGTAGTTTAGCCCAGCTGTCCAGCCAACTTGCTCGCCTGATCGTGTGGCCTTGAGGGTGGTGAGCCCCGGCCATGCACACGTTGGGCTGCGTTTCAAGCGGCGTACCTTGCTCTGTGCAGGATCGTGCGCAACGCGTTGTGGATGCATTCCAGGGCGATCAGGTCGGCAAGAGGCCTGTCCCGCGCCAGCTGCCTTCAGCAAGAAGCGCTTCCAACTCGCGTGCTGCTTGTTCAAGCCAAGCAGAGAAGCGGCGAAGGGTCCCGTGCTTGTCCAACTGCACGAGTGCGTATCCACTGGCATGCATTGCTTATCTTGTTTAAGCTCAACAAATTGCCAACGCCATGATAGAGGCAGCCAGCAGAATGGCTGGAATCCGTGAGTGCATTGACGTCAACACGTGCCTTCGCAAGCCACGCCCATCCCTGAAGCCGCAAATCAATCCATTCACGCAGTTCAGTGTTGACGATCTCATCAAGGAGAGCGCCGAGGAACTGGCGAACGGCCACTTGGAGACACTGTCATGAGATAGGGGTTGTTGAACTCTTGGAGGACAGGCTCTGCATGGAGAGCTCGGGACCGCCTGTTGCATCCGGTTCTGCGGCTGAAGCAGGTTTGGCCCAGCCTGGATTCGAGCTGAGGTTGCACCTGATCGCGCGGGTGGGAGATGGGCTGAAGCATCGTCCTGAACTGTGCCGCAGCTGCGCCACGGTTCAGTAGGGAAAGGATGGGGCTCCGTAGCACCAAAGTGGTGCTCAAGATTCAGCCCATCATGTTCGCAGCCTCCCAGCCAGGCTTGCGCATCGGCTCGTGGCGTTGGCAAGAATCCCGCCGGGGAGCGCGACGGGCCGTGGGTTGCGCTCATCGTCCTGGTTTCCAAGTTTGTTGAAGGCCAGAACCGCTCGGCCAGAGCTGCGGTCGAGCCATGCGCAGACGCCAGTGGGGTGATCGTGGTACGAGATGTCCTGCAGGACGACAGTTGGTTGACTGAGGGTTCAACTCTGAACACAGGCGGCTGGCCTCGGCGACACGCCAAGTCAGCTGATTGCAGAGAGATGGGTGAATCTGAGCCTTCAAGATAGTTTTGCTGGTGCTAGAATAATTATTTCAGCTTTGCCCCACCCGCTGCCCGTGACCGTGCTGGGGTACGCCGCCGCCAGCCTCACCAGCTTGAGCTTTTTCCCCCAGGCCTATAAAACCCTGCGCAGCGGTGACACCCGCGCCCTGTCGCTGCCGATGTGCCTGCTGCGCACGAGCGCTCTGGCCATCTGGCTCCTGTATGGAGTCTTCAGCCAAAGTGGCCCGATCGTGGTGGCCAACGGTCTGGCCTTGATGCCGATGGCCTTGGTGCTGGAGCGCAAGCTGCGCAACCGGCGCCACGAAGGGCTGGATCCGATCCCGAAAAGATGAGCACCAGGCGGCAGAGTGCTTGCACCTGCATTCCTGCCGCCATGGCCCATCCGCTGCCGGTGACCGTGCTGGGCTACCTGGCCGCAAGCCTCACCACCGTGAGCTTCTTTCCGCAGGCCTACAAGACCGTGCGCAGCGGCGACACCCGCGCCCTGTCGCTGCCGATGTGCCTGCTGCTCACCTGCGGAATCAGCACCTGGCTGGCATACGGCCTGCTGACAGGCGACGGCCCCTTGATCGTGGCCAATGCGATCACGCTGTTGCCGACCGCGGTGGTGCTGGAGCGCAAGCTGCGCAGCCGCCCCAGCGAAGGCTTGCGCCTGTGGAGGGGCTCATGAGCGCGGTTCTGCCGGCCACACCTGACGCTGGCCAGGCCACCTTGTTGGTGGCCATTGGCGCCGTGCCTGGCGCCTGGCTGCGCTTCCGCCTGATCAACCATCTGGAGCCGTTGTTGCCCAGGCGGCACTGGGGAACGTTCGGTGTCAATGCGATCGCCTGCTTCAGCCTCGGCCTGATCGTGGGGGTGCAGCAGGGTTGTGGCCCTGGGGCAGGACGGCTGCAACTGCTGCTGGTCACGGGTTTTTTAGGCAGCTTCAGCACCTTTTCCACCTTCATCGGCGAACTCTGGAACGCCCTGGCGCAGCGTCAGCTGGGCGAGGCCGTTGCGCTTGGCCTGGGTTCGATCCTGGGCGGCCTGCTGGCCTTGCGCCTCGGCCTGCTGCTGAGCCAAGCCTGAATGGCGATGATGTCCCGGCGTCGCCAGGAACTGGAGAACCTGTGGCTGGTGGCCTGCGGGGCCGTGCCCGGAGCCCTGCTGCGCTGGCAACTACAGAATCCGCGCGAGGCCAACTTGGCCGGTTGCCTGCTGCTCGGTTTGTTGCTGCCTCACGCCAGGCGGCGTCCTCGGCTGATGCTCCTTGCCGGGATCGGCTTCTGTGGCTCCCTCACCACCTTCAGCACCTGGATCCTCGAGTTGAGTCGCCTCCTGGATCCCGCGGCGATGGCCCCGTTGGTGCAGCGGGCGCTCGGCGATCTGCTGGCCGGACTGGCAGCGTTGGCACTCGGACTGGCTCTTGCCAAGGCTCCGGCTTTGTTCAGGCGCTGAACGCCTTGCGGGGAGCGATCGGATAAGGGATGCGGCGATGGCGCATGCGCCGCCACACCCGCACGAAGGCGCGGATCACCAATTCGAGTTCGGCCCGGCTGAGGCCACTGGCCGCCAGCTGACCATCGCTGAGCCGAGCCTCCACCAGCCGCCGCACCATGGCTTGGGCGTCGGCCTTGGTGGTATCAGGCGGCAGGGACCGCAGTGCCGCCTCACAGCCATCCGCCAACATCAGGATCGCCGTCTCACGGCTGCGCGGAATCGGCCCGCGATAGCGGAAGCGAGCCTCCGGAACCGCCGGATCCCGTTGCCGAGCCTGATGCAGGAAATAGCCCATTTTCAGGGTGCCCTGGTGCTCAGGGATGAAGTCAGCCAGCGGTCTGGGCAGATGATGGCGACGGGCCAACCGCAGCCCTTCATCCACGTGGGCCTGAAGGATGGCGGCGCTGCCGAGGGGATCATCGAGCGCATCGTGGGGGTTCGCGCCCTCCTCCTGGTTCTCGATGAACCATTGGGGACCATGCAACTTGCCCACGTCGTGATACAGAGCGCCGGTGCGAATCAGGTCGACATCCGCCCGGATGGCCCGGGCGCCTTCTTCCGCCAAGCCGCAGATCATCAGGGTGTGCTCGAAGGTGCCCGGCGCTTCGGTGGAGAGCCGGCGCAGCAGGGGGCGCTCCAGATCGGCCAGCTCCATCAGCCGCGCTCGCGTCAGCAGTCCGAAGGAGCTTTCGATCAAGGGTGAGAACAACAGACCCGCCAACAACAGACCCACCACCAGCAGGGTCTCGGAGACGAGGTCCGGGCCCACGGCCAGCGGGCTGCCAGCGCCGTTCAGCAGGCCGAGCTGCAGTGCCAAGGCCTGAAGCACGGCGGCCACCAACGGCAGCAACACGGCCAGCTGCAGCAGCTGGGCTCGATTGCGCTGGCGGCCGGCCAGGAGGGCCGCGCAGGCGGCGACCGCCGCGGCGATCAGCAAGCGCACCTCGAGGGAGGCCGGCAGGCCGTAGGGCCAGAGCAGGCCGGCGATCGCCAGCCAGGCCAGACCGGCGGGGGTGCCAAGTCCCTGGGCGATCAACAGCGTCGGCGGCAGCAGCAGGGCCAGGGGGCTGACGTGGGGCCCGAGCAGCAGCTTGACCAGCTGCACAACCAGCAGCATGGCGAGGGCCAGCAGCGCCTGACGCGGCTCCAGGCTGGCGCGCCAGCGACGCATCACCAGCACCATCACGCCGCAGGCGGCAGCGGTGTACAGGAACGCCCGCAACCAGAGCAGGGGCCGCGGCCGTCGATTGCTGAGCCCGAAGTAATCGAGCACATCAATGGCCTGAGACGTCAGGGGCTCCCCTTGATGGGCGATCAAATCGCCGTGTCGCACCTGAATCGTTGGCAGCCCCCGCTGGCTGACGATCTCTTCGAGCCGTCGCTGGCTCAGGATCGAGTCGGGGCGCAGATTGCTTCGGCCCCTGAGCCCTTCGGCCAGCAAACGGGAACCGAGACTGCGGCCAGGCTCGCTCAAGCCTTCAAGCTGCAGGCTGGCCGCTCGCTGCAGCATCACGTCGGCGAGGGTGCCGTTCAGACCCTGGCCGAGCATGCGTTGCTGAGCCTGGAGCACCGCCATCTCCCAATTCTGGAACCCTTCAGGCTCCAGGCGGTTGAGCCAGCGGCGCTGCTCGGGGCTGAGGTTGATGGGATCGATGCGCGGCTGAGGGGTGCCCCGCTGTTGCCGCACCAACTGCAGGCGATGCTCCAACTGGTTGCGCAGCTGACGGTTCATCTGGGAATCGATCACCAGAACCCGCGTGCGGGGCAAGCTCTGGCTGCGCCGCAGCTCCAGCTCGGCACTGTCGACCACCAAGGCATCCTTGGGGGCTCGCCGCGTGAATGGCGAAGGGCGGCCCACTTGCAAGCTCGGTTCCATGAGCGAGGGCCAGCTGCTGATCGCCCCCACCAGCAAACAGGCCAGCACAACGATCACCAGGGCATTGGTTCGCCAACGCACCAAGGCCTGACCGGGCCGTTCCCAACGTAAGAGGTGCCGCCAGATGAGGTTCAGCCGGCGCAGCGCCCGCAACGATCGAAAGCGTGAAGCAAAAGGCTACCCCTGCCAACCCCAACGGCGCTTGCGCACGCTGCCATGACCCACCTCCCAGCGTCGGACTGCAGCCCCGGCAACCCGCAGGTTGGGGGCAGCCGGAGATGATGCAGGCTCCTGGACCGTTTGCCGCCATGGCCACCCTCCTCGACGGACGTCGGCTGGCAGCTGGCATCGAGCAGCGCCTGGCCACTTTCATTGGCCAGACCCGCAGCCTCCATCCCGCTCTGGCGCCGCCTGGACTCGCCGTGCTGCGGGTGGGTGATGATCCTGCCAGCGGTGTCTACGTGAGCAACAAGGAAAAGGCCTGCGACCGGGTGGGCTTGCGCAATCTTGGCGGCCATCTGCCGAGCGGCACGTCCAGCGAGGAGGTGCGCTCACGGATCGTGGCCCTCAACACGGATCCCGCTGTGGATGGGATTCTGCTGCAGCTGCCCCTGCCGCCGGGCCTGGACGAGCGGCTCCTGTTGGCGGCCATCGACCCGGAGAAAGATGCGGATGGCCTGCACACCCTGAATCTCGGGCGCCTGCTCAAAGGGGAGCCGGGCCCGCGCAGCTGCACCCCCGCCGGCGTGATGGCCCTGCTGGCGGACGTGGGGGTGAGTCTTCGCGGCAAGCGGGCTGTGGTTGTGGGCCGCAGCATCCTGGTCGGCCAGCCGATGGCGCTGATGCTCCAGGCCGCTGACGCCACCGTGAGCGTGGCCCATTCCCGCACCACGGATTTGGCCGAACTCACCCATCAGGCGGATGTGCTGGTGGTGGCGGCCGGGCGGCCGCGGATGATCGGAGCCGAGCATGTCAAGCCCGGGGCGGTGGTGGTGGATGTGGGAATCCACCGGCGGGAGCCCGATGTCCATGCGGAACCCCAGGGCAAGGCCCGCCTCTGCGGCGACGTGCGCTTCGAGGAGGTGGAGCCGATCGCCAGTGCCATTTCGCCAGTGCCTGGTGGCGTTGGACCGATGACGGTGGCGATGCTGCTGGTGAACACGGTGGTGGCGTGGTGCCGCCACCACGGCTTGGAACACCCGATGCAGGATCTCGTGCCTTAGGCCTTCCGCCCGGAACAACGGCATGGGCGAGAGCACGGGTACCCGGCGAGGGGCCGGCCTGAGAGAATCCCGCCCATCTCCCCATGGCCCCAGGCCCATCCCCGATGACCGCGGCGCTGACAACGGCTGACAGCACCTCTCCGGGGGATTCGAACGCCTTCGACTTCAAGACCTACCTGAAGCAAGCGGGTGCGAAGGTTGAACGGGCGCTCGACGCCTCCCTCGGCCCCGAACGGCCCGAGAATTTGCGGGAGGCGATGCGCTACTCCCTGCTGGCGGGTGGCAAGCGCTTGCGCCCCATTCTCTGCTTGGCGGCCTGTGAACTCGCCGGCGGCAATAGCGATCTGGCCATGCCCACGGCAGTGGCGCTGGAAATGATTCACACGATGTCGCTGATCCATGACGACCTCCCCGCCATGGATAACGACGACCTGCGGCGTGGTCGCCCCACCAGCCATAAGGTCTTCGGGGAAGCCAACGCCATCCTGGCGGGGGATGCCCTGCTCACGCGGGCCTTCGAAATGGTGGCCTTGCGCAGCCCGGGGGTTCCCGCCGAGCGGTTGCTGGCTGTGGTGGGGGAACTGAGCCTGGCGGCTGGCGCGCCCGGCCTGGTGGGGGGCCAGGTGGTGGATCTGGAAAGCGAGGGCAAGCAGGTGAGCCTGGAGACCCTGGAATACATCCATGTGCATAAGACCGGCGCATTGCTGCGGGCCTGCGTGCTGAGTGGTGCGCTGATCGCCGGCGCCAAGGAGGGCCTGATGGCGGCATTGCGGACCTATGCCCGCGGGATCGGCCTGGCCTTCCAGATCATCGATGACATCCTTGATGTCACGGCCAGCAGCGAGGTGCTGGGCAAGACGGCGGGCAAGGATCTGAGCGCCAACAAGACCACGTATCCCAAGCTGCTCGGCCTTGAGGAATCGCGTCAGCGGGCTGAGGCGCTGGTCACCGAAGCCAAGCAGGCACTCGAGCCCTACGGTGCCCATGGGAAGGCGGCGCCCCTGTTGGCCCTGGCCGACTTCATCACCAGCCGCGACCGATGACCCTTGCCCCCACCTGGCCCAGCGGCCTGCACGACAGCCAAGCGCTCCTGGCTCTGCTTGACAACGCCGTTCTCTGGTGGGGCCTCGCCGCCTGCGGGTTCGCTCAAGTCTCCAAGTTGGGGGTGGAGTTGGTGGTTCACCGGCGCTGGCGACCCGCCGTGCTGGCCGAAACCGGTGGGATGCCCTCCAGCCATTCCGCGCTGATGACCGGAACCGCCGCCGCCCTGGGCTGGGAGCGGGGATTTGACGACCCTCTGTTCGCCCTGGCGGCCAGCCTCTCCTTCATCATTCTTTATGACGCCAGCGGCGTGCGCTTCATGGCCGGCAGGATCGCTGCCCGGGTGAATGCCTTGCCGCCTGAGCTCTGGCCTGCCCAACCGGGGGAGGTCGCGATCCCGCTCAAGGAAAACCTTGGCCATACGCGATTGGAGGTGCTCGTCGGCAGTCTTCTGGGACCGGCCGTGGCACTGCCTGGCCTGGCCTGGGTGGGATCGCCGCTGCAACTCCTGCAAAGCCTCGGCCTGCTGGCGGGCTGAACTCTGGAGCGACACCCAGCCCGAAGCGGCGCTGCCGGCGTGCGCTCCGAGCCACTCGTGGAGAGGCAGCCGATGAACCCTGAATCTGATCTCACCCAGGATCAAGCGGGCGCCCTCAACGCCTTCCTCACCTGGTTGCAGGGGCCTGCCGCCAACGGCTGCTTCGTGCTGCGCGGCTATGCCGGCACAGGCAAGACCTATCTGGCGATGAGGCTGCTGGCGCTTGCGGATCAGACCGGCCTCTGTTGGACCGTGGTCGCCCCGACCCACAAAGCCGTGGCGGTGCTGCAGCGCCAGTTGGAGCACGCGCGCCTGAAACCCACCTGGTATCCCTCAACGCTGCATCGCTTGCTGCGGCTCAAGCTGCGCCGCGAACGGGATCGGGAGCGCTGCGAGGAAACCGCCCAGACCGCTCTGGCACTGGAGCACTTGGGGTTGGTGCTGATCGACGAGGCCTCGATGGTGGATAGCCAGCTTATGGAAATCACGTTGCGCTCAGCCCATCCCTTCCAAACCCGGCTGGTGTTCGTGGGCGATCCGGCCCAGTTGCCTCCAGTGGGAGAGGACGAAAGCCCTGTGTTTGCCCTGAAACGTGCCCAGGGGGCCAGCCTGCGGCAGGTGGTGCGCCACCAGGGGCCGGTGCTGCGCCTGGCCACGGGTCTGCGTCAGGGGATCTTGCCGTGCCGGGTGCCGCCGATCCTGGCTCCAGTGCGCAGCGATCAGGGGGAGGTGGCTCTGTTGGATCAACGGACCTGGCTGCAGGAGGTTCAGAACGCCCTCCGGCGCAGCGCGGAACGGGATGATCCCGACGTGGCGCGGATTGTTTGCTATACGAACCGCACGATTGAGCGCTTGGTGCCGATCGCCCGCCGCGCTCTGCACGGGGAGATGGCTGACCAGGTGCCGGTGCTGCCCGGGGAGGTGCTGCTCACCCGCCAGGCCGTGATGGCGCCGGCCTGCCACTCTGGTGAGGAGCTGGCTGAAGAGCCGGATCTGGTGCTGGCGTCCAACCGGGAGCTGCTGGTGCGGGATGTGCGGCCGGAGAGCTGTGATCTGGCCGCCTTCGGAGCGGCAAGCGATGAGGCGGTGATCGAGACCTGGCAGGTGACAGTCGATCACGGCCTCCACCAGCTGGTGCTGCGGCTGCAGCCGCCGATCGGCAGCGCAGGGCGTCAACAGCTGGACCAGGCGCTGCAGCGGCTGCGCCAAGAGGCGGCGGCGGCTGGCAAAACCGCCGGGCGGGCCTTGTGGAGGCGCTTCTTTCTGCTGCGCGATGCATTTGCAGCCCTCGGACCGGCCGCTGTGCTGAGTGTGCATCGGGCCCAGGGCAGCACGTTCGAGGAGGTGTTCGTGGCGGCGGATGTGTTCCGCCCCGCCGATGAGCGCTTGCGGCGGCAACTGGTCTACGTGGCGGTGAGCCGCGCCAGTCGTCGGGTGGCGATGGTGGCGGAGCCGGGATCGGTCTCCTCCCAGAGCCTGTGGCTAGAAGCAATTGCTGAGGATCCGCCGGGTATCAACGACGGTTCAGCGGCTCAGCAGCCCCAAAGGTGAGTTTTCTCCCAGGCCCCCCAGGTGAAGCGGCGCTCGGCCGGCTGGACCTTGGAGATCCAGCGATCTGGCTCAGCCGCCTGGCTGCCTGTCTTTGGGCATCCAGTGCTACAAGCTGCCATCAGACGAACGCTTCCGCAGTTCACTCCATTTATATTCGGACAGCCTGAAGGTCAGAACCCCCTCGAATCGGCATTGATGCCGATCCCGGTCACAGGGCCCTATTTTGCCTCCCTGTCAAATTGTTTACAGTTAATTTGATGAGAAACGCCGTCATGGTTGCCCAAATACCCGTTGTGCCTTTACCTCCAGCACCGATCCGCCCAGTCGGTCGACAGCCTGAATCTCATCCCGTGGCTGCGGTCGCGCCATGGCTCGCGTTGGGAGCATTCGCTATTCTTCTGTTTATCCTGCTGCACAAGCTGCGCACTGGTCAATCGGGGCAATACTCCCCTTCTGGATGGACCCCCTGGTCCAAGGGTCCACAAGTGCAACCTGTTCGCGATCCAAAATATTGGAGTCTGATTGTGCAAGCGGAACAGGAGTCCGAGCCATCGCAGCTTGAAATCCGAGATGAGCAAACGCATTCTGGCTCGTAACCTGGCAAAGTCCACCCTTCCTGGCTGAAATCCAGTCAACGACTTCCAATTGAAATCAGCACGCACTGGGAATCCGTTAACTTGAAGGACTAACTCTCTTCGATTTGTTGCTTCCCTTCGGCTTCTGCGAACGCCTGTGCTCTTCGGATTGATGAGCCGAGCCACTGACCCCCAAGGACAGTGTTCATCGAAAGAACGCAAAGACTGACTTCTGACCTTCGCTGCCCCTGCATCGGCACAACGTGCCTCCATCGACTGACTTGTTCGCGCATTTTGGTAGTCGCTTGGCTGTCACTTGTTGAAGGTATTCTTCAATCGAGGCAGTGCACGATCGACAGTGGACCGGCTTTCAGCTACAATCTTTGCAAACTACACAGCCTATGCTGCTCATGGACAACTTTGATCGAGTTGGCCCTGCCAGTCGACGTCATGCCAGCTCGTGAAGGATCCAGGTTGCCCGTTGTTGAGCTGCCCGGGCATGTGGGTCGATCCACGCTGACTGAAGCCATTGCTTCAACAGCGCCCGTTCTGTTTGTTGTCCTGCTGTTCTTGGCCCTGGGGCTGGCTCGCCTGTTCAGTCGCGGGCGATCCAGGGCAAGGCGATCGGTGCGTTGGTTTTTTCGTTACTGGCAGTCATTTTTTGGCATGAACTATAATCCCAGTTCCAAAACAAATCTTCGCAAGCGTCATTCCCGCTCCCCTGAACGCTGATCGATACTTCGCATCAGCGTCGCCGACAGCGCGACCAGCGCCGGCGGGGTTTCAGGTTTCAGGACAAACCCCAGCGGGCTCTCAGGATAAGCGCAAACCTTCCACACCCTGCCAGCTGAAATACACCGCCAGCCCCAAGCTCATCACCCCCACCAGCCCATCGGCTCGGCGATAGAGCCAGGCTTTGCCGGCCTGCAGCAGCGGTTGCACCCGCTGGGATCCCAGAAGTAGCACCGCCAGCAACGGCAGCAACAAAAAGGCGGCGGTAGCCAGGCTGAACGCCCCGGTGATCAAGACCTCCAACGGCCGCGCCAGGTTGGCCTCCAGCAGGGCGGCGGCGGCCTTGAAGGCAAGAAACAGATCATCGGGACTGAACACCTGGATCGCGACGCTGAGGCCAACCAATGGCAGCAGGGCCATGCTGCTGAAGCCGTCGAGGCGTGCGCTCCAGGCTGGCGCCGTCCCCTTGCCCCGCTCCCCGCGGCCCAGAAGGCTGTTGATCCCCAGGGCCAGCAGCCCGCCCGCCGCCAGCAGATCCAGGCCGGTGCGGTGGTCGCTGCCCTTCGTCATCGACAGCAGCAGGCTGTGGCCGAGGCTGAGCAACACCGTCATCTCCACGGCCGCCACGGCGATCCAGGCGGCCACAAACCAGCCACCACGTCGCAGCGGATCGGGACCGAGCAGCAGCAGCAACAGCAGGGCGATGTGCAGCGGGCTGAAGGCGATCGCCAGGGCGAAGCTGAACAGTTCGGGCAGCAAATGGGAAAGATCCAGAGTCCGAACCAGGGGGTTCCTCCATTTTGGGAGGGCAGCTGGCTGAAGGTGGCGCTCTCACCAGGGCGACGGCCCTCCGGCCCTGGACCCGCCCGTTCAGCCCTGGCGCTCCAACCAGCCGCGCAACTTGCCGGGATTGAGCAATCCGGCGGGATCGTAGGCGGCTTTGGCGGCCACCTGATCGCCATCCACCACCCCGAGGCCACCGTCCTCGACCGTCAGCACATGGGGATTGAACACCTGCGCCCCAAGGCTGCCGCAGTGGTCGAGCAGCGCCCGCAGGTCCGCCTCGCCCCGCCAGCGCAGCAGCGGCAGGCAGGCCAGTCGCGCTGCCCCTTGGTGCCGCACCGCTTCCAGGTGCCAGAGCAGATCCTTGCCCCAGCGGGCGCGCAGCGACGCCAGAGCAGGCCCCTCCGGCTGGGGCAACAGCAGCTGCAGATAGGTCCAGTCGGGACTGTGGGCGCGCCAGTGCAGGGTGGTGTGGTTCCAGGTGAGCTCCCGCAGCGGCAACCCCCGGCTCTGGCCCTGGGGAGCCTGCCAGCGCAGTTCGCCGCCACGGCGGGCCAACCAGCCCGGCAACACCTCCAGCGTGTCCGGAGCGGCCAACACCAACAGACGGTGCTCTCCGGCCTCGGCGCCAGGACAGCCAGCCGGCCACGGGGATCGGGCGGCGATCGGCGCCTCAAGAAGGCAGAGGGAATTGAGCTGTAGAGCCGTGGTCGGCAGGGCCTGAGCGGCCGCCAGCGACTGATCCCAGGCGCTGAAGCCCACCACCAGTTGCTGCCAGGCCACGGCCTCACAACTGGGCAGGCGCAGGGCCGTGACGATGCCGTTGCAGCCGTAGGCATGGTTGAGCGGCTCGCTGGCCTGGGCATCAAGCCGCAGCAGCCGAGGCTCCGCCTCGATGGTGACCACCTCGAGTCCGAGCAGATTGCCGGGATCGCGCAGGAAGCCCCAGCGCAACGAGCCGATGCCGCCGGAGCCTCCGGCGATGAAGCCGCCTACCGTGGCGCTGCGCCAGGTGCTCGGCGCCAGCCGTAGCGCCCGGCCCCGGGGCAGCAGCTCGGCATCGATATCCGCCAGCAGGGCGCCCGCTTCCACCCATAGCGCCTGGCTATCAGCCTCCAGCTGGCGCAACAGCCGCAACCCGCCGAGATCGACCACCAGCCCCCCCACCAGGGGCACGCACTGGCCGTAGTTGCCGCTGCCAGCCCCCCGGACCGTGAGCGGCACCTTGGCCTGGAAGCAGGCCGCGGCCACCTGCCGCACCTGGTCCACGCTTGTGACCCGCACCGCCAGCTGGGCGCGGCAGCCGCTCAGCAAGGGCGTCAGCAGCGGTGAGAAATCGTGGCGATCCTGGGAGAGGCGTTTGAGATCCTCCGGTTGGCGGATCGGCTCCAAGCCGCTGGCGACCAAGGCCTTGGCCAGGGCCTCCAGCTGGTCGGCAGAGGCGGGTTTCGGCACGATCTGGGGCATCGAGGTTCGGAGCTGAAACGGTGCCGCCGATCAAGGGGGATGGCGGCGGGCAGCCGCGTTGCCAGCATCTTGACCCGGCGCTGACGGCAGCACGGCCGCTCGCTGAGGCTGACCGGCTGGCGGCCCTTCGTCGCGGCGCGATGCTGACTCAGGCGTGGGAGCGATCGTGCGCCAGGAAGGGGCGCAGGCGGGGATGGGGGGCAGCGGGGGGGGCCTCCGGCAACCAGCAGCCGCCCCGCAGGACCCGCCGCTGGGGCGGCCGAGCCAGCAGTTCACTCCAGTCCGCCACATCGAGCACCAGCAGGTCCGCTGGGCAGCCAGCACGGATGACGCCATCCCAGTCCAGCCCCAGCAACCGCGCCGCGGCGCCGCAAAAGGGGCTGATGCCCTGGCGTTGCCAGGGCATCAGATGGCAGGCTGGCATGGCGAAACGCAGCAGATCCACCGGGTCGAAATCGCCGCCGGGGTACCAGGGATCCCGCACGTTGTCGCCGCCGATGGCCACCTCCACGCCGGCGGCCTGCAGCTGGTGGATCGGCGCCTGGGGGCGCAGGCAGGGCGTGGTCGCCGGCCGGCGACCCAGCAACCAGAGATTGGTGGTGGGCAGAGCCACCACCCGCACCTGGCGTTCCGCCAGCCGCTCTGCCAGCTGGCGGCAGCGCCGCTCGGGCAGCAGGCCCATGCTGCTGGCATGACTGCAGGTGAGCGGCGGTCCCTCATGGCCAGGGCGCATCACCTCGCAGAGCAGCTCCAGGCCGCGGCCGTGGTCGGCATCGCTTTCATCGATGTGCAGATCGATCCCGATGCAGCCGAGGCGTCGGGCCAGGGTGAGCACCGCGGCCATGGCGCGGCGATCGTGGGGCCCCCGAAGGAACGGAGCTCCCAGCACTCCGCCCAGCAGTCCGCCGTGGGCGGCCACCTGGGCCGCCAGCCGTTCCCCCTCCGGCGTCAGCCAGTGGTCGAGGGCCACCAGGGCCACCAGCTGCAGCTCCACCCGGCCGCGCCAACGCTGGCGCAGCTCCACCAGGGCCTCCCAGCTGGCCTCGGCGGCCGGCCCCTGGCTGTCGATGTGGCTGCGCACCGCCCGCAGGCCGTGGCGCCAGGCGCTGTTGAGCGCTCGCTCGCCCCGTTCCAGCACCAGCTCGCCGCTGCGCGCTTGCGCCTCGCGGAGATTGGCGGCCAGCGCCCCCTCCAGGGTTCCCTCACGGTTGGGGAACGCGGGCCAGCTGTAGGCCTTGTCGAGGTGGGCGTGGGGTTCCACCGGTGGCGTGAGGGCCAGCGGTGGATCGGCGCCTTCGGCCTCCGGGCCGGGGAACCAGGGCTGGATGGCGCTGATCCGCCCCTGCCGATGGGCCAAGCGCACCGCCACCAGACCATCGGCATCGGCCGCCGGCAAACCCGCATCGCCGGGATCGAGCAATGCCCGCGGCAGCCGCAGCGGCGGCAGCGGCGAGGGGGCCGGCCTCATCGATGGGCCTCGGAGGCCGGGCTGGTGCTGGAGC